>JANPEL010000190.1:0-9751 GCA_031431925.1 Gemmatimonadota bacterium | reverse complement strand
CCCCAGTGCCCGCTGTAGTCGGTCCAAATCCGGTGACGGGATCCGGTCCGAGCTCAATTGCCGAATTTCGCCGGTTGCCTTGTCGATGGCGTGCGGCGTGGCCGCTCCGCACATCATGCAGAACGCCGCTTCGGCAGGGAGGGGGTGGGCGCAGGAAGGGCACGCCTTGGTGACGATACTCACGCCACAAGTTTCCCAGGGAAAAGAGAGTTAGGCAAGGGCCGAGGTTTCTGGACGTTGGCGAGGCCAACCGGTGAAATCCGGCGGGGCTCGGCCGAAATCCTCAAAATTCGCCCCAACCTGTTGTTGGGGTTATATTTACAGGCTATCAGTCACCAGCCACCAGTCACCCGTAACGGTAACACCAGTATGGCAATCATTGCGAGCAACATGCGGCGCGGTATGACCCTCATGTTCAACGGCGAACCGTGCCGGGTCCTCGATTTCCACCATCATACGCCGGGGAACCTCCGGGCGTTGGTCCAGGCAAAGCTTCGGAAGCTCAGGACCGGAATCCAGTTCGAGCACCGGTTTCGGGCAACGGATAGCCTTGAAATCGCGAGCATGGAGACGCACGACCTGGATTTCATGTACAAGGCCGGCACGACCTACCATTTCATGAACTCGGAAAACTTCGACCAGCTCGAGGTCGAAGAGGAAGATTTGGGCGACACCGCCAAATGGATGACCGAGGGGATGAAGATCGTGGCGGAGTTTTTCGAAGGGCGCCCGATCGGGATTCAGATGCCGTCCGCCCTGACCCTCGAGGTAGTGGACACGGCGCCGGTTATGAAAACCGCGACCAAAACCGCCTCGTCGAAGCCCGCGGTCCTCAATAACGGCATCACGGTCAACGTCCCAGAGTTCATCCAGACCGGTGAGCGGATCCGGGTCAATCCCGAAACCGGCGAGTATTTGGACCGCGCTAAAGACTAAGCCAGTCGATTAGAGCGGCCAACCATGCCGAACGAGGCGCCCCCCAAACCGGGGCGCCTTTTTTATTACCTTGACAATCTAGGCAATGAAACGTTTCTTATTGTTACCTAGATCAACGAGGTATATCGTGGCACGATCGCACTCGGGCGAACTCCTCCAGGGCACCCTGGATGTCCTGATTCTGAAGACGGTGTCCTGGGGCCCGCGACACGGGTACGCGATTGCTCGCTGGCTCGAGGAAACGACCGACGAAACCCTGGCAATCGAGGAGGGCTCGATGTATCCGGCGCTCTACCGCATGGAGCGGCGGGGGTGGATCGAAGCAGAGTGGGGTACTTCGGAGCTCGGGCGAAAGGCCAAGTTCTACGCCTTGACCGACTCCGGCCGCGCCCGGCTCGACGACGAGGTCCGGACTTGGCGGCGATTGAGTTCGGCGGTCACGAAGGTGCTCGACGTGGCTCGGCCAACGCCCGCCTGATGCTCCGATTTGGACGCCGGTTTCGAGAGTTTTGGTGGCGACCTTCGGTGGACCGGGAGGTCGCCGATGAACTCGATTTCCATGTGGAGATGCGGACCCGTGAGCTCGTTGCCAGAGGCTTAGACCCGGACTCGGCCCGCGCCGAAGCAACCCGTCGTCTTGGGGACGCCGCCTCGATGCGGCAAGAACTGACCAAGTTGGGGAAGGAGCGCGATCGGACCATGGGGCGCACCGAGTGGTGGGGTGAGTTGGGCACCGATCTCCGGTTTGGGGTTCGGACTCTGATCCGGCAACCAGGCTTCGCGGCCACGGCGGTCCTGACGTTGGGATTGGGCATCGGCGCGACGACTGCGATCTTCAGCGTGCTGAATACCGTGGTGCTCCAGCCGCTTCCGCTTCCCAACCCCGACCAGTTGGTCATGCTGTCCGAGGGGTGGCAGGGCCGCGCCGGGGGCGATGTTTCGATTGGGAATTACACCGATATCTCCCGCGACCAGCACACCTTCAGCGCGCTCGGAGCCAGCTTCGGCGAGAGCTTCATCTTGACGGGATCCGATCGCCCGGAACGGGTCCTCGGGGCTCGGGTCACCGCCTCGTACTTCCACGTCATGGGCGCGACGCCGCTTCATGGCCGGGTCTTTGGCGCCGAGGAAGACCAGCCGGGCCAGGCCCGAACAATCGTTCTTTCCCACCGGCTATGGACCCGCCGGTTTGGCGCTGAACCACGAGTGATCGGCCAAACCCTGACCCTCAACGCCGTTCCGCATACCGTCATCGGCGTGATGCCGCAGGACTTCGACCAGCTGGACAACGGCGAAGATCTCTGGACGCCGGCCGCGTTCACCCCCGCGCAGCAGGCGGAACATGACGGCCACTTTCTCAGGGTGTACGGCCGGCTCAAGGACGGGATTACTCCAGAACAGGCCGCCGCCGATCTCGCTCCGATCGCGGCCCGGTTGCGGGAGGCGTATCCCAACGAGAATCACAGCTTGCGCCCGTTCGTGGTCCCGATGCTCGAATCGATTGTGGGTGATGCGCGGGGCCGGATCGTGGTGTTGTTCGGTGCGGTCTCGATGGTGCTCTTGATCGGCTGTGTCAACGTGGCCAACCTGTTGCTGGCCCGCGGCGCGGGCCGAACCCGGGAACTGGCTGTCCGAGCGGCGCTTGGCGCCGGGAGAGGTCGGATCGTCCGGCAGTTGTTCGCTGAGAACCTGGCCCTGGCTCTGGGGGCCTCGGTGGCGGGGATTGCCGTCGCCCTCCTCGGCGTCCGGCTGATTGCCGCGGCCGCCCCCGACAACGTGCCCCGTTTGGACCAGCTGCGGCTTGATGTGGCCGGCGTCGGCTTCGCCTTGGCGGTCGCGGTCCTTTCGGCGTTGGTCTTTGGCCTGCTGCCGGCGGTTCGGACCGCGCGGCCGGATTTGTTCGCCGCCCTCAGGGAGGGCTCTCGCGGCGCGAGTGGCCGGAGTGGCGACTGGCTCAAGCAGGGACTCGTCGCGACCGAGGTGGCGCTGGCGATGTTGCTGCTGGTCGGTGCCGGCCTGTTGATCCGCACCGCCATCAATTTGGCACGACTCGATCCGGGGTTTGAACCGGCCGGAGTCCTCTCCGCCCGGGTGACGCTGCCCCGGGTTGGCTACGAAGACTGGGCCCGCGTCACCGCAACTTTTTCCCAAATCGATGATGAACTCCGCCTCCGGCCAGGGGTGGTATCTGCTGGGCTGTCCTCCCAGGTACCCATGGGCCCTGGCGGAGGTTCCAATGGATTGATTCCCGAAGGCAAAGCCATCGAGGGGCGGAACGCCATCTCGTCGCGGCTTCGGGTGGTGACGCCAGGCTATTTCGAGACGATGCGGATTCGGCTGACGCGGGGTCGGGCGTTTGTCGCCGATGACCGTCGCGGCCGGCCCTTGGTCATGATCGTAAGCGAAACGCTCGCCCAACGGGCCTTCCCGGGTCTCGATCCGATAGGGCGCCGGATGGCCTGTTGCGAGGCCGATTTCACAGGAGGTCCCGCTTGGAAGGAAATCATCGGCGTGGCCGGCGACGTGCGTTCAGCCGGGTTGGCCAGCGATGTCGATACCGAATTCTACTTGCCGATCGGCCAGGCGCCGCCGGATGCTTGGAGTTGGTTGCAACGGACGATGACGATCGCGGTTCGGACCGCGGGCGACCCGGCGGGTGCCACGAGCCTTGTGACGGACGCCGTTCGCGCGGTCGATCCATCGGTTCCGATCTTCCAGGTCGCGACCATGGACCAACGAATCGGTCGGTCGGTGGCCGAGTCGCGGTTCAATACCCAGTTACTGACGGTTCTCGGAGTGCTCGGGCTCGGGCTTGCGGTGGTTGGGATCTACGGCGTCATCGCGTTTGTCGTGGCCCGCCGGACCCGGGAAATCGGGATTCGGGCCGCCCTCGGGGCCTCGCGGTCGTCGATTCGCGGCATGGTAGTTCGCCAGGGTCTGGCGCCGGTCTTGGTTGGTGTCGCGCTCGGGACCATCTCGTCGCTGGCGGCCACCCGATTGTTGGCCGGTCAACTCCGGGGCGTCTCGGCCAACGACCCCCTGACTATCCTGGTTGTGGCGGCGGGTCTGGTGGCGGTCGCGACCGGCGCGATGCTGATTCCGGCGGCCGCCGCGACCCGAATTGACGCCACGGTGGCCATGCGGGAGGAGTAGCCGGATTCGCCGTTCGGGCGGCCCCGTCATTAGCATCCAGGCATGTTCTCCATCCTGCTCTTGATCCAGGTGGCCGCGGGCGCGCCCAACGGATCCCGCGACAGCATCCCGTTCGGGCGGCTGGTCGGGCAGCTATCCGAGTCGGGCGGCTACTTCGACACCGACAACCTGATCTCCAACGAGTCGTCGTATCTCCATGTCATCGGCTCGATCAAGACGCTCGGCGAGCGGGGCGGGGCCTATCTTGGCGTCGGGCCCGATCAAAACTTTTCCTACATTGTGGCCGGCCGGCCGTCGATCGCGTTCATCGTCGATCTCCGGCGCGACAATCTGCTGCTTCACCTGCTGTACAAGTCGGTGTTTGAAACCGCGACCAACCGCCTCGACTTCCTCTGTCTGTTGCTCGGCCGCCAGCCCCCGGCCGACTTGGCTGCGTGGACCAATCGGCCGCTGACCGACCTCCTCGACTACGTCGACCGGATGCCTGCCGACTCAACCCGGCACCTCCGGACCCATGCCGGACTGATCGCGCGAATCAAGGCCTATGGCTTGCCGGTGACCGGAGTCGATTCGAGCACGATCCGGAGGTTTCATGATGAGTTCATGCGAAGCGGTTCGGCCCTTCGTTTCGCGACCTACGGCCGGGGGCCCCGATCGTACTACCCAACCATTCGACAGTTGTACTTGGAGAAGGATCTCGCCGGTAAGGAGGCGAGTTTCCTTGCGCGCGAAGAGGACTTTCGTTTTCTCCAGCGGCTCGAGCGACAGGGCCGAGTCATTCCGGTGGTCGGCGATTTCGGCGGGGCGACGGCGTTTCGGCGGATCGGGAAGTTCCTCTCGGACCGCCATGAGAAGGTGTCGCTGTTCTATACGTCGAACGTGGAGTTCTACATTTTCCGCCAACAGGCGTTCCGGCGCTATGCGGCCAACGTCCGGGCTTTGCCGTGGGGGAAAAAAGGGCTGATCGTCCGGAGTTACTTCGGCGGTGTGATGGGACAGGCGCACCCGCAGGGGCGTCCCGGCTATGCGAGCGTTCAGCTTCTCCAAACAGCGCAGAGCTTTCTCCGCCGCACGGCGCAGCCGGACAGTGTTTCGTACTGGGATCTCGTGACGCTCGAGGCGGTGCCGCTCAAACCCTAACGCGGGAGTGTGAAGAACGGCAGGCACCACGATCGGCCCCCAGTTGTCGGCCCTCTAAATTTTGAGAATCCAACCCCGCCGTTCGAGCCATAAGAGGATCAGGTACCAGAGCGCGACGAATGCGAGGGCATACGCCAGCGAGGCGTTGACCGGCGAGAGCCATGAGGCAAAACCGTGGGTGACAATCGCCTCTTTCACGGAGATCGATTGGCCGCCGACCTCGAGGTGCAGCCGTACCGTGGATCGGGCCATGGCCCCGGAACCGAGGAACGCCGCCAACGGATTCAGGCCGTATGTCACGAATGGCCTGGTCCACGAGCGGAATCCCTTGATGTCGATGACCCAGCTGGTGGTCGCCAGAGCCAGCATCGCGAGTCCCGCGGCGAACACCACGTAGGAACTGGTCCAAAGATTTTTGTTGATCGGGAAGACCCAGTTCCACATCAGCCCGGCCGTGGTCAGCATGGCCCCGACGGCAAAGAGTCCGTTCAGCCGGTCGGGAAGCGGGTTGGGTCGGTTCATCCACCGACCAGTCAGAATTCCCAACAGGCTCGTCGCGATGGCCGGAATGGTCGACAGGGGCCCTTCGGGGTCCCAGGTCTTGCTCGTACTCCACAAATGACCATCGAGCAGGAGCCGGTCGAAATACGCCGCCAAGGTCTGGTCGGGAATGTCGAGGGAGATCTCCGTCTGGCCCGGGACCGGGATCAGCGTCATGGCGGCCCAATACCCGACCAGTAACCCGGCGGCCACGGCCGCGACCGCTCGACTGGGCCGACGCCAGGCCACCAACGCGGCGAGGCCGTAGCAGATCCCGATTCGCTGGAGAACGCCGGGAATCCTGAGGTCGGTGAATTGGGTCAGGGGAAAGAATGGAAACGCGGCGAGGGCCAGCCCGGCCAACACGATCAGCACGCTGCGCCGAAGAATCTGGAGTCGAATGGATTGGTCGGTGGCGCCGTTGGCTGATCGACGATTGAGGGACAACTCCGTGGTTATGCCGACGATGAACAGAAAGAACGGGAAGATGAGGTCGGTCGGCGTCCAACCGTGCCACGGGGCGTGCTCCAGCGGTGGATAGATGGCCCGCCAGCTGCCGGGGTTGTTGACGAGCAGCATCGAGGCCACGGTGAGTCCGCGGAAGACATCGAGCGCGAGCCAACGATCCTTTCGCATCACCCGCGAAACGTAGTCGCCGGAGGCCAGAGTGGCACCCCGGTCGTGGCGTGCCCAACCTTCCGGCGATACTTTGCGGGTTACCGTCCCGCCGTCTTCCCGATTCTTTGTTCGAGGTCCCATGGTCAGGCTCAGGCGTTGGTGCAGTGCCGGTATGTTCGCGGTGTTGGTTGGCTGCGGGCCGCGGGAAAATGCCGGAACGCTGGTCAACATGTATGACAACCAGTTCAGCGGCTCGGTGAGCCGGATACCGGTCGGCACCCGAGTGACGTTCCTGAATCAGGGCCGGAGCGTCCACAATGCCACGGCCTCCGATGGCAACTGGAAAACGGGCGACGTCGCGGGCCGTTCCGGCGGTGAGGGGCGGGGCGGGGACGTCGTGTTCGACCGGCCTGGCGTCTATCAGTATTACTGCACCTATCACGGCACCAAAGAAGGCAACGGGATGGCCGGTGTGGTCGTCGTCGGCGACGTTCCGTTCAGCCCCAGTGCCAAAGGCGCCATTCTACCGGTCGACATCCCCACCGGCAAGGTGCTCAAAGTGCCGGCCGAATATCCGACGATTCAGGCCGCCGTGGATGCGGCAAGTCCGGGTGACCTGGTGTTCGTGGGCCGAGGGATCTATCGAGAGGAAGTGTCGGTAACGACTCCGTCGATCGTGATCCGAGGCGAAGACCGAAACGAGACGATCGTCGACGGCGAGTTTGTCCGCGGCAACGGCTTTTCCATCGTGGCCGACGCCGTGGCCGTCGAGAACCTGACCGCCAGGCATGCGGTCCTCAACGGGTTCTTCTGGACCGGCGTCACCGGGTTCCGGGGGTCGTTCCTGACCGCCACGAATAACGGTGACTATGGGCTCTACGCGTTTGGCTCCAAGGACGGTCTGTTCGAAGACTCATATGCGTCGGGATCGCCGGACTCGGGATTCTACATTGGCCAATGCTACCCCTGTAACACGGTCATTCGAAACGTGATCGCGGAGCATAACGCATTGGGCTATTCGGGCACCAACGCCGGCGGGGGCCTCTATGTGGTCAGTTCGATCTGGAGGCACAATCGGGCTGGATTGGTTCCCGCCTCGCTCGACATCGAGCTCGAGCCGCCGCAGCGCGAAGCGGTGTTTGCCGCCAACCTGGTGATGTCGAACAACAATGCCGCCGCCCCAGCCATCACGATCAACTCCGTGGTCCTGGGTAACGGGATCCTGCTGGCGGGCTCGATTCACGATACCGTCGAACGAAACGTGGTGCTGGATCACACGAGTCACGGCATTGCCGCCGTGCCGTTTCAAGACCGCAATTTCTATCCGGCCGCAGGCAACCTGATTCGAAACAATGTCGTGCTTGGATCCGGCCGGGCCGATTTAGCCAATAGTGGCCCGGGTGGTACGGGGAATTGCTTTGCCGGCAACGAATATCGTTCCAGCGTGCCGTTCGGCCTTGAAGTGTTCCGCGCCTGCACCGGGTTTCGGATGCCGTGGTGGTCGGACTGGATCCCCCTGGCCTCGATTCTGGTGCGGGCCGCGATGGTGCCTGACTCGTTCCCGGATTGGAGGACCCAGCCGGTTCCGGGGCCTCAGCCTCCTATGCCGAATCCAGCCACCGCGCCGGTCCGACTAGCCCGTCACGTTTTCGATTCTCTCCATTTCGATTTGGCCGCCGCCGCCCTGCCCGCGGGCACCGATTCGATCCTGGCGGCGTGGCGCCTCGGGGGGCCCGGCGTTAGCCGCGGCGGATTCGTCAGCCGCCTGGGCGCGAACCTGTCATTCCTTGCCCTGCCGATCGTGTTACTCTGGTGGCTGTTCCGTTTCGTTCGGGGTCGCCGGGTTCCGACCCCGTCACGGTGGGGTTGGCTCAGGGTATTTGCGGCCGGGCTGGGTATTCTGCTCGTGACCTTGGTGGCGAGCGCGTGGTACTACGGGCGGATGTGACATGAAACGCCGAGACTGGTTGGTGGCTGGTTCAGGGATCGCGATTGGGGCGGTCGGAACGGCCCTTTGGAGCCGGATGGCCCGATCGAAGCCAGCCGGCGGCTCCCCGATGCCGACCATGCCCTCACGGCTCCAATACGATCACGGGGTCATGCCCCCCCCCGAACTCGGCCCTCTCGCGCTCGACCGAGTCACTCGTCCACCCGCTCCGTTTCCGGAGTCTGGTCCGGTCACCAGATCGTATCGGCTCGACGTGGTCGACCAGCAGGTCGGCATCTCCGCCGACCACCGGTTCGATGCCTGGACGTTCGGCGGATCGATGCCCGGCCCGGTGCTTCGGGCCACCGAAGGCGATCGGCTCGAGATTACACTCACGAACCGCACCAACCGGGCGCACAACCTTCACTTTCATGGCCGGCATGAAATCGGCGCCGACGGCTGGGAGCCGGTAGCCCCGGGCGGCGAGGTGACCTATCGCCTCACCGCGGGTCCGTTCGGAGTCCATCCGTATCATTGCGACTTCACGCCGAGCGAGGACCACGTTGCGAACGGACTCTATGGTCTGCTGATCGTCGATCCCCGGCCGGCCCGGCCGCCGGCGCAAGAGTTTTCCCTGGTGTTTGGCGGATTTGATGTCGACGGGGACCGGCAGAGTGATTGGTTTGGTTGGAACGGGGTAACTGGCTTCTACGCCAAGTATCCGATCAAGGTTACGACAGGCGAACTGATCCGTGTCTATCTCGCCAACCTGGTTACCGATCAGCCGATGGCTTCTTTTCATCTACACGCCGAGACCTTTTCAGTGTATCGAAATGGTACACGGCTTGTGCCGGATGAAGAAACTGATATTGTGAGTCTGGCGCCGGCCGAGCGGGCCATCATCGAATTCCGTCTTCCGGCCCGAGGGCGCTACATGTTTCATCCCCACCAGCGCACCATGGCCGAACGGGGTGGCATGGGGTGGTTCGCAGCGGTCTGATAGCGGCCGCGGTCCGACAAACCATGGAGAGCGAAAATGAATACCCGAATCCTTGCGGCTGTGGCATCATTGGTGATGGGGCTTGGCTGTGGAGGGACTGAGCCCGGCCCGCCGCCGCCGCCGCCCCCGCCGCCGCCCCCGCCGGCCTCGAACACGGTCAACGTGACCAGCAACGTATTCAATCCCCAGACGCTCAATGTGACGGCTCGGGGCGCGACCGTGACCTGGAATTGGGGTGGCGGGAGCCACAACGTCACCTTCGAGGACAACCAAGGGAACTCCGCCACCCAGTCATCGGGCTCGCTGCAACGCACCTTCAACACCCCGGGGACCTTCCGCTATCAGTGCACCATTCACAGCACCGCCGGCAACTTCACCAGCGGGATGGTGGGATCGATCGTGGTGCCTTAAGGGCTCGGCACTCGGCACTCGGCACT
>JANPEL010000189.1:0-6431 GCA_031431925.1 Gemmatimonadota bacterium | reverse complement strand
TCCACGCCTTCACCGCGAGGTCGCCGATGCCGTAGCGGGCAAGGGCGCGCACGACCTTGCGGGCGAGCCAGAGGTCCGTGATGAGCGGGATCTCGAGGTCCACCGCCGAGCGGCGGATGATGAAGCCGTCCGGGCGGCCCTCCCGGATGCGGAAGCCGTCTCCCTCCAGTCGGGCTGGCCAACACCCTCGGTCGACGTCACGTTTCGGAACCGGGAAGTGTCCGGTGCCTTGGTCTTCGGCGTCACGCCCGACTATCAGGCGGTCCAGGACTACCGGTTTGCGGCCGGTGAACCGCTGACCGACACCGACGTCCGGGAGCGACGGTACGTGGCGGTGGTCGGGTTCGATGTCGCGGATAAGTTGTTCGACGGCGCCGAGCAAGCCGTCGGGAAGTCGATCCGGGTCGGGGGCCTGCCGTTGACCATCAAGGGGGTCGTCGCCTCCAAGGGCCGGGTCCTCGGCCAGTCGTTCGATGCCTTCATCCTGGCCCCCCTGCCAACCTTCGAAGCCATGTACGGCCGCCGGTTGACCACCACGGTCTCCGTCAAAGTCTCGGCCTCGGACCAGATCGCCGGGGCCATGGCCCGGGCCGAGGAGGCGATGCGGGTGGCCCACCGGCTCCGGCCGAACGAGCCCAACGACTTCGCGATCGACAAGGCCGACGCCCTCTTGGCGTTTTGGGCCACCCTGACCAGCGTCCTCTTCCTGGTGGTGCCCGCGGTGGTGGCCATCGGGATCGTCGTCGGGGGTATCGTCATCATGAACGTGATGCTGATGTCGGTGACCGAGCGGACCTATGAGATCGGACTCCGGAAGTCCTTGGGCGCCCGGCGGCAGGACATCCTTCGCCAGTTCATGGTGGAGTCGGTGATCCTGGCCGCGTTAGGCGGACTCCTGGGGGTGCTCTCGGGCGCGGGCTTGGCCATGGTGGTGGCGGCGGTCAGCCCGTTACCCGCCAAGGTCACCGCCTGGTCGGTCGCGGTGTCGCTGGCGCTCGGTGCCGGCACCGGAATTTTGTTCGGGGTCTATCCGGCCAATCGAGCCGCCCGCCTCGATCCGATCGCGGCCTTGCGGTCCGAGGGCTAGCTCAGTGCGACTCCACACCCTGACCGAGGGCGTCGCCATGGCCCTCGACTCGCTCCGCGCCAACAAACTCCGCTCGTTCCTGACCATTCTCGGCGTGGTCATCGGGGTCTCGACGGTGATGACGATGGCGTCGATCGTCCAAGGCATCCAGACCCAGATTTTCACTGCGCTGAACGCCGCGGTACCGAATACCTTCTACGTCTTCCGCTTCAATGCGGGCACCCCGATGAATCCGGACAACCTGCCCCCCGAGGTCCGCCAACGCCCGGTCGTGTCGGAAGCCGATGCCGCGGCGATCGCCCAGTCCCCGGTCATCCGCCACGCGGCGCTGTGGTGCCGGTTCTTCACCCGGATCGGCCAGGCCGAAGCCACCACCCAGACCACGATTGTGTTCGGCGCCGATGAGCGCTTCATGGATCTCCAAGGGGGAACCCTGCTCCGGGGCCGGTTCTTCGCGCCGTCCGAAATCCGCGGCGGCGCCCCCGTCACCGTCTTGGCGGCAGACATCGCGGAGACCCTCTTCGGTTCCGGGAATCCGATCGGCCAGTTTGTCCGAATGGGCACCCGTGCGCTCATGGTCATCGGGGTGTGGCAGCCACCGGACAACGTCTTTTCACCGCAGGGCGTCTCGACCGGGGCCATCATTCCTTTCCGAGCCGCCAAAGGGTCCTTTCGTTTCAACGAGACGACCGACCAATTCGTGATTGTCCTCGGGGTGCCGACCCTGCCGGTCGATGAGGTCCAGGATGGCGCCGCCATCGCGTTGCGGAAGCATCGGGGGCTCCGGCCCGGCATGGAGGACAATTTCGACATGCTGACCCAGGACCAGATCCTCGAAATCATCGGTAAGCTGACCGGCGCGTTCTTCCTCGTGATGGTCGCCTTGTCGGGCGTCGCGCTCCTGGTCGGGGGGATCGGGGTCATGGCGATCATGATGGTGTCCGTCACCAGCCGGACCCGGGAAATCGGGACCCGGAAGGCCTTGGGCGCCACCCGGCGGGAAGTGCTCTGGCAGTTCTTGGTCGAGGCCGCCACCCTTACCGCCCTGGGCGGCGTCCTGGGAATCCTGGCCGGCCTACTCTTCGGCGAAGTACTCAAGTTCGCCCTCAAGATCGACGCCAGTCCGCCGCTTTGGAGCGCGGTCGTGGCGGTCGGGGTGTCGGTGGCCATCGGCCTCGGCTTTGGACTCTATCCCGCCAACCGGGCCGCCAGAATGGACCCGGTTGAAGCCCTTCGTCACGAATAACCGTACAGCCTGATCATGCCAGTTGACCTGTTAGCCATTGCCGCCCATCGCGACGACGTCGAATTGACCTGCGCGGGCACCCTGCTCAAAGCCGCCGACCAAGGGCATCGCACCGGCATCCTCGATCTGACCGCCGGCGAAACCGGTTCTCGCGGCTCCGCCGATCTCCGCGGCCAGGAGGCCGAGCGAGCCGCCGCGATCTTGGGGGTGGTGGAGCGGATCAACGCCGGCCTGCCTGATGCGCATCTCCACAACACCGACGACACCCGCCGTCAGGTCGTCGAAGCCATCCGGCACTTTGCCCCGCGCGTGGTCATCCTGCCCTTTCCGGTGGGCCGCCATCCGGACCACCGGATGGCGTCCGAGCTGGCCCGCGATGCCTGCTTCCTGGCCGGCCTCGTGAAGTACCCCGCGGCCGGAACACCCCATCGGCCGGTCAAGATCCTCTACTCCCTGGCCTACCGCGAAGATCCGGTGAAGCCCACGTTCGTGGTCGATATCAGCGACCAGTTCGCACGGAAGATGGCCGCGATCCGGTGCTACACCAGCCAGTTCGACGGAGCCAACTCGGCCGGCGAGATCTTCCCGACCGGACAAGATCTCTATGCCCTGATCGAGACCCAGAACGCCCACTACGGATCGTTGATCAGGTCCCGCTTCGGCGAGCCGTTCTTTACCCACGAAACGGTGCTCGTCGACGATGTGGTCGCCCTTGGTGGCTCCAGCATGTAAACTCTAACCCTCTCCCCCACAACACGTTATAATGAGAACATGCGGACCACCGTGTACCTCGATCATGCCGCCACCACCCCGGTTCGACCCGAGGTCCTGGAGGCGATGCTCCCGTATTTCGGCGCCACCTCCTTCGGGAATCCTTCGAGCAGCCACCGCTTCGGCCGGACCGCCCGAGCCGGGCTCGAAAAGGCCCGCCGGGAGGTGGCTCTGGCCGTCGGGGCCGACCCAACCCAAGTGATCTTCACGTCGGGCGGAACCGAAGCCGACAATCTGGCGATCATCGGCACAGCCTTGGCGGCGCGCGATCGGGGCCGGCCGATGCGGATCCTGACCACGGCCACCGAACACAAGGCCATTCTGGCCGCCGCCCACCAGGTCGTGAAGCTCGGTGGCTCGGAGCACATCCTCCCGGTCGATCGATCCGGCTTGATCGACCTCGCCGCGCTCGACCGGGCGCTGGAAGAGCAACCGGCGGTCGTGTCGGTCATGTGGGTCAACAACGAGACCGGGGTCCGCCAGCCGGTCGAGGGCGTCGCCGCCCGGTGCGCCGCGGCCATGGTCCCCTTCCATTCCGATGCGGTCCAGGCCTTCGGCAAGATCGCCGTCTCGCTTGAGGACACGCCCTGCACCTTCCTCACCCTGTCGGGACACAAGATCGGCGCTCCAAAGGGCGTCGGGGCCTTGGTGGTGCGGGATCGGAAGGCCGTCGACGCCATCATCCACGGCGGAGGCCAACAGTTCGGGATCCGGCCCGGCACCGAGAACGTCGCCGGCGCGGTGGCACTCGGCCGAGCCGCCGGGTTGGCGGCTCAAGAGGTCGCGACCGAGTCGGTGCGACTCGGCGGGCTCCGGGACGCGTTGGCGGCCGCGCTGCAGGCCGCGGTGCCTGACCTGGTCGTGAACGGTGCGGGCGCCCCCCGGGGGCCCCATGTCCTCAACGTCGCCGTTCCGGGGGGGGACAACGAGGCCCTGTTGATGCACCTCGATCTCGCCGGGATCGCCGCGTCCGGAGGGTCGGCGTGTTCGACCGGAGCCGCTGAACCGTCCCACGTGCTGATGGCGATGGGTTTGCATCGAAGTATGGCCTTGGGATCGGTTCGGTTCAGCCTCGGACATGAGACGACCGCGCGGGATACTGCAGCATTGGTTGCGGTGTTCCCCGGTATCGTCGAGAAAGTGCGGCAACTTGCAGCGGTGCTCGGACGTGCCTGAGAAGATCTTGGTCGCCATGTCGGGCGGGGTCGATAGTTCGGTCGCGGCCGCCCTGCTCGTCGAGCAGGGCCATGAGGTCGTCGGCGCGACCATGAAGCTGTTCTGCTACGGGGACGACGTACCCGACCGGCCGTGTTGCTCGCTCGACTCGATCAACGACGCCAAAGACGTGGCTCACCGACTCGGCATTCCGCACTATGTCTTGAATTTCGAGGACCGGTTCGGCCAGCAGGTCATCCAAAACTTCGTCGACGAGTACAGCCGCGGCCGGACCCCGATCCCGTGCGTCAGGTGCAACTCGTTCACCAAGTTCCGGGATCTCTTGGCCCACGCCACTGCCCTGGGCTGCGACGCGATCGCGACCGGCCACTATGCGGTGGCCCGCGACGGGGCCCTCTTTCGGGGCACCGACCGCACCAAAGACCAGAGCTACTTCCTGTGGGGCATTGCCCGGGACGTCGTTCGGCGAATGCGGACGCCGGTGGGTGAGTTGACCAAGACGGAGACCCGCGCCTACGCCCGTCGGCTCGGCCTCGCCACCGCCGACAAGGAAGAGTCGGTCGAGATCTGCTTCGTGCCGGACGACAACTACGTCGGGGTCCTCGAGAAACACTTGCCGGCTGACGCCCCCGCCCTGTCGCCCGGACCGGTCCTGACCACCGCCGGCGAGCAGATCGGCGAGCATCAGGGATTTGCCCGCTATACCATCGGGCAGCGCCGCCGGCTCCCGGGCGGGGCTGCCCTGCCGCTCTACGTCGTCGCGATCCGCCCCGAGGATCGGGCCGTGATCGTCGGCCCCGCCTCGGCGCTTGACGGACGAACGGTTTGCCTCGAGGAAATGAACTGGCTGGTCGACCCGCTCCCGGCCGGCGCTACCTGCGAGATCCAGATCCGGTACCGAAGCCGGGCGGTTCCCGGGCGGATTCGGTCAACCGACGGAGCCACCGTCACCGTCGATCTCGACCTGGCGGCACGGGCCATCACTCCGGGACAGTCCGGCGTCCTCTATACCGCAACCGGCCAGGTCTTGGGCGGAGGAGTCATTGCATGAAATTCCTTGGATCGATCATCCTCAGTCTTTCGGTCGTCGCCTCGCTCGGCGCTCAGGATAAACGGCCCCTCGGCGTCGACGATTTTCTTCGGATCGGCATCGTCGGGGATCCCCAGATTTCGCCGAACGGGGCCCTGGTGGCCTATACCGTTACCACGCCGTCGCTCGCCGACGATCGGAATATCTCCCGCCTTCGAGTCCTCGATCTGTTGACCGGAAGCAGCCGGGAGATCACCAGCGGACCTGGCTCGGACCGGGCGCCCCGGTGGGCCAAGGACGGCCTGACCCTGGCCTTCCTCTCCAACCGGAACGGCACCTCACAAGTGTGGCGGACCCGGATCGACGGGGGCGAACCCACCCCCGTCACGGCGGTCGCCACGGGTGTCAATGATTTTTGGTGGACACCGGACACCACGGCGTTGTTCGTGAGTTCCGATGTCAAGTGGCCGGAGACCACCGAACTCGACCGCCGCCAGAAGGAGTACCCCACCGCCGCCAAACTGTTCACCGGCCTGTTCTACCGGCATTGGAATGAATGGCGGGCCGGCACCCGCCAGCACCTGTTTCGCGTCGATCTCCAGACCGGCCGGGCCACCGACCTGACGCCGATCGACCATGACGTGCCGACGCTGGCCCTCGGCGGGCAGGACGTCGCGGTGTCGCCGTTAGGCACCGAGTTGGCCATCGTCTACAACCCCGATTCGGTGGTCGCCACCAGCACCAACAACGACATCTTCCTGATCGGCCCCGACGGCGCCGGGATGACCCCGATGACCGAGACCCGCGGCAACGACCACAGCCCGGCCTATTCCCCGAACGCCCGGTGGATCGCGTATCTGTCCATGGCCACGCCAGGGTTCGAGGCCGATCGGCAGCAGATCGTGCTCTACGATCGGGCCACCGGCGACCGGACGACGATCGCGCCCGATTGGGACCGGAGCGTCGGCAGCCTGACCTGGGCCCCCGACTCCCGGTCCGTCATCGCCGTCGTCGAGGAGGCGGGCGGTCAAAACCTCTATCGGGTGCAGATCCCAACGGGCCAGCGAAGCTTGCTGGTATCCGGAGGGGTCAACAGCAATCCGCAGTTCATCCCGACCGGC
>JANPEL010000188.1:0-3387 GCA_031431925.1 Gemmatimonadota bacterium | reverse complement strand
GCCCGGGCCTCGGCGTACGGGATCAGCGAGAACGCGATCATCGGATAGAGTGGGCGGTACCAACCGGGCAACAGCGCCGCCAGGAGCTTTTCGAACCGCTTCTTCCACAAGAACCATGGTGACGCGACATGGTCGCGCATTTCGTGGAAATTGGCCAAGGCCAGATCGGCAATGGCCTCGGCATTCGGTTTGCGGACCCGCTGATAGCGTTCAAAGGCCTGGGTGAGGTTGCCCGGGCTTGCCGTGACTTGGGCCACAAACTCGAGGCAATCCTCGAACCCGCAGTTGGCACCCTGCCCGTAGAACGGGACGATCGCATGCGCGGCGTCGCCGATCAGCACGGCTTGACCGCCGGCGTGCCACGGGTAGGTCCGGACGGTAACCATCGCCCCGGTCGGATTGCTGAAGAAATCCTCGATCAAGGTCGGCATCAGGGGCACGGCATCGGGAAACTCCCGCTCGAAGAATGCCGCCACATCCGCCGGGGTCGTCAGCCGGTCGAAGCCGTTTTCGCCGGTCCGCGGCAGGTAGAGCGTCACCGTAAACGACCCGTCGCGGTTGGCCATCGCCATCATCATGAACCGGCCCCGCGGCCAGATGTGCATGGCGTTGACCTCGAGCGCCGGCGTCCCATCGGCCCTGGCCGGGATGAACAGCTCCTTATACCCGTGTTCCAAATAACTCTGGGCGTATTCCTGATACTCCCGCCGCTGCATCACCGGCCGCACCGCCGAGAACGCCCCGTCCGCCCCGACGATCACCCCCCGACTCACCTGGGCGTCGCCCCCCGTCGCCGCATCGACATGGCTCACCGTCCCCGCGAGCACATCGACCTCCACACACCGCCGCCCAAACACCATCGTCACGTTGGCCGTCCGCCCCGCCGCCACGATCAGCGCCCGATTCAACTCCCCCCGCGAAAACGAGTTGAACGCCTGCCTCCCATCCCCATACGGCTGATACACCACCCTCTCCCCACCCGCCGAGTGCCGAGCGCCGAGCGCCGAGCGCCGAGCATGAATCCCCCGTCGGTAGAGGGGCACGCCCAAGCCTACCACCGCGTCATCGAGGTCGAGCCGGGCCAAGGCGTTGAGCCCCCGGGCCGAGATCGCGAGGTTGATGCTCCGCCCGCCCTCCATCCGCCCGTCCCGCGGATCCCCCCGCCGCTCGATGACTTCCACCGGAAACCCCTCCCGGCCCAGCAGGGCCGCCAGCATCGATCCGACGAGGCCGCCGCCCACGATCACGAACGTCGGCCGATGTTCGTTAGGCACCGAGCACCTCCCCGAGCGCCGTCCCGGCGCGCCAGACATCGTGGAACGAGTTGTACATCGGGACCGGGGACATCCGGATCACGTCGGGCTGGCGGAAGTCGGGGAGAATCCCCCGGGCCCGGATCCCGTCGAACGCCGCCCGGGCTCCCTCCGGGATCAACAGCGACAGTTGACAGCCCCGGGCTTCCGGGTCCGCCGGCGTGAGGATTGACACGCGGCCCGCCGGAGCCCGGCGGACCAAATACTCGAGGTAGCCGGTCAGCGCCATCGATTTCTTCCGGAGCGCCGCGATCCCGATCCGGTCGAACTGGGCCATCGAGGCCAGCAGCGGCGTCATCGACAGCACCGACGGATTACTGATTTGCCATCCCTCAGCGCCGGTGTGCGGCACGAATCGCTCGTTCAAGTGAAGTCGGAACCGGGTCGCCGGATCATTGCCCCACCAGCCCGCAAACCGGGGCAGCGACCGGTTGGCCCCGTGCCGCTCGTGCACGAAGCACCCACCGGCCGCCCCGGGGCCGCCGTTGAGATATTTATACGAACACCAAGCCGCGAAATCGACATCCCACTCGTGCAACTCCAAGGGCACGTTCCCGGCCGCGTGGGCCAAATCGAAACCCGCGATCGCACCGGCTCGGTGGGCCGCCGCCGTGATTCGCTTGAGATCGAGGCGTTGGCCGGTGTAGTACTGCACCCCCGGCAGCAGCACGAGCGCGATCTCGTCGCCCTGTTCGGCGATGGCCCGCTCAATCCCCTCCGTCGTGAGGCACGACTGCCCCGGTTCTGGCTTGAGTTGAAGCATGCCGTCGGCGGGGTCGATCCCCCGGGTTTCCAGATGGGACGCCACCGCATAGGTATCGGAGGGAAACGCGGCATCCTCGATCAGAATCTTCCGGCGCCGGCCCACCGGCCGGAAGAACGACACCATCATCAGATGGAGATTGAGCGTCAGCGAGTTCATCAACACCACTTCGCCGGGCCGGGCGCCGACCAGACGGGCGCCGGCGTCCCGGAAGTTCTCGTGGTATGAGTACCAGGGCGTCTTGGCGTGCAGATGCCCCTCGACGGCGAGCCGGCCCCAATCCGCGAGCTCCTGCGTCATCAATTCACGCACGGCCCGCGGCATCAGGCCCAGCGAATTGCCGCAGAGATAGGCCACCGGGGCCCCGGCGGCGTCGACGGGGTGCTCGAACTCGTGCCGAACCGGACCGAGGGGGTCCGCGGCGTCTTGGGCGTGGGCCCACGCTTCCGTCGGTTGGTAGGGCGTCGTCACAGGTAATTCTCCAGCGGTCGGTCGAGGAATTCCAGCGCCGTACGGAACAACAGCCATTCCCGCTGTTCCGGCGATAAGTCCGTCATCGACTCAATCATCGCTCCCGGGCGGAGTTCGCCAAGCGGGAACGGATAATCGGACCCTAACGCCACTCGGTTGGCCCCGAGCCGGCTGATCAGGTGGCGGAGCACGTCGGGGTCATGGGTCAGGGAGTCAACGAAGAACCGGCCCAGGTACTTCGAGGGCGGATGCGGATTGTCGACCGCCACCAAGTCGGGCCGGGCCTCGAAGCCGTGCTCGAGGCGGCCCAGGATGCCGGCAAAGCTTCCGCCGCCGTGGGCAAAACAGATCCGGAGCGTGGGCAACCGCTCCAACACGCCCCCGAACAGCAGGGACGCGATGGCGAGCGCCGACTCCGTCGGCATCCCCACCAGCCAGGGAAGCCAGTATTTCCGCATCCGCTCGGGGGCCAGCATTTCCCAGGGATGGACGAAGATGGCCGCCCCGAGTTCGGCCGCCCGGGCAAAGAACGGGAACAACTCCGGAGCGTCGAAGTTCCACTCGTTGACATGGGTGCCGATTTGCACCCCCGGCATCCGGAGGTCCACCACACAGCGCTCGAGTTCCGCGATCGCCAAGTCCGGCGATTGGAGTGGCACCGTGCCAAGCCCGATGAACCGCTTCGGGTTGGTCGCGACCACCCAGGCAAGATGGTCATTGAGGATCTTGGCCAGGTCGTGGCCGTCGGCGGGCTTGGCCCAGTAACTGAACATCACCGGCACGGTTGAGAGGACCTGAACGTTGACGCCGAGGTCGTCACACTCGACCAGCCGACGGCTC
>JANPEL010000187.1:0-4154 GCA_031431925.1 Gemmatimonadota bacterium | reverse complement strand
GCTGCTCCGGGTGCTCGAGGAGAAGGGTCATCTTCGGCACGAGCAAGACGGCCCCCGCTACGTCTTCGTCCCGACGATCCCTAAGGAACGGGCCAGCGCCAACGCCCTGGATCAGGTCGTCCGGACCTTTTTCGACGGCTCCGCCTCGCAGGCCATGGCCGCGCTCCTCGACGCCGATGACCGGTCGCTCTCCAAGACCGAGTTGGACCGGTTGGCCAAACTGATCGCTGACGCCCGGAAGGAGGGCCGCGGAGATGTCGTCCCTGAACCCCATCGCTCTGATGGCGGCCAAGGCCGCCGTGTTGCTCCTCCTCACCGCGCTCGTCGCACTCGCCGCCCGGCGCGCCTCGGCCGCGATCCGGCATCTGATCTGGAGCACCGGCCTGGCATCCACGCTCCTGCTGCCGCTCGTGCCCCTCGCGATCCCGGCCTGGCGGGCCCTCCCGGAATTCAACGGAGCCGTTGCCTCGGACGCCGCCCTTGCCCTGATTCCCGACCCGGGCGACGTCGCGATCACGGCCTCGTCGCCCGCCGAAGCGCCCTCGATCGGAGGGGATGCCGCCATCGCCTCGTTGGCGAGCGCACCCAGTGCATCCGGTGGCGCGACGCTCGCCGCGAGCGCCCCGGAGCCCGCCGGCGCGAATTGGCTCGACCGATTGGCCTGGATCTGGGCGTTAGGCGCAGCCGGGGTCGGCGCCTGGCTGGTGGCCGGTGTCGTCGGCATCCGGCGGCTCCGCCGGGATGCCATGCCGCTCGAGTCACCCGAGTGGATCGAGACTGTCGCGGAGGTCCTTGCCGACCGGTCGTTCCGCCGGCCGCTCCGGTTCCTCGAATCCGAGACGGTAACGACACCCTGCACGTGGGGCACCGTCCGGCCGGTCATCCTCCTGCCGACGGCCGGCGTCGAGTGGCCGGCCATCCACCGCCGGCATGTGATCGTCCACGAACTCGCGCATGTGGCTCGATTCGATTGCCTTACCCATCTCCTGGGCCGAGTGGCCTGCGCCGTCCACTGGTTCAATCCCCTCGTGTGGATCGCCGCTCGCTCGTCTCGGGTGGCCCGCGAACAGGCCTGCGACGACGCCGTCCTGAACGCCGGAGGGCTCCCCTCGGAGTACGCCGATCTCCTGTTGGAGGCCGCCCAGAGCGGCCCAGAGTACCCGATGCCGGCGGCCGCCCTCGCCATGGCCCGCCGCTCGCAGCTCGGCGACCGGCTCCTGGCCGTGCTCGATCCGATTCGCCGCCGCCGGGGGCTCGACCGCGGCACGGTGGCGGCCGCGGGATTCGGGGCCCTCAGTCTGTTGCTCCCGATCGGGGCCGCTACCACGAAGACCAGCGCGGCGGCCGACCCCGACCAAATCGTCATCGCCGCCGAGGCCCCGGTGGCCCCGCGTCCGCCGATGGCGGTGACGATCGCGGGCCCGCCGGCATCGGCGCAGGATCCCGATCGGTGCCGCTCCGACGGCCGGGGATCTGCAAAGACCTACCGCTTGTCCTCCTCGATTTCGATTACCGGCGAAGGGAGCGCCACCGATGACGACGGCAACCGGATGGTCGTCTGGACCGGGACCGACTGCGCGGTCGCCATTCGGTCCCGGGGCACACCCCGATTTACCGAAGCCGAGGACGATGTCGCCGCGCTCCCCAAGGGTGGCCGCTTCGAGATCACCTTCGAGCAAGGCAGCACCGAGCGCCGCTATCTGGTGGTGGAGCGCAACGGGGCCCTCGAACGGCGGTACACGATCGACGGGAAGCCGGCCGAGCCCGATCCCGCCGCCCTTCGGTGGCGCCAGACCGCCGTGCTCGAATTCATCCGGCGGACCGGATTCGACGCCGAGGCCCGGGCCGCCCGGATTTGGAAAGCTCGGGGCTTCGACGGACTCCTCCGGGAAATCAGCCTGATCGAGTCGGACGGCGGGAAGGCCCGCTATCTCGAAGTCGGGCTCAAGACCCCCGGGGTTACGGCGGGCCAAGTCACCCAGCTCCTCGGCCAAACGTCCATTATCGAATCCGATGGCGACCAGGCCCAGGTGCTGGCCGCGATTCCCGTGGGCCTCTTGCTCGAACCCGGCGTCTCGGCGGGGTACCTCGCCGCGGTTCGCCGGATCGATTCCGACGGCGACAAAACCATGGTGCTGACCCGCCTGGTCCGCCAACGCCCGCCCGCCGCCACGTTAGGCATGATACTCGGCCTGGCCCGCACCATCGACTCCGACGGCGACCGCACCACCCTCCTGGCCGCGACGATCGATGTCTATCCGAGCCAGAGCACCCTACCGGGCGAGTTCTTCGAGGCCGCCCGCGGCATCGAATCCGACGGTGACCTCGCCTCACTCTTGTCCCACGCACTTGAGTCCGGCAAGGTCGAGCCGGGGTCGCGCGAGCAGTTGGTGGGCTTAGTCGACGCGATCGAATCGGACGGTGATAAGAGCTCAGTGCTGATCCAGGTCGCCGAGCTAAAGGACCCCACGGACGCCATGACCGCGGCCCTGCTCCGGAGCGCCCGCCGAATCGACTCCGACGGCGGCCGCGCCAACGTCCTGGTCAGAGCGGCCCACCGCGGCCTGATCCGGACGGAAGCGCTCCGGCAAGCGTACCTCGCCGCTGCCGAAGAGATCAGTTCCGACGGCGATCGCCAAACCGCCCTCCGCGCCCTCGGAAACCGCCACGTCGAGCAGTAACCCACCCCAACACAGAGCCCCGCCGGATCCGAAGCCGGCGGGGCTCATTCGTGATGGGCGGTGAGGGGATCGAACCCCCGACCTCTGGTATGTGAGACCAGCGCTCTAACCAGCTGAGCTAACCGCCCGAAGTGGCCGATAGTCTAACGGCCCCCCGCACCCCCGAGCAAGCCGCCGAGTGCCGAGCGCCGAGTGCCGAGTGCCGAGTGCCGAGAACACCCTTGCCCACCCGCAGCCCACCCCGTAAGGTTCACGATCCCTTCAGCCAACGGAGATCCCCAGATGTTCGACTCGCAAGGTTCGACCCATCGCCGCGGATTCCTCGGTCGCCTCACCGCTGCGGCCGCTGCCCTCGGCCTCGGCGGCCTGGTCCCCCGGAGCCTCAGCGCCGAGCCGGCGCCCGGTTCAGTCGGCGCCGACCCAGCCTACGAAGCCTGGCTCAACAAGGTCACCGGCAAGCACAAGATGGTGTTCGACGCCCCCGAGCCGAACGGCGGGATGCCGGTGATCTGGCCCCGGGTCTGGCTCGATACCACCAGCGGGCACTACGGCACGACCGACGCCCAGAACACCGCCGTCGTCATCCTCCGCCACGGCTCCATCGGTTTTGCGCTGAACGATTCGATGTGGGCCAAATACAAGCTCGGCGAGGTGTTCAAGATCAACGACGGGGCCGCGCCGGCCACCCGCAACACCTGGCTCAAGCCCCTCCCTGTCCCGCTGCCCGGCACCGGCGTCGAGGCGCTCCTCGCCAAAGGCGTACTGTTCGGCGCCTGCAACATAGCCCTCACGGTCTACTCCGGCGCCGTCGCCCAAGCCATGAAGTTGGATGCCGCCACCGTCAAAGCCGACTGGATGGCCAACCTCGTCCCCGGGATCCAAGTCGTCCCCTCCGGCGTCCTCGCCGTCAGCGGCACCCAACAAAAAGGCTGCGTCTACTGCTTCGCCGGCTAACCCCCGCCTCGGCGCCCGGCCCCGAAAGCCGAGCGCCGAGCGCCGAGTGCCGAGTATGGGCCCTCTGGGATTCGAACCCAGGACCTACGGATTATGAGTCCGCTGCTCTAACCGCCTGAGCTAAGGGCCCGACCCGACAAATATAGGGTGTCGGCTTTCAACTTGGCCCCCGCCCCCCCATTTTTCGCCGGTGCGGGTTCTCGTCCTCTCCGATCAATCCGATGACGCCGGCCGCCGGGAACGGCTCCGGGCCATCTGCGGCCAAGGCTCTGAGGTGGTGCTGGCCACCGCCGGGGGCACGGCCGGTACCGATAGCGCCGTTCGGTTGGTGCCGGTGGCGGTCCGCGGGGATCCTACCGATCCCGCCGGCCAGAGTTGGCACGCCGCCACCATTCGGCGATTGCTGGCCGATGTCAGCCCCGACTTGGTCCACATCGAGGCTGAGCCGGAGTCGGACTTGGCGGACACGGCCTCCTCTCTCGCCGCCAAGCTCGGGTTTCCCTACGTCCTCTTCTCGTG
>JANPEL010000186.1:0-24328 GCA_031431925.1 Gemmatimonadota bacterium | reverse complement strand
CCGACCCGCCCGGGCAAGCGCCAGGGCGGCCGCACCGGTCACTCCCCCGGCTGTTTCGGCAAACACGCCCGAGGTCTCGGCCAGGACCCGAATAGCGTCGATCAAATCCGGATCCGAGACCGCGGCGGCGTACCCTCCGCTGGAACGGATCGCTTGGAGCGCCCGGGCTCCGTCCGCGGGAGCCCCGATGGCGAGCGACCGGGCAATCGTGTTCGGTTGGACCGGGGTGATCCGGCTTTCCCCCGCCTCGAGCGCCCGCACAATGGGGGCACATCCCGACGCCTGCGCGCCGAACAGCCGGGGACGATTACCGGTGGCCAACTCCGCGTCGAGGATTTCCCCGAAACCCTTGTGCAGTTTGCTCAAGAGCGAGCCGCCCGCCATCGGGGAGACCACCGCGGTCGGCAACCGCCACCCCAACTGCTCGGCGATCTCGAATGCCACGGTCTTGGAGCCCTCGCCGTAGTAGGGCCGGAGATTCACGTTCACGATCCCCCACCCATACCGGTCCGCGAGCTGGACGCACAACCGGTTCACATCGTCGTAGGTGCCCTGGATCCGAAGCACCCGGGCCCCATGCACCGCACTGGCCAGAATCTTGGCGGGCTCCAAGTCCTCCGGCACCAACACCCAGGCCGGCAGGCCGGCCCGGGCCGCATGGGCCGCGACGGCAATCGCCAGGTTGCCGGTTGAGGCGCAGGCAACCGTCTCGAGACCCAGGCCAACGGCCGCGTTGATCGCCGACGCCACCACCCGGTCCTTGAACGAAAGACTCGGGTGGGACACCGTGTCGTTCTTGATCCAGACCCGAGCGACACCAAGCCGCGCC
This sequence comes from Gemmatimonadota bacterium, assembly GCA_031431925.1. GTDB lineage: Bacteria > Gemmatimonadota > Gemmatimonadetes > Gemmatimonadales > GWC2-71-9 > SHZU01. The sequence continues at coordinate 23,499 of JANPEL010000186.1, read as the reverse complement.
GCCAGCCGCGGGGCTTCGACCAACGGCGTGAAACCAGTATCGAGGGAATGCACCGGCTGGCCCTCGAACGGGAGCCACTCGCGGTAGCGCCACATCGAGGGAGCCCGCCTGGCAATCTCTTCACGGGACGGCAACGTCCGCCCGGCCCGGTAGACCGGTTCGAGCGGCCCGAGACACTCCGGGCACACGGCGGACGCGACGGGTTCGTGGATGGCGGCACAGTGCGCACAGGCGAGCGGCACCGGCCGAGTGGACGATTGGAGCGAAACGACGGTCATGGGCCTTCCCCTTGCCCCACGATCCGCTGGCTCGTTCTGGCCCGGAAACGACAAACGCCCGGTGCCAAAAGAGACACGCGGACGCGTGGCTTTTTAGCTGTGGATTAACGTGGCCAGCAATACGCCGACAAAACGCCACGGTGAACAATTGTGGCCAGACGATAATGCGGAACCCCGGCCGGCGCAAGGCTTGCGCGTTTTTGGCCGGTTCAATAGCTTGCCTAACATGTTCCGCTCCTCGCCGTCCACGACCCCGACGACCATGGGTGCCACCATGACCGGTGGCCGGGGCAACGGGCGTTACTGACGGGTTCCGAAACGAGCTCGAACACCACCGCCCCGCGCCTCGAACCGATGCGCGGGGTTTTCGTTTTCCGGAGATACCATGACCGCCAGCAAGATCCCCGTCGCCGTTCTGGGCGCCACCGGTACCGTGGGTCAGAAATTGGTCCGCCGGCTCGAACACCACCCGTGGTTCGAGATCCAGTACCTCGCTGCCTCAGCCGCCAGCGCCGGGCGGCGCTACGCCGATGTGGTCCGGTGGCGAGAAACCACCCCACTCCCCAGCCGTATCGGCGATTTGATCGTCCAGCCAAGTGACCGCCCAACCGGCCTCCCGCTCGCGTTCTCGGCCCTCGATACCGAGGCCGCCGCCACCATCGAGCCCCTCTGGGCCGGTGCCGGGAGCGTCGTCGTCACCAACGCGAGCCCGTTCCGCCTCGCACCCGACGTGCCGCTGCTCATTCCCGAGGTCAACGCCGAACACCTCGAACTCTTGGCCGAGCAACGGAAGCGCCGTGGCTGGCGGGGCGCGATCGTCGCCAACCCGAACTGCACTACCACCGGGCTCGCGCTGGTGCTGGCCCCACTCCACCGAGCCTTCGGAGTCGACCGGCTCTTCGTGTCCACCATGCAGGCCATCTCGGGCGCGGGATGGCCCGGCGTCGCCTCGCTCGATATCGTCGGCAACGTGATTCCCTACATCCCCGGCGAAGAAGAAAAGGTCGAGCAGGAAACCCGGAAAATCCTCGGCTCCTCGACCATCGTGAGCGCCCACACCAATCGCGTCCCGGTCGTCGACGGCCACACCGAAACGGTCTCGATCGGTTTCTCCGAGCGGGTCTCGCCTGACGCCGTCGCGGCCACCCTCGCCGAATGGCGGGCCTCCGATTTGGTCCGGGCCCTCCCGTCCTCGCCGGACGCCCCGGTGGTGGTCGATCCGCGGCCGGACCGCCCCCAGCCCCGGCTCGATCTCGACCAGGGCGGAGGCATGTCGGTCACGGTCGGACGGATCCGGCCCTGCCCGTTGCTCGACGTCCGGCTCGTCTTGCTCAGTCACAATACGGTTCGCGGTGCCGCCGGAGCGACCATTCAAAACGCCGAACTCCTGGTCAGCGTGGGGGTGGTGGCCCGATGATCGTCTGCAAATTCGGCGGGACCTCGGTCGGCGATGCGGCCGCCATCGGCCGTTTGGTCGGTATCGCCCGGGCTCGCCTCGACCACCAACCGCTCATTGTGGTGTCCGCCCTGTCCAAGGTCACTGACGCGCTGCTCGGCCTGGGTGAGGGCGGCGCCATCGACCCGATTGTCGATCGCCACCAGGCGGTGGCGGAGGGACTCGGTATTGCCGCGGAGGTCATGCCCCGAATCCGGGACGACGCCACCACTTTGGCCCAGTGGCTCATCGCCCGCGGCACCGGGGCCCTGTCCCCCGGCGAGATCGACCATGTCGTCAGCCACGGCGAACTCTGGAGTTCTCGCATTGTCGCCGCGGCGCTCGGGGCGGCGGGCCTCCCGGCGGAATGGGTCGATGCCCGTCACGTCATCCTGACCGACGCCACCTTCACCAAAGCCGTCCCCAACGCCGCCCTGATCGCCGAGCGGGCTGGACGGGTCATCACCCCGCTGATCGCCGCCGGCCGGTTGCCGGTAACCCAAGGGTTCATCGGCGCCACCGAGGCGGGCCAAACCACCACGCTCGGCCGGGGCGGCTCCGACTACTCGGCCAGCCTCCTCGGTGCGGCGTTAGGCGCCGAACGGGTCGAGATCTGGACCGACGTCGATGGGCTGCTCACCGCCGATCCCCGGATCGTTCCGGACGCGAGACTGTTGCTCGAAGCCTCCTACGACGAGGCCGCCGAATTGGCCGCCTTCGGAGCCAAGGTCCTCCACCCGGCTACCCAATTGCCCCTGATCGACGCCGGAATCCCCTGCTGGGTCAAGAACTCATTTGCCCCCGATCGGCCCGGCACTCACATCCTCGCCGGCGCGGTCCCCCATCAGATCGGGGCCTCACCCGTCCGGTCGATCGCGTGGAAGAAGGGGATCACCGTCGTCAACGTCAAAGCCCCCAGGCGACTCAGCGCCGTCGAGTTCCATCAAAACCTGTTTGCCGTCTTTGCCCGGCACCAGATCGTGGTGGAAATCCTGGCCTCGAGCGAGGTCAACGTCTCGGTCACCATCGAGGACGCCAGCCGGCTCGGCCCCCTCACCGCCGATCTGGCCGAACTCGGCCAAGTGACCGTGTTCGGCCATCGCGCCATCGTGGCGGTAGTCGGTGTCGACCTCCGGGGCACCCGAGGATTCTCGGCCCGCTTGTTCAATGCCGTCAAAGAGGTCAACATTGAGGTGATCTCGCAGGGCGCCTCCGAGATCAATGTGACGTTCGTCGTGCAAGAGGAGGAGGGACCCGCCGCGGTCCGCGCCCTCCACCACGAGTTCTTCGGCGGAGCAGAGAGTGCCCGAACTCCCGGACATCGTCAACTATCGTGACGCCCTGCGCGAACGGATTCTCGGGCACACCCTGCTCGCCGTTCGGCTGAAGACCCCGTTTCTCCTCCGGACGGTCGAGCCCACTCTCGCGAGTTGCCACGGGCACCGGGTTGCCGAGGTGCAGCGAATCGGGAAACGGCTGGCCATCGGCCTTGACCACGAGGCGTGGCTGGTCGTCCATTTGATGATCGCCGGCCGGTTGCATTGGAAGCCGGCCGGGGCCACCATCGGGGCAAAGTCTTCTCTGGCCGCCTTTGATTTCGACACTGGGACTCTGCTCTTGACCGAGGCCGGGAGCAAGCGACGCGCCTCCCTGCATGTGGCCGAGAATCGCGCCGCGCTCGATCAGTTCGAGCGGGGCGGGCTCGACGTACTCCACGCGAGCGAGGCCGAGTTCGCCGAACGGCTGGTTCGGGGCAACCACACCCTCAAGCGAGCGCTCACCGATCCCCGGACCTTCGATGGCATCGGCAACTCGTTCTCCGATGAGATCCTCCATGCGGCCCGGATCTCACCGCTCCAGTTGACCCGGAATCTCGGCGCGCCGGAGGTCACCAGGCTCTACCACGCCTGCCGGCGGATCCTGACCGAGTGGACCGACCTCCTCACCAAGGATCGGAACGGTGCCTTCCCCGCCAAGGTCACCGCGTTCCGCCCCGGCATGGCGGTGCACGGCAAGTTCAGGCAACCCTGCCCCGACTGTGGCAGCCCGGTGCAACGGATTCGCTATGCCGACAACGAAACCAACTATTGTGCCCGGTGCCAAACCGAGGGTCGGCTCTTGGCGGACCGGGCGCTGTCGCGTTTGCTCAAGCAAGACTGGCCCAAATCACTCGACGAATTGGACTGACAATGCCGCTTCGGATGGCTCGCGGTGCCCTGGTTGGTCTGCTGTCCGCCGCGCCGCTCTCGGCTCAAACGATGATGACCGCTCGCGACCTGGTAGCCCTGCCCCAACCGGCACCCGACACCACCATCTGGTACGGCGCGGATTCCCTTCAGTTCGGCGAATTGTTCCGGGCCAAGGGTAGCGGCAGGGCACCGGTGGTGGTCCTGATTCACGGCGGGTGCTGGCTGGCGGCGTTTGACCGGCGGCACATCCGAAGCCTGGCGGCGGCCATCGCCGCCGAAGGCATGGCGGTCTGGAGTCTCGAGTATCGGAGGGTCGGCAACCCGGGCGGCGGATGGCCCGGATCGTTCGACGACATCGGCGCGGGAACCGACTACGTCCGGCAACTCGCCCCGGCGTTCGGTCTCGATACCGGCCGCGTCATCGTGGCCGGCCACTCCGCCGGGGGGCACTTTGCCCTCTGGACCGGCGTCCGCGCCGAGCAATCCAGCGGAGCGCTCCGACCCACCGCCATCCTCGCCCTGGCCGCGGTACCGGATTTGGCGTGGGCCAGGCCGGACGGAACCCAGGTTTGCGGTGACGCCATTCCCCGCCTGATGGGTGGCACCGCGGCCGAGTTTCCCGACCGCTACCGCGAGGCGTCGCCCGGCCGGCGGCTTCCGTTAGGCATCACCCAGGCGATCCTGACCGGCGCCAACGATCAGATCGTACCACCGGAATTGTCTCGAACCTACGCCGCCGCGGCCCGGGCCGCCGGCGACCGGGTCCGGCTGATCGAAGTGCCGGCGGCCGGCCACTTCGAGGTCGTGGCCCCGGCAACCGCGGCCGGCCGCGAGGTGCTCGCGATTCTCCGGACGATGGCGCGAACGCCCTGAACCCGGCGTCGGCTCAGGTCCAACGCGGCGCTACCTAACACATTATCTCACCAGCAGTTGCATGGCTGCGGACCGACCGGACGCGGAGCCGGCCAACCTCCTCACCCCGGGCACGGGACCTGCTGAGAGAACCACCATGATCAGCAATAATGTCGTTGCCAGATTTCGGGATGGTACCACGATGAAGGGCACCAGTCTCAACGTCGATCCGACCAAGAAGACGTGCCATATTCGGGGAACCGACCAGCAGGTGGTCGAGGTTCGATTCATCGATCTGAAGGCCCTGTTCTTCGTCAAAGATCCGACCGGGAACCCCGCGCACAACGAGGCCACCGATCCGACCCCCGGCGACCCGAGGCTGGTTGGCGGAAAGAAGATTGCGGTCCGGTTTGCGGATGGGGAAACCATCGTCGGGATGTCGAACCGGTTTCCACCCCTGGGCAACAACTTCTTCATGCTCCCGATCGACCCCAAGAGCAACAACCAACGGATCCTGGTGAACCGCGGCGCCACCGTCGCGATCACGGAGGCACCCGCGACGGCCACCGCGACCTAACGCCCGAGCTGCTTCTCCCGCGCCGCCCGAAACTCGTTCCCCGGCCGCCATTCCGGAAACCGGTCCGCCTCCGCCACCCAGTACCCTACCGTCAGCAGCAACCGCAGGTCTTCCACCGCGCCGTCGAGCTTCCAGAACGGCTTCACCTGGTCGGAGGGTTTATGATAGTCCTCCGCCACGTACTGTTCCCGGGCTTTGATCCCGTAATCCGCCGGCTGTCCGATGTAGTCCACCCCACCCTCGGCGTACAACGCCGGCACCCCCTGCTTGGCGAAGTTGAAGTGATCGGATCGGTAGTAATACCCCTTCTCCGACTCCGGATCGGGCCGAATCGCCCGGCTCTGGAGGGCCGCCGCATCCCGGATGTAGTCATCGAGCTCCGACGCGCCCAATCCGATCACGGTCAGGTCCTTGGTCCGCCCGCTGAGATTGAGCCCGTCGATGTTGATGTTGGCCAGGGTCTTGGCCAGCGGATAGAGCGGCGTCACCGAGTAGTACTGCGATCCCAGCAAGCCCTGCTCCTCGGCGGTCACCGCCAAGAACAGAATCGATCGCTTCGGGGGTGTCGGTAACGCTTTGAAGGCCCGGGCGATCTGCAACATCCCGGCGGTGCCCGAGGCGTTGTCGAGGGCCCCGTTGTAGATCGAATCGCCGTTCACCTTGTCGCCGATGCCGAAGTGATCCCAATGCGCGGTATAGACGATGTACTCGTCTTTCAGCTTGGGATCGCTGCCGGTGATCTTGGCCACCATGTTTCGCGACTGGATGGTCCGGAGGCCGTTCTTGATCGTCATCGAGGCCGACACGCCGAGCGGCACCGGCGCAAAATCCCGGGTAGCCGCCTTGGCGCGGAGTCCGTCGAAGTCCTGTCCCGCCATCGTGAACAGCGCCTTGGCCTGGTCGAGCGTGATCCACCCTTCGATCGGAGCCCGCCCCAGGTTCTTGTCCGGCGTCACCAAGTCGAACTGCTCGCCGGTCTTGCCTTGCACCACGGCGAACGGGTAGCCGGCCGGGCCGGTCTCATGGACGATCAGCACGGCCGCCGCGTTGTGCTTGATGCCTTGCTCGTATTTGTAGGTCCACCGGCCATAGTACGTCATGGCTTTGCCGCCGAATTGGGTCGAATCGGCCAGAGGCGGATCGTTCACCAACATCACCAGCGTCTTGCCGGCGCCATCGAGTCCCTTATAATCGTCCCACTCGAACTCCGGAGCCTGCACGCCGTATCCGACGAACACCATCTCCGAGTTGGCAATGGCCGCCGAGTCGGCGACGTGTTTGGTCCAGGCGACGACATCGGTCTTGAACGCCAGGATTCGCTTGGTTGAGCCTTTGGTCAGGACCAACTGCGGCGTCGGCTTCGGCGTAATCCCGACCAACGGCACCTGCTGGATATAGGTCCCATCCGGGTTGCCCGGCTCGAGGCCGATGGCCTTGAACTGTTGTTCGAGATAGGCGACGGTACGGTCTTCACCCACCGTTCCCGGCGAGCGGCCCAGGAACGAGTCCGAGGCCAGCGTCGTAATCTCGTCCAGCAACGGCTGCTCCCTCAGCACGGCGGAGGCTGCCTCCGGCAAGGTTGGCCGGGCTCCGCCGGAGAGGCCGCTGCCGGATTTGTCCGCCTTGGCGCAACCCCATACCGCCAAGCCCACCACTACCGCCGCGATTGTCTTCTGCATTGAAATAGAACCTGTTGTCGTGGGACGAAAACGACCGAGGCCGGCACACCCGCACCGGCCCCGGAAAACTATCATCTGAAGGCGCTCACGGCCCGAAGCCGGGCGGGGCCTTTTCCTCACCAGGTGCCGAGAGCACCTTCTTGAAGCACCAGAACGTCCCCACCCACACAAAGGCGAGGGACACAGTCATCGTGATCCAGCCACCGATCGTCATGGGTCAGTTCCTCGTCAGTCCGCGGGTTTAGTATCGTCGATATCGAGGCCCTGAGCGCGCCAGCGGGTCTCGCCTATTTTCACCACGACCAGCAAAAACATCAACGTCGCCAGAATGACCAGGACCCCAACCCGCGAACCGGGTGTGGCCCACGCCGCCGTGATCCACCCGCCGAGATTCTGGAAGCAGAACGCCACGAAGATGATGATCAAGTAGGCCGGCGCAACGTACTTCATCACGAATTTGAACACCGGCGGAACTTGGATTGCGGCGCCACTGTGGAGTTCCTTCCAGCCCCGGTCGATCCCGAACACCCAGCCGAAGTAGATGATTTGAACCGCTGCCATCAGATAGATCAGCAAGGTGCCGACCCAATCATCAACTGTGTGCCAAAATGCCCCGTCCTGCGTGTACCACAACGTGAACACGGCGCCGACCGTGCCCAAGGCCGCGATCAGGGTGGTCGCCTTGCCGTGGCTCCAGCCCAAGGCCTCCTTCATCAGTGCGACGGCCGGCTGGTACATCGAGAGGGAACTCGTGATGGCGGCCAGGAACAGCATGAAGAACCACAGCGCCCCGACGACGTTCTCAAACGCACCCATGTGGGCGAACACCACCGGCAGCGTCGCAAAGCCCAGACTGAAGGAGCCGTTGGCCACCGCGGCCGTCGTCCCCGAAAGCCCAAGGAAGACGAATGCCGCCGTCAGCGTGATCATGCCGCCGAAGCCAACCTCGAACAGTTCGTTGGTGGCGCTTGCCGTCAGGCCTGAAAGCGCCACATCATCCTTCGGCTTCATGTAGGAAGCGTAGTTGATGATGACGCCAAATCCGACCGACAAGCTGAAGAAGATCTGACCGGCCGCCGCCAACCAAGTCTGGGCGTTGCCAAGCTTGGAATAGTCCGGGTTCCACATGTAACCCAAGCCGTTGAGAACACTCTGGTCGGGATGGGCCGGATCCGGCGTGCCCAAGGTTAAGACCCGCACCAGCACGATCAGGGCGCAAACCGCCATCGCCGGCATCGCGTAGGAGCAGAATTTCTCAATGCCCTTCGACAACCCCCGAAAGACGAAGTAGAGATTGACGGCGAAGACGATGACCCAGGAAATGATGGTGAACTTGGAGTCGCCGGTGAACAGCAGACCGTCCTGCGAGGCCCCGGTAAAACTGTTGTAGAACGACGCGGCCGCCGCCGTCTGCTCGGCAATCGGAACCCCCTGGGGCACCCCGATACCACCGGTCAGGTACTTGAGGAAGTACCCGAAGGTCCAGGTCTCGAGGAAGATGTAGTAGAACGACACCGCCAGCGGAATCAGGACCCCAACCACGCCGAGGTACCGCCCCATACTGCCCTTGGCGAACAGGCCCATGATCGCCGGCGCCGAGTGGAACCCCTTCTTTCCGCCGTACCGGCCCATGGCCCATTCGGCCCAGCCGATCGGAATGCCCAGCAATAGCAAGGCACAGAAGTAAGGAATCAGGAAGGCACCACCGCCGTTGGCGGCAGCCTGGCCGGGGAACCGCAGGAAGTTGCCCAGGCCAACCGCCGAACCGGCGACGGCCAGGATGACTCCAAGGCGACTGCCCCACTGCTCTTTGTGCTCAGAGGACATGAGCGAGTCCATGGACAAGCGGGTTTAGTACGGAAGGCGAGAAGTACCCCAACAACCTACGGCGCAATGTCGGTCCAGTCAACGTATCTTCATGAAGTGAGCGCCTCGACCTATCAGCGGATCTATGCTTGGGTCCGGAAAATCCCCCGTGGTTCGGTGGCCACCTACGGCCAAGTGGCGCGGCTCGCCCGGCTTCCGGGGCGGGCCCGCCAAGTGGGGTACGCGATGTTCGCCCTGCCGCCGGGGTCCGCCGTCCCCTGGCACCGGGTCATCAACGCCCGGGGCGAGGTGAGCCTGAGGAGCACCCCGGGCGCCGAGCTCTCCCAACGCCTGCTCCTCGAACGGGAGGGCGTTCGGTTCAACGCCCGGGGCCGGATCGACCTGACCCGCCACCAGTGGAAGCAATGAAATTCGATCGCTTCAGTGTCATCACGTTCGACTGCTACGGAACCCTGATCGACTGGGAATCCGGAATCCTCGCCGCGCTCCGAGGCGTCCTCGAGCCGCGCGGAATCGAACGGCCGGACGACGAACTCCTCGCCCTGTTTGGCGAGATCGAGTCTCCAATCCAGTTCGGGACCTTCCGGAGGTATCGAGAGGTGCTCGACCTGACGATGGGTGACCTCTGCCGGCGGCTGGGCTTCACGCCGAATCTGTCCGAAATCACCGCGATCTCGAGAAGCCTCCCCGACTGGCAGCCGTTTCCGGACACCGTGGCCGCCCTCCAAAGGCTCTCCACCCGATACCAACTCGGGGTCATTTCCAACGTGGACGATGACCTGTTTGCCGGATCAGCCCGTCACCTCGGCGTGACCTTCGATTGGGTCGTGACGGCACAACAGGTCAAAAGCTACAAGCCGTCGCTCAGCAACTTCCGCCAAGCCCTGCACCAAATCGGCAAGCCGTGGGACCAGGTGCTCCATTGCGCCCAGAGCCTCTTTCACGACATCGGGCCGGCTCATTCCCTCGGCCTGGCCACGGTCTGGGTCAATCGCCGGGCCGGAAAACCCGGCCCGGGCGCCACCCCGCCGTCGACCGCCAAACCCGATCTGATCGTCGACGATATGGCCACCCTGGCGCGGGTGGCCTTTGCCTCTTAGACGGCCTTCCTCGCGCGGGTCCAGTTGTAGATCATCAACAGCAGCACCGCCCCGATCACCGAGCCGATGAACCCCACCCGGCCGCTCATTCCAAGGAGGCCGGCTAGCAACGATCCAAACCACGATCCCGCGATCCCGAGCAACGTCGTCAGAATGAACCCGCCGCCTTCGCGGCCCGGCACGATGAACTTGGCCACGAGGCCAATGCAAAAACCGATCAACACCGTCCAGATCAAGCCCATGAAACCCCCCGGAGAATAGGAACGCGAAGCTCGGAACCTACGGCAATCGCGCCGGTTTGTGTCAATTTCGACACCACGGATACATTTCCTGGCATGAGCTATTCATTCGTTGCGTTGCTGCTCCTCGCCCCGGCCGGCCGGATCGGGCCGGATCTCCGCCTCTGGTACCGGCAACCCGCCGAAAACTGGAACCAGGCCCTTCCGGTCGGGAATGGCCGCCTCGGCGCGATGGTCTTCGGTCGCACCGGCGACGAGATCATCCAGCTCAACGAAGAAACCCTTTGGTCCGGCGGCCCCTACGACCCGGTGGTGGTCGGAGCCCATCGCGCGCTGCCTGAAATCCAGCGCCTGCTGTTCGCCGGCGACATCGCGGCGGCGCACGATCTGTTCGGTCGCACCATGATGGGCCGCCCCTTCGAGCAGATGAAGTACCAGCCGCTCGGCAACCTCCGCCTGACCTTCCCAGGCCACGACCGAGTCACCGAGTACCGCCGCGAACTCGACCTCGATGCCGCCGTCGTTCGGGTCTCCTACACCGTCGACGGCACCCGTTACGTCCGCGAGATCTTCTCGAGCGCGCCCGACCAAGTCATCGTGGTCCGGATCTCGGCCGATCGGCCCGGGGCCGTCTCGTTGACGGCGGCCCTCGAAGGGGCCCGGAACCAAGCCCACTCGAACTACGGAACCGACTACTTCCAAATCGACGGAGTCGCGCCGAATACCCTCCGCCTAACCGGCAAGAGTTCCGACTACCTCGGCATCGAGGGCCGGCTCCGCTACCAAGCCGACCTGGTGGCCCGCCCGGAAGGGGGCCGGCTCGAAGTCGGCCGCCGGACCCTCACCGTCGATCGCGCCGATGCCGTGACGCTGGTCTTCGCCGCCGCCACCAATTTCATCAACTATCACGACGTAACCGGCGATCCGGCGGCACGGGTGGCAGCGGTGCTCGAACCCGCCGCTAGACGAAGCTATCCGGACCTCCAACGCGACCACGAGGCCGAGCATCAACGCTGGTTTCGTCGGGTGGGTCTCCAACTCGGCTCCGGGCTTCCCGAGGCCGACAGCTTGCCCACCGATCTTCGGATCAAGCGGTTCGCCACCGCGCCGGACCCCGGCTTGGCGGCCCTGTACTACCAGTTTGGCCGCTACCTCTTGATCGCGAGTTCCCGGCCCGGCACCGAACCGGCCAATCTGCAGGGGATCTGGAACGACAACTCCAACCCGTGGTGGGACTCGAAGTACACCGTCAACATCAATCTGCCCATGAATTACTGGCCCGCCGAAACCGGCAACCTGGCGGAGTTGGTCGGCCCCCTCGAGAAACTGGTGCGTGAGGTGGCCGAGGCGGGCACCCGAACGGCCAAGGAACACTGGGGCGCCCGGGGCTGGGTCCTCCACCAAAACACCGACCTCTGGCGATCGACCACTCCAATGGACGGCCCCTCGTGGGGCGCGTGGCCGGTGGGCGGAGCCTGGCTGATGACCAATCTGTACGAGCGTTACCGGTTCTCCGCCGACCCCGCTGATCTGAAACGGATCTATCCATTGCTTCGCGACCAGACCCGGTTCCTCCTCGATATCCTGGTCGAGGAACCGAAGCACCGCTGGTTGGTCACGGCCCCCTCCAACTCACCCGAGAATTTTCCGAAATCGCCTGGCAACGGACTCTTCTTTGACGAAGTGAGCGGCGCCGAGCTCACCGCTCGCACCATGGCGGCCGGCCCAACGATGGACATGCAGATCATCCGGGAGGTGTTCGCCATGTTCGATGAAGCGGCGACGGGTCTCGCCGTCGATTCGGCCCTCGTGGCCGAGGTTCGAGCCGCCCGGCCGAGGCTCGCCCCAAATCAGATCGGAAAACACGGCCAACTCCAGGAATGGCTCGAGGATTGGGATGAGTTCGAACCGGACCATCGGCATGTCTCGCCGCTGTGGGGTCTCTATCCCGGCCGCGAAATCACCCCCGAGTCCTCGCCGGTATTCGCCAAAGCCGCGAGGGTGACGTTGGAACGACGCGGCACCGGCGGGTGCGGGTGGTCCTACGGCTGGAAACAGGGCCTGCAAGCTCGGCTCTACGACGGCTTGGCCGCCCTTGATCAGTTCCGGGCTCTGCTCACCAAGTCGTCGCTGCCGAATCTCTTCTCCCAGTGCGGAAAGGCCCTCCAAGTCGACGCCAACCTTGGAGCCTCGGCCGCGATTGCCGAGATGTTGCTGCAGTCGCATCAAGACGAGATTCGCCTGTTGCCCGCCCTCCCACCCGAGTGGGCGACCGGGTCGGTATCCGGACTGCGGGCCCGAGGGGGGTTCACCATCGGCCTGGCCTGGACCGCCGGCAGGCTCACCACCGCAGAGCTCGAGGCGAGTCACCGGCGCCGCGCCGTCGTGCATGCCAAGGGTGCCACCGGCGTAACCGCCGCAGGCCGACGCGTCCGGTTCGAACGCCTCGGGGTCGACACCATCGCCTTCGCCGTCGAGACCGGGATCGGGTACCAACTCGAGTTCAAGGGTAGCGATCGCCGCCCTTGAGCCGGCCGCGAAACTTCCCGGGCTTCACTGGCGTATATCCAGATCGGATATAGCCAGAGGTGGCCCCACATTACGATTCCCGGATGGTACCGGCGGATTCTCGCGCTCCTGCCGGACGAGTTCCGCAAAGAGGCCGAGCCCGAACTCCTCGACCTGGCCGAGGCGGATTGGGCGGCAACCGCTGATCGAAATCGGTGGTTGACCGCCGGCCGGTTATCGGCCGATCTGCTCCTCACAGTTGGTCGCGCCTGGGCCGGCCGGCTGCTCGGGGGCCGGACCCGAAGAACCAGCTTCATCGACGGGATCTGGCAGGATATCCGCTACGCCTGGCGAGGACTTTCTCGGACCCCGGACTTCTTGGCCGTTGCCGTCGCGGTGATCGGCATTGGCGTCGGAGCGACGACCACCATCGTGACGGTGGCCAACGGCCTGCTCCTCCGAACTCCGGCCGGCATCGTGGCCCCCGAAGACCTGATCACGGTCCACGCGCGGGCCCGGAGCGGCTCCAGCTTCCACGCCTTCTCCTATCCCGACTTCCGCGACCTCCAACATGAGACCGCCGGGGTCGACTTGGCCGCGTTTGCGATCTTCCCCGCGAGTATCGTGATCGGCGGCGAGCCCCAATTCACTGGCGGATTCGCCGTGTCCGGTCGCTATTTCCCGGCACTCGGGGTCAAGCCGACGTTAGGCAGACTCCTCGGCCCGGACGACGACCAAGGCGTCGGAGGTACCCGGGTCGTCGTGTTGGGTCATGGGTTCTGGCAGAACCGCTTCGGCGCCGACACCGCCATCATCGGGCGGGCCATCACCCTGAACGGCCAACCCTTCACCGTCGTGGGCGTGGCCGAGCCCGGGTTCCGGGGCCACGTCGCGGTCTTCGCCGCCGCACTGTGGGTACCGATCGGAATCAGCCGAGGCCCCGATCAGGCGGCCTTCTTCACCGATCGCGGCACGTCTTTTCTCGAACTTGTTGGCCGGGCGCCAGGCTTGTCACCCGCCCAGGTCGAAGCCCGCATGTCCCCGATTTCGGCCCGCCTGGGGCGTGCCCAGGGGCTCGATTGGGATCGGACCGTCGATATCCGGCGCTATTCGGCCGTACCCGCCGGGGTGCTGGCGCCGGTCATGGGTTTTCTCGGCCTCCTGATCGTCCTCGGGGGGGCCGTTTTGATGATCTCGAGCACCAACATCGCTGGACTCACCCTCGCGCGGGCCATGGCTCGGACCCGCGAAACCGCGGTCCGGCTCGCGATCGGGGCCAGTCGCGGCCGGCTGATCCGTCACCTTGTGGTCGAAAGCCTGATCCTGTTCCTCGGCGGCGGACTGGTCGGCATCGCGATCGCCGGCGGGGCCACCGCCGCCCTCAGCCGACTGAGGCTCCCAATTCCCATTCCGATCCAATTGGAGTTTCCGCTCGATCTCCGAGTCTTGACGATCAGCTTGGGCTCGGCGTTGGCCGCTGGATTGTTCTGCGGACTCTTCCCGGCGCTCCATGCCACCGCGGGCCTGGCCGGAGCGCTCAAAGACGATGGATCGGCCCGCGGCACCGGCCGGAGCGGGCTCCGATCCGGACTGGTCGCCGCCCAGGTCGCCGCGTCGGCGCTGTTGATCGTGGTCGCGGGTTTGTTCGTCCGGACCCTGAGCAAAGCGTCCGAGGTCGATGTCGGATTCGAGTCCGCCGGCGTCCACGTTGCCTCGGTCGAACTCGAGGTGCTCCATTACGACCAAAACCGAGTGGTCCAGATTGCCGAGCAGGTCGAACGGAAGCTGCGGGCAACGCCAGGCATCCAGGCGGCGGGCACGATTGACCTGGCCCCCTTGTCATCCGGCAACCAATCCAGTGTCGTGGCGATCGAAGGCCGCGAATCGCGGGAAGGAATCGGTTTCTTCCCAACCGATTTTGCCCGCGTGAGCCCCGGCTACTTCGAAACCCTGGGCATTCAAATCACCCGCGGACGCGGATTCGGGAGCGGCGACCGGAACGGTTCACCCAGGGTCATGATCGTCAACCACACCCTGGCCGATCGGATCTGGCCCGGGGAAGACCCAGTCGGCAAGATCCTCAACTGGGGCCAGATCGAAGGCGGCCCGCCCACGGTTATCGTTGGGGTGGCCCGAAACGCCAAGTATCGGAGCCTCAGTGAGGACCCCGTGCCGATGCTTTACTTGCCGATCGCCCAAGAGGCGCCGGGACAGTCGATGTCCTTTCTGGTCAAGCAGTCGGTGGCGGGTGCAGGCATCGCGGCCACGATGCGTAACGTCATTCGCGAGGCCGAGCCCAATCTCCCGCTTTCCTCCAACGTCCCCTACGAGACAGTGATCGGCGTCGGTCTGTTGCCGAACCGAGTCGCGGCCGGACTCGCCTCAGCCTTCGGCCTGGTCGGTCTCGCCTTGGCAACCGTGGGGCTCTATGGCGTACTCAGCTATCTGGTCGTTCGAAGACGCCGGGAACTCGGGATTCGGATGGCCCTCGGCGCACCGGCAAGCCACATTCGGGGAATCGTGCTGCGTGAAGGCCTCCGGTTGACCGCGATCGGCCTCACGATCGGCACCGCGGCGGCGTTAGGTCTGGCCCGGCTGATCCGGAGCTTTCTCTTCGGCCTCGACACGGTCGATGTCGTTGGCGTGATCATGGCGGTTGGTACGATGGCGGCTGTCGCGGCGGTCGCCAGCGATCTCCCGGCCCGGCGGGCGGCGGCAACCGATCCAGTGGAGGTCCTTCGGCATGACTGACCGGCCACCGCTCGGCGCCCGCGAGTTTGAGATCCTGGTGACGCTGGTAGCCGGCCCGAAGCACGGCTACGCCATCATGCAGGAACTCCGAGAGCAAGGGACCGGGGGCCGGGTCCTCGGTCCCGGCACCCTCTATCGGCTGCTCAAGGAATTGGTCACCCAGGGGTGGATTACCGCCGTCGCCACACCGAGCGGCAAGTCGGAGGGGCCGCCCCGGCGGGTCTATCGATTGACCGCGCTCGGGGAACGAATGGTCACAGCCGAGGCACGACGACTCGCCTCGCTGGTCGAGCGGGCCCGGCCGCTCCTCAGCGGCCCTTCACGAACCCAACATTTCGAACCCGCCCCCCGGTAAGGCGAAACCCGGTCACCACTCCCTTGGTCCGGACGAACCTCACGGTCCCGGCTTGTCCGCCAACGAAGGCGTCGGCAAAGGCTGGCCGCAACGGCTGCGCCGGATGCTTGAAGGGATGGAGCACCAGCACCGAATCCTTGAGCTCGACCCGGTACGACACCCGGAGCTCGTCGCTCCAGTAGGAACCCGCGAACTGAGCCAACTGAGCTGCGGCCGGACGCACTGCCGGCACTCGAACCATCGAATCGCCAGTTGCCGCGATCTTGATTGCGAGGGGCACCGCCCCCGTTGGTCCAACAAACTCAACCGGCGTTCCGAACACGGTGAAATGACTGG
Organism: Gemmatimonadota bacterium; assembly: GCA_031431925.1. Classification (GTDB taxonomy): domain Bacteria; phylum Gemmatimonadota; class Gemmatimonadetes; order Gemmatimonadales; family GWC2-71-9; genus SHZU01. The sequence goes on along the minus strand of JANPEL010000186.1, from coordinate 7,373 downwards.
GATCCACCGGCTCGAGCGCCAGACCATAATTGTCGAGCACCAGCTTGCCGTCTTTCACACTCAACACGAACACTTGATCGCTCTTGGCCGCTTTATAGACCCCGGCCAGTTGTTCGAGCCGTGCCGGGTCGACCGCCACCGCTGCCCGCTTGGTTTCGGCGGGACGGGGCTCGAGTTTCCCCTCCAACACGATGTCGGCCACCGCTCTGGAGTAGGTGTTCGGCGTGGCCTCTCCGAAATTGCAGGCCACGGCAACCTCGAGGTGATGGGCCGGAAACTGGATCACATCGGCCCGATAGCCGGCGTCGGCCCCGCCATGACCGAACGCCTCGGCGCCACGGTACTTCTCGATCGAAATCCCGAAACCGTAGTTGGCCGGCTTGCCGTTGGTCAGGATCGCCGAGGTGAGGGCATCCTTGATCAAGCCTGGCGAGCCCACCGTCATGGCCTCGAAATTGTGCTGCCATTTGAGAAGATCGCCCACGGTGGTGAACAGGCTGGTCGCGCCGTGCGTGTCGAAATTGGGCACGCTGAGCTTCCAGCCCGAGGGCCCCCTGACAAAGGCACTGGTCCGACCCGGCACGATCATCGAGTGATCATCATGAACATGGGTGCTGGTCATGCCGAGCGGTTGAAAGATCCGCAACTCGGAAAACTCCCGAAGCGACTTTCCCGAAACCCGCTGAACGATCATGGCCAGCAGACTGTAGCCTGAGTTGCTATAGACGTACTCGTCGCCCGGGCTGAAGTTGAGCGCCTTCTGGCGGATCACGATGTCGAGGACGTCCTCCTGGGTGAAGAGGTCATCCGGGTACCGCCAGCCGGCCATGCCAAGCAGCTCCCAGTGATCCCGAATCCCGCTGGTATGGTAGATCAGGTGACGGATCGTGATCGGCTTCGGATACTCCGGCAATTCCGGGATGTACTTCCGGACCGGGTCGTCCAGCGAGATCGCCCGGTCTTCCGCGAGCAGCCCAACCGCAAAGGCGGCGAACTGCTTCGACACCGAAGCCACATGGAAGATCGATCGCGGGGTGATCGGCGTCCCTTGCTGAAGGTCGGACATGCCGTATCCGCGGGTATAGAGAGGCACCCCGCCCTGCCCGACACCGACGGCGCAGCCCGGACGATTGGTGCCGTCAAACTGGGCAAAGACGCGGTCGATTCGCATGATTTGCCCAGGGGTCAGCGCCTGGGCGCCGACCGTGGTGGTCAGTCCAAACGAGACGACTGCGGCAAGCAGGAACGATCTCATGGTGGTTTCATCCCGGTTGAGAATATCTGACTAGAAGGCCCTAACCTATTGAGTATAAGGGGCCTCACCAAACTCGACTGTTGCCGTTTCTGGCTTTCGCTGCTATGTTGTTGTCAGCGGTCGAAGCGCCTAAGTGCGGACAAGTTCCGAGTGGACGTAGGGGGCCCCAGCTTTGCTGTGGCCCCCTTATTCATGATGACCGCTGGCAACGCAGGGGAAAGGCCCCTCGTTGTGGGAACGTCCCGTCTCGTGAGGGTTTTTCACGGGGGTTCAGTAATGGTTCGGTTTTCCTGGTGCGCCAGGAACCGGCCAAGTCAACAAGGATTACCGCAATGCGAACGACTGGTACGGTCAAGTGGTTCAACGACGCCAAGGGCTTCGGGTTCATCACGCCGGAAGACGGAACGAAGGATTGCTTCGTTCATCATTCGGCCATCTCCGGCGAGGGCTTCAAGTCCTTGACCGAGGGTGAGCGGGTTGAGTTCGACGTCGTCCAGGGTGCTAAGGGCCCGGCGGCTGAAGGCGTCAAGCGGATCGCCAGCGCGTAAGCAAGCGTCCGGGGAACCCCGACCCTCCAAGGTCGGGGTTCTTTTTTTTGCCCAGAATCCCCACCACTCTTGACAACCCCGAACAAATACCGATATTGAGTTCGTGTCCATACCGAACAAACCCCGTAATTGGGGAACCACCCCGCGGCCCGCCGAGTCGCTGCCCGCCATCCGAGTCTGTCCGGAATGCGCCGGCCCGGTCATCTCGACCAGCGCCTGTCTCGCCTGCGTCCAATGCGGATGGTCACGTTGCGGCTGAGCCCCGGCGCCGAAGCCCAGCTCGGCCTGCCGCTAGCCCTGCCGTCTCGGGCGCTACCGACTCTCGATCTGCGACTCCGGGGCGCCGAATTCATTGGGCTCAAAGTCCGTCGAATCGCCAATCCGCCCGAAGCCACCGGGATGACCTTCTGGTCCATCAACCCCTACATTGGCTGCGAATTCGGCTGCGCCTATTGCTACGCCCGCGACACCCACCGATGGACCTCGGAACGGAACGACCACGTCGCGCCGGGTGTCGATCCCCGAACCGCGTTCGAACGGCAAATCTTCATCAAACAAAACGCCGCCGATGTCCTCCGCCGAACGCTCGACCCGTCCAAGGTCGGCAACCGGGCCATCCTGATCGGCACGGCCACCGATCCATACCAACCGGCCGAACGCCAATTCGGCGTCACGCAGTCGGTCCTCGAGGCCTTGCTCGGATACCGCGGGCTCCGGATCAGCATCACGACGAAATCCCCCCTCGTTGCTCGCGATGCCGGCCTACTCAAGGCTCTCTCGGCTCGACATCGCGTCTCCATCAATATGTCGATCATCTCGCTCGATCCCGACCTGATCCGTCGGCTCGAGCCCAAGACGCCCCTGCCCCATGCCCGCCTTCGGGGCGTCCGGGCCCTGGCCGACGCCGGCCTCGAGGTCGGACTGATGATCGCCCCGATTATCCCTGGTCTCACCGATGGATGGGGCGCGTTGGGCGGACTCATGGCCGCCGGGAAGGACGCCGGGGCGCGCTACGCGGACGGGTTTGCGCTCAGACTCGGCCCCGTAGCGCGGTCCGGTTTCCTTCCCATTCTCGAACGGGAGTTCCCCGAGTTGACCGCCCGCTACCGACGGCGGTACCAGAGCCGTCACAATGCCGGGACCGACTACACCACCGCTCTCACGCGGAGGTTGCGGACCCTCCAACAAATCCACAACTTTCCCCTCAACCGTTTCGGGGCACCGACCCCTTCCAACCGGGCCTGACACCTCTCAAGGAACCGCTATGTCCAACATGATTTCCCAATCCGTCCTGCCCGAGTTCGACAATGAGATGGCCAACACCCGGAAGGTCCTTGAGCGCCTGACCGACGCCATCGCCACCTGGAAGCCCCACCCGAAGTCGTTTTCAGCAGGCGATTTGGGATTGCACGTGGCGAACTTGGCGGGCTGGACCACGATGACCATGAGCCAGACCGAACTCGACCTCAACCCGCCCGGCGGACCCGCTTGGAAGTCGCCCCCCTTCGAGAGCGCCAAAAGCACCCTTGCCACGTTCGACGCGAACGTCGTAGCAGCCCGGGCCTCGCTTACTGCGGCTTCGGACGCCGATTTTGCCGTGAACTGGACCCTCAAGAGCGGCGGACAGAGCATTTTCTCGATGCCCCGGGTTGCCGTGTTCCGGATCTTCACCTTGAATCACATCATTCACCACCGGGCCCAGCTGACGGTGTACTTGCGACTGAATGACATTCCGGTCCCCTCGATCTATGGCCCCTCCGCCGACGAAGGGAACATGTAGCACTCGAACTACCAGGTCAGCACGATCTTTCCGAAGACCCCATTGGACTCCATGGCCGCGTGCGCCGCGGCCATGGCTGCCATCGGAAATGAAGCCCCGACCACCGGCGCCATTCGACCCGCCTGAAGCTCCGGCATGACCCGGCGGATGAATTCCTGGACCAGTGGAGCCCGTTCCTCGTGGGGACGGGCCCGCATGACCGTCCCGATGACCTCGAGGCGGCCTCGGAGAATCCGGCCCACATCCACCTGCTCGGCCACCCCGCCCTGCAGAGTGCCGAGCAGCACCAAACGCCCCTTGGTTGCCAACACCGCGAGATTGTCGGATAGCGCGGGGCCCCCGAAGTAGTCGAGGATGACGTTGACCGGCTCGCCGACGCCAGCCCGAAACCCGGCGGCGCTGGTGTCGATCCCGGCGTCCATCCCGAGTGCCCGGGCTCGGTCAAGCTTGTCGGCGGTCCGGGAGGTCCCAACCACCGTGCATCCGATCCACTTGGCCAACTGAACGGCGGCCGTGCTGACACCGCTCCCCACCGCGTGCACGAGAACCCGCTCGCCGACTCCCGCGCGGCCCCGCACCACCAACGCGTCGTACGCCGTCAGAAACGCCTCCGGCACCGCGGCCGCTTGCTCGTCGGTCAGATCCCTGGGCACGGGAATCAGTTCCCGCTCGTGGGGCGCCACGAACTCGGCGTGAGCACCGCCACCGACCAAGCCCATGACCCGGTCGCCGGCTTTGACCAACGTGACGCCCGGCCCCGCGGATTCAACGACCCCGGAGTACTCGAGGCCGGGAATGTCCGCCGGCCACCCGGGAGGTGCGGGGTACCCGCCCTTCCGCTGAATGAGGTCGGCCCGATTGAGTCCAACAGCCCGAACCCGGACCAGGACATGACCCGCGCCCACCGCCGGGATCGGAGCTTCCGTGAGCGAAATTACTTCAGGCCCGCCGGCCCCGGTGTACAGAATGGCTCGCATAGGGTCAAATTAAACGCCATGAACCCATTGCTGCCGTTGCTCCTCTGCTGCCTCGTCACCGCCTGCCGGGGCGACAGCGGCCCCCCGCCACCCCCACCACCACCCGCCAGCGGACTCGGACTTGCCGACGTCGGAACCTTCAGCTTCCCAGTGCTGGTCACCAGCCCGCCTGGCGACAATGCCAGGATCTTCGTTGTGGAGAAGACCGGGGCCATCAAGATCGTCAAGCAGGGGAGCATCCTTTCGACTCCGTTCCTCGACCTCCGCACCAAGATCTCGACCGGCGGCGAACAAGGGCTCCTCGGCTTGGCCTTTCACCCCGGCTACGCCACTAACGGCCTGTTCGTCGTCAACTACACCGACCCCGCCGGCGACACCAAGGTGAGCGTGTTTCGAGCCACCGCGGCAGATCCCGACCGAGCCGATCCCGCCAGCGAGCAAATCGTGCTCTCGGTCGATCAGCCCTTCGCCAATCACAACGGCGGGATGGTGGCCTTCGGGCCGGACGGCCAGCTCTACATCGGAATGGGCGACGGCGGCTCCGGGGGTGACCCCCAGGGCAACGGGCAGAAACAGTCCACCCTGTTAGGCAAGATGGTCCGGCTCTCGGTGTCGGCAGCGGGCCAAGTCACCGTGCCCAGCGACAACCCGTTCGTCGGCCAGCCCGGCACTCGGCCGGAGATCTGGAGCCTCGGCCTTCGGAACCCGTGGCGCTTCAGTTTCGACCGATCGACCGGCGATCTCTACATCGGCGATGTCGGCCAGAACGCCATCGAAGAGATCGACGCGCTGAGCCTGTCCGCCAGCCGGGGCGCCAACTTCGGGTGGAACATCATGGAGGGTAAGTCGTGCTTCGGATCCGCCTCGTGCAATCAGCAAGGCCTCGTGCTCCCGGTGCTTGACTACACCCACGCCAACGGGGCCTGCTCGGTCGCCGGCGGGTACGTCTATCGCGGAACCGCAATCTCTGGACTGGCCGGCACCTACTTCTACGCCGACTACTGCCGCGGATGGGTCCGGAGTTTCCGCCTGGTCAATGGATCCGTCACCGACGAACGGGAGTGGGCCGATCTCGCGCCGAACGGCCAAGTCACCAGCTTTGGCCAAGACGCGTCTGGCGAGTTGTATCTCATGACAGCGGCCGGCCGAGTGGCCAAGATCGTCGCCAAGCCGTGATGACGGAGCTGCGACCAACCGCGGAGGAGTTGGAGCGGCTCCGGGCAGCGATCCCGCCGGACGTGCACTTCGGCACCTCCACCTGGACCTATCCCGGGTGGACCGGGTTGGTCTATTCAAAGCCCTACCCCGCCAGCGGCGCGACGGCCAAAATGCTGGCCGAGTATGCCCGGTTTCCGCTCTTCTCAACGGTGGGAATCGATTCGAGTTTTTACGGCCCGCCCAAGGCAACCAGCCTCACCAATTGGGGAAGGGCCCTGCCCGCAGGCTTCCGCTGCGTCAGTAAGGTGTGGGACCGTCTGACCGTCTTCGCCTCGAAGGGCCAGCGCAACCCGGACTTCCTCAACGCGGACCTGTTCCACTCCGACATCTGGGAGCCATACCAAGCCCATTTTGCCGATCACACCGGGCCGTTCGTCTTCGAGTTTCAAACCATCAGCCGGAACGACCGGGTTACTCCCGATCACTTCGCCGGGCTACTCGATCAGTTTCTGGGCCGGCTCCCGACCGAAGGCCAGTACGGGATCGAGATTCGAAACGATGATTTTCTCTCCCCGGCCTACTTTGCGGTCCTTCGCGAACACGGGGTGGCCCACGTCTTCAATTCCTGGACCCGGATGCCGTCGATCGGCGAGCAATTGGATCATCCCGATTCGATCACCGCCCGTTTTATCGTGGCCCGAGCCCTCCTCAAACCAGGCCGGACCTACGCCGATGCGGTGGACCAATTCCAACCCTACGACCGGATCCAGGAACCCAATGCTCCGTTGCGGAGTGACTTGGTGCGGCTGGTCCAGACGGCAGCCGGGCTTCGGCTGCCGGCCTATGTATTGGTGAACAATCGAGCCGAGGGGAGCGCTCCGCTCACGATCGCCGCGGTGGCCCGGATGCTGGCCCCGCCCAGTTAGGCGGGGGTCCGGGTTCGCCGTCGCCGCATGGTTGAGCGATCGCGGCGGGCTCGCCGGCCGGCCTGGCGTACCGCCTGGTGGGATTGAAGAATCAGGTCGTGCAGTTCGGCCGGATCGGTCAGGGCGACTGGCACCGCAACCCAGGTCAGTCCGTTCGGAATCGGCGGATCGACCAACGGCAGGCCCACCAGGGTTTCGACCACCTGGGCTCCGGTAGGAACCGGCAATCGGAGCCAAACGGTGGTCTCCGCCACCAGCGCAAACATCCGGCCGGCGGTGAAGAAACCTTCCCGGGAATTGACCCGCCGGGCGGCAACCGAGGGCAGGGATTCGAGCGTTTCGCGGATCGACATAAGGGGCGGAGAGTGTAGCGCCCAAAAGCTAACTCCGCTACGCCCTCACCGAAGAACTACCGAAGCAGGTCGGCGGGGTCGATTCCGAGCCCGATGGCAATCCGAACCACCGTCTCACCGATCTTGTTGTTCGGCGTCGAAGCGCCGGCGGTCAGACCGATGGTCCGGGTCCCGCCGAGCCAGGCGGGGGTCACCGTTTCCTGCTTCGCGCCGACCGGACGGTGCCGAATCGTCCCGGCGGCCGGATCGATGCAATCGGCGTCTTCGATGTGAAAGGTCGGGACTCCCCGACGGGCACAAAGGGCGGCCAAGTGGGTCGTATTGCTGGAGTTGTAGCCGCCGACCACGACCATCATGTCGGGCGGGTCATCGAGTA
>JANPEL010000185.1:0-12804 GCA_031431925.1 Gemmatimonadota bacterium | reverse complement strand
CACGGCAACACCAGCACGAAGATCCCCGCCATCGTCACCAGCTTGGGCAAGAACGTCAGGGTCTGCTCCTGCAGCTGGGTGACGGCCTGGAGCAGGGTCACCAGGAGGCCAACGATCAACGCCGACAACAGCAATGGAGCGGCCGTCACCAGCGTCAGCATGACCGCCTGGCGGATCAGCTCGGCGGCGTAGGAGGCGCTCATCGGATTACCGGGTGAAGCTCGCGACGAGGTTCTGGCCAATCAGGGCCCAGCCGTCGGCCAGCACGAAGAGCAACAGCTTGAACGGGAGCGAAATCATGACCGGCGGCACCATGAACATGCCCAGACTCATCAGCGCCGTCGCCACCAAGAGGTCGACGACGACGAACGGCAGGAAGATCACGAACCCCATCCAGAAGGCCGTCTGGAGTTCACTGGTGACGAACGCGGTGACGATGGTGAGCGTCGGAATGTCGTCCTCGGTCGAGGCCTCGATGCCGCTCATGCTCGTGAACGAGGCCAAGTCCTTCTCGCGGACGTTGGCGAGCATGAACCGCCGAAACGGCTGAACACCCAGCCGGTAGGCCTCGGCCTGCTCGATTTTGCCGTCGAAGTACGGTTGGATCGCGACCTTGTTGGCCTCCTCGATCACCGGGTGCATCACGACGCCGCTCAACAGCACCGCGATCGCGACCAGCAACTGGCCCGGCGGGCTGCCCTGGGTCCCGATGGCCGACCGGAGAAAGTGGAGGACGACGAGGATCCGGGTGAAGCTGGTCATCAAGAGCACCACTGCCGGCAGGAGCGTCAGCGCTCCCATGAAGACCACCAGGCCCACGGTGCCGCTCATCTTGAGCTGGTCGGCGCCCGAGCCGATCCGCACATCGACCACCGGGGCGGCGGGTCCGTCAATTCGCGGTCCGGTTGTCGCCCCCCCCGGGGAGGCGGCGGCCGGCTTGGCCGGCGCGCCCGACGTCGGCGGCGAGATCGCTACGGCCCGGCCGGCAGGCGGCTTCGGCGCTTGGGCCTGCAGCGGCCCGGATCCGGCCGCGAAGGCCACCAACAAGGACAGCGTCAAACGGGACAGCAGCCGCCGGAGCTCCGGGTCCTTCGCTGACTTCGGCTTGGGCTGCTCCACTTCAAGCGCCGCCAGGCGATCCTCGCCCCGGAGTTCCGTCAGCAGTCGGGGCCCTTGCTCCGACGAACTCAAGACCAAGACCCGCCGGCCCATCTGGACCACGACCAGACCCTGTTTCGCGCCGAGCGGCAGCCGGTCCAGAATCCGGATCGGAACCCGGCCGTTGCCGACCGATCGGCGATCCAGTCGCTTGAGGAGCCGGAGGGCCACCAGCAGGAGGCCGACGGTAATGGCGGTGGCCCCGAAGAGGCCGAGCAGACCCTCGCCCATCAGGCGGCCTCAGGCTCCTGGTCGGCCAGGATGCGAGTAATCCGGACCGCGAAATGCTCGCCGATGACGACCACTTCGCCCTCGGCGAGCTTCCGGTCGCTGACGAAGATGTCGATCGGCTCGCCGACCATCCGTTCGAGCTGAATGACCGAACCCGTGGTGAGCGCCAGCACCTCCTGAACGGTCATGGATGTCCGTCCAAACTCGATCGACACCGGCAGCGACATGTCGAGCAGCGTGTCGAGCGATTGCGGACCCGCGCTCGCGCCAATCCCCCCGCCTAGATCCTTCAAAGCAGCCATTCCTTTGTCCATTGGTGAGTCCATTATTGAATCCTCCCCCGGCTGGTGCGCGGCGTGGCCGAGCCCGCTCCCGTGGTGACCGAGTCAGTGATCCGAAGCCCGAGCATTCGGCGGTATTGGCCGATCTGGCCAACGAACCGCCGGGTGCCGTTGACGTGGAGTTCGACCGGGCCATCGATCGGTTGGGTGGTCTGAATGATTTGGCCGATTTTGAGGGCGGCCACCTCGCGGGCGGCCAGGCGGAGCGTCGGGAAACGGGCGACGACGTCCACCTGCGAGCCCCGCACGGCCGTCTCGACGGTGGCCCGCTGCACGGGCGTCACCGGCTGGCGGCTGGTGGGGCCGCGGCCCCCGCTCTTGTCGCCGAGGAATGCTTCGAGCGCGAGCAGGGGAATGCAGAGCCCAACGACGGCCGAGAACTGGCCGGCCCTCACCTCGAGGTTGACCACGAGGACGTTGTCTTCGAGCGAGGCGATCTGGAGCATTTCGGGGGTCGATTCAAAGCCGGTAATGTCGGGTTCGAAGCGGATATGGTCGGCCCACGCCTCCCGGAACAGAACCAGTATCTTTTCCACAACACCGCGAGACACCGTGCACTCGAGAGGCGTTAATCCTCGATGCATCGGTGCGATCTCGCCGGGTCCGCCGAACACCCGATCAACCACAAAGAACGCCAGGTCGGTGCTCAGGTCGACCACACCCTGTCCCCCCTCAGCCCCGCCCAGGTTAAAAACGAAGGCCGCACAGGGATCGGCGATGGCCAGGACGTACTCGGAGAACGTGGCCTGTTTGATGGAGCAACTGACATCCATCGGGGTTCGGAGCCGGGACGAGAGCATCGACTGCATCGACAGGGCGACCCTCGAGAAGATCGACTCCAACTGAACCCGCCGGTCCTTGGAGATCCGGGGGGGGCGGAGGAAATCATAGGGAATGACCTCGGCCGCTGGGCTCCGCCCGGGGCGAGTGGCCCCACTGCCGGCGGCGACGCCGCCGAGCAGGGTGTCGATGTCCTTCTGGCTGAGGGGGTCGCGGCCCCCGTCGGGTGCGCCCTCCACCCCTGGATCAGTCATGGCCGTCGGTGGCGGTTATTGAATGACGAACTGGGGAAGGAACACCCGGAGTTTCGCCTTCGCGGCGACGATCGCGGTGATGGTGTCGCTGAGTTGGCTCTTCAACGATTCGCGAATGCCCTCCGAGCTGAGCGTCTCCATCGTCTGTTTTTCGAGTAAGGCGATCACCACATCGCGAATCTGAGATTCCTGGTGCCGCAGCGTTTCTTCCATCTTGGCATCCGGGGTTTCGACCGCGACGGACACCATCAGGAACCGCGACCCCTGCGAGCCGGCCGGATTCACGATCAGGTTGTCGATTTTGAACGTCGGGCCCTTCTCGGCCCCGCCATGCTCACCGCCCTCGCCTTCGGTGGGTTCGGGTGACTCCAAACCGGCCTGAATCGGCGCCCGATCAGCCGCGAGCATCGGGGCGATCACCACCATGCCGACCGCCGCGCCGGCGACGGTCATCACCGCCACCACGAGAGGGAGTACCAATTTGTTGGGGCCCTTGGCGGCGGGCGCCCCGGCGGGGGCCTGCCCCGCTGCCTCGGGATTCGTCGTATCGGACATGCCTCACCTGGATCCGGTCGAAGTCGAAGTGGTGTGATCTTCCGCTCTCGGAAAAGCAACGGTTGGGCCGTCATTTCGACGGTCCGGTCAGGAATGGGAAGTTGTTGTCACTCTGAGGGTTACGGCGAAGGCCCGGGGAACGACTGGGCCGGTTGAGGAATTCTCTTCCGGACTCGGACGGCGGTTCTTGCCGACCGGCACAATCAAGCGGAAGAACCCGAAGGGGCGATGAATGCCCGCCCCCCGGGGGTCAGCCGGCGTCCTAGCGCTTCAAGTTCACCAGCTCCGTCAGCATCTCGTCGGCGGTGGTGATCATCCGCGCCGAGGCCTGGAAGCCGCGCTGGGCCGTAATCAAATCCGTGAACTGTTCCGCCAAGTCCACGTTCGAGGACTCGAGGGCCGACGACGTAATGGTCGATGTGTTGCTGGTCCCGGCAAAGCCGAGAACCGGCACGCCTGAGTTTGGCGAGGTCTCGAACATGTTGTCGCCCCGGCGGAGCAGCGCCGACGGGTTGTTGAAGTTCGCGAGCGACAACTGGCCGACCGGCCGGCTGACGCCGTTGGTGTAGAACCCGGTAATCACGCCGCTCGAGTCGATGGCCAGGTCCTGGAGGTCACCGCTGGTATAGCCGTCCTGGCTCGTAAACACGGCATTCGACGGATTGGCGAATTGGGAGAGACCGTTGATGTCGTTGATGCTCCCGGGATCCATCGTGACTTCGAACGGAGTGCCGCCCGACGTTGGAGTAACCAGGATTCGAACCGGCTCGGCCGAGAGACTCACCAGGCCGTTACTGAAGTCCACCATTTGGCCGTTGGCGTTGAAGGTGACCAGACCTTGATTGGCATCGATCGGGCCGGGCGCCGGCGGGGTGGCGTTGTCGATGGCTTCGATCGTCCCCGTCGCGCTGCTGATGGAGAACGTCCACGTGTTATCCGGCGCCGGGGGCGTCCCGGTGAACACCTGGTTGAACTCCATCACCAGATTGTGGGCCTGACCCACGGTATCGAACACCGTAATCGACATCAGGTGGGGCTCCGAGACCGTGGTCGGGCTGGTCTGGGTGATCCGCTGATTCAAGTTGAGGTTGCCGGCCATCGTCACTTCCTGGGTTGGCCGGGCCGGCGACTTCCGATTCAGCGTCAGATCGATATCAGTGACCGCGGAGGACGCGGAGAAATTGCCGAGACTATCGGCGTTGATACCCTGCACGATGTAGCCGTTGCTCGGGGCCACCAGTCGTCCGTTGGCGTCGAACTGGAAGTTGCCGGCCCTGGTATACAGCGACTTGCCGTTGCCTTTGGCGACGAAGAAGGCCTCGCCGGTAATGGCCACGTCGGTCTTGACCCCGGTCCCGAGCAGGGTGCCCTGGGTGAACTTGGTGTCGATACTGGCAATGTTCATCCCGTTGCCGATCTGGGTCGGATTCCGGCCGCCTGAGTTGGCCGGAGGCCGGGTGGCTCCTTGCAGCAACTGGTTGAACGATTCCGCAAAGGTGACTCGGGACGATTTGAACGCCACCGTGTTCACGTTCGCGATGTTGTTGCCGATCACGTCCATCCGCACCTGGTGATTGCGGAGACCGGACACGCCGGCGAAGAGTGCGCGCATCATGATTCAGTTTCTCCTGACTTCAAGGGGTTATCTCAGACAACTTGTCGAGCTGGATCTTCCGGTTTCCAATTTTGAGCCATACCACACCGCCTTCGAACACCACGCCGTCGACCACTCCGTCCGTGAACGTCTGGGCCGACACCCGAGCTCCGCTGGCCGACTCGACGTCGAGTCGGTAGCGGTAGGTCCCGGCCGGAAGCCCGGTGGAGAGGTTGATGGACTGCGAACCACCTCGCACGACGCCGGCGGACCGCGTCGAGACCGCGGTGCCGTTGCCATCGAGCAGCACGAGCGTCGCTTTGCCGCCGTCGGCGCCGATGTTGGCGCGAATCGTGGCGCTCCCGTCGCTCGCCACGGTAAACTCATTGCCCTCGGCCAAGACATGCCGCCCGATCAGGGAGGCGCCGAGGGTGGTCTTGTCGAGCAAGGTCCGGAGGGCGGAATCCTGCTGCTGGGCTGAGATGGTCTCATTCAGCTTGGTGAGTTGTTCGACCGAGCTGAACTGGGCCAACTGCGCCGCGAAGGCGTCCGGCTCCAAGGGATTCAGGGGATCCTGGAACTTGAGTTGGGTCACCAGCAGCTTGAGAAACTGATCCCGGCCCAAATCGGTCCGCTCCACCTTTGGGGTGGGCGCCGCCTTGGGTCCGAGCCCTGCCAAGGGAAAGGTCATTTCGGTTCTCCGTGATGATCCCGTCGGGGTTGGCGGGGGTGTTCCTGGTGCCGCTGGCCATCGCGCCGCTGATCCCGGTTGGCCGCCCACCGGTCCCGCCGTTCGTCATCGCTCGTCCGCCGGTCGGTGTTCGCCTGCGGGGACGGGGCCGGGTCCGAGACGACCTCGCGGCCGACGGAAACCCACGCGGCCGGCTCGGTTGCCCGGGGGGCCAGGACCGTCAGCTTCGGTTCCGGAAAGCCCCGTTCTTCGAGGCTCGTTTTGAGCTGGCGGATTTCCAGATTCAGGCGATCGGCCATGGCCGGATCATTGGGCATGATCGTGGCCCGCACCAGCGGCCCGCTCACCGAGACCCGGAGCCGCCCGTAGTCGCCGGCTTCGTCCTTGAGATCGAGCGTGAGATGGTCGATTCGCCGGGCCATCCGGTCCAAGAGATTCGGCTGGGCCAAAGCGACCGGGCCATCAACGGCTTTCGGCCGTTCGCTGCGAGCCGGCTCCGGGGCGGCCGCAACCGGGCCGGGGGGGGTCGGGGCATCGCCGCCAAGCGACTCGGATGCGGCCCGGCGGCGGACCGGTCCGTCGCCAAGAATGGCGGACGGCTCACGCCGGGAGCGAGACTCATCCCGGGGTGGAGCATCGGATCTGGATTGGCCAGCCGCCGATTGCCCTCCGCTGTGCGACAACGTGGCCAGGCGGCCCACCACCTCGGCCCCGGGCTCGGTCAGGGGACTCGCGGGTCGCTTGGCCCCTTCCAGCGTCCGGGTCGCAAGGATCTCCGCGAGCCGAGGGTCCGGCGGCCCGGCCAGCTGGGACACTGACAGGAGATCGGGACCGGTCGTCGGTGCCTCGAATCGTGCCCCCTGGAGCGCCCGGCCTAACGGCACCGCGGCGCCGGGCGTCGAATCGGCCCCTGGGAGGTCGGGCGGCAGGAGAACCGGTCGCAACCCGGCGCGATCCGGCGTCTCGGGTGCATCCGGCAGCAACGGGAATCCGAACCCGCCGACCTCGACCGCGGGCTCGTACCCGCGCCGGGTGCGGAGGAGCGTCTCGGCGTCAATGAGCCCGTCGGGGAGCCCATCCTCGTTGTCCAGCATCCGCCGACCGGCCCACGATCCGTCCGACCTGGTGCGGAGGGGGAGGTCCCGTGATACCGTAGCGTCCGTCTGGCCCGGCGGGCCAACCCCGATGGACGGGACGACCGTGGTCAACCGGTCGAGACCTGGCGCCGGCGCCGGCTCATCCAACTGAACGAGATTCGGATCGGCATTGGGGTCATCGATGGAACGGACCTCCCGCTCCCGTCGACCGAAGGCGGCCAGCCACGAATCGAGATTCTTTTCCAAGACCATCGGTTCCCCGGCGCTCGTCGTCCGTGCCGGGTGTCCCACGCGACCGTCGACCACGGCACCGGTTGCCACCTCGCCGGATTCCTCGTTCTGGGCGGGCTCGTCTGGGAGCCACTCGCCGTCGAGCATCAGGTCGAGCAAGGGCTCGGCCATCGGCGGCGCCGCCGCCGGCATGGCTGGGAGAGCCGGCATGGCCGACGCGATAGCCACTCCGAGGGTTACATCAAAGGGAGCGACATCGCCGAGGTCGGTCGGGGCCGGCAACGGCCCGGCGAGAGGCTCGATCGCCACGCCCGTGCAGAGTGCAATTGGTGAACCCATGTCATGGACCTCCTGGTCGACCCGCTCGGGGTTCGAGCAACCGGCGGCTTAGCAGGGCCGCCCGTTCCTCAGGAAGGACGGCCAACAACGCCGCCACCTGCTTGGCATTCAATTGACGAATGATCCGCTCGACTTCGTCATCGCTGAGCCGGGCCACGATGTCCGCGGCTTCCTTCGGCTTCATCGCCGCGATGATCTTGGCCACGTTCTTGGCTCGGCTGCCCTCGCCGGCCGTATCCACCGGCGGCGGGCCGGGCGGGGTCAGGGCCGCCGAAGTCGAGGGAGCCACGCTATCCCCTCCGGTCGTCCCGGGCGCAGCTGAGCGGGACCGCCCCGGGGCCGCCGGCTCCGAAGCCGCAACGGGATGAACAGCCGCCTGGGCTCGGGTGCTGTCAGCCGGCCGTGGTGGAGCCAGATATGCCGAGAACCATGTGGCACTCCCAGCCGCCACCACAAACGAGAACAGGGCCAAGACCAGGGTCTGTTTCATCGGAGCCCACCTCGGGTCCGGCCGGCAATCTCATCCATCGTCTTCCGTTCATCGCGGATCGCATCCTCGCGCCATTGCTCTTGCCTCTGCTCCTTCAACCGCTCGAGCGTTTTGCGTTCCCGCCTCGCGAGCGCCAGCCGTTCCCGCTCTTGGTCGGTCAGCTTCGCGGCTTCGCCGCGTGACTGCTCCGCATCATCGAGCTGACCGGCGGCGGCCGAGCTGGTCAAGTGCAGCATTCGAAGCATGCCGGCACTGGTGCGGAGGCCTGGCGCCGGGGTGGCTCGCTCGGAGACCGACAGCAGATGGGCCGCGCGCTCCCGGCAGAGGTCATCGAGCTCGGCCTCGGCTCGCGAGGCATCGCCCATGACCCGCGCCTGGCGCTGCTCGGCGTCTTCCCGCAGCTTGAGAATACGATCGAGGCGAAACGAGAAGGCTTTCATCGCGGCGCCACGGGCCCTTCACCGGCCCGGCCGGCGAGCAGCCGCACCAGGGCCCGGGTGCCTTCGAGGTCACCGCTCTCTTCCGGCCGTTGCTGCAAAATGGTCAAAAGGTCAGGTCGCATTTGAACGGCCGTGTCGAGGCGGCGATCGGTGCCGGCCTTGTAGGCTCCAACCGTGATCAGGTCTTCTTGCGCCCGGTACGTTGCCTCGAGGGCCAGCAGTGAGTTGGCGGCATCGAGATCGACTCGGGAGGTGACTTGATCGCGGACCCGGCTGACGCTGTCCAGCACATCGATGGCTGGGAAATGCTTCTGGTTGGCGAGTTTCCGCGACAAGACGATGTGGCCGTCGAGGATCGACCGCGCGGCGTCCGCCACCGGTTCGTTGAAGTCGTCGCCTTCGACCAGGACGGTATAGAGCCCGGTGATCGAGCCACGGCGCCCAGTGCCGGCTCGTTCGAGGAGCCGAGGGAGCGAGGCGAACACCGATGGCGGGTATCCTTTGGTGGCCGGTGGCTCGCCGATCGAAAGGCCCACTTCACGCCAGGCCATCGCGACCCGGGTGACCGAGTCCATCATGAGCAGGACATCGCGTCCGGCGTCCCGGAAGTATTCGGCGATCGCGGTGGCCACGAGCGCGCCGGTGGCTCGCACCACGGCCGGTTGATCGCTCGTTGCGACGACGATGACGCTCCGCCGGAGGCCTTCAGGCCCCAGATCGCGTTCGATGAATTCCCGGACCTCGCGGCCTCGTTCGCCGAGCAGGGCGATCACATTGACGTCGGCGCTGGTATGCCGGGCAATCATTCCGAGCAGGACGCTCTTCCCGACCCCGCTGCCCGCCATGATGCCGATCCGTTGGCCGCGCCCGACGGTCATGAAGCCGTCGATGGCCCGCACCCCGGTCGTCAGCGGCGCTTCGATCCGGCTCCGCTCGAGGGGACTCGGCGGCTCGGCGCTCAACGGATACCGTTTGCAGCGCCCGAGGGAGCGGTCGGAGTCGATCGGCCGGCCGAGTCCGTTCAGAACCCGGCCAATCAACCCCTCACCGACGTCGGCGTACAGCGCGCGGCCTAACGGGACCACGACGTCACCGGGATGAATGCCGTCGAGATCGCCCAGGGGCATCAGCATGATGCCTCGGTCATGGAACCCGACCACCTGGGCCAGCACGCCGATGTCATCGTTGACGAGAATCCGGCAGACTTCCCCCACCGCGACCTCGAGCGAGGTGGCCTCGACGATCTGGCCGATGACGCGCGTGACCCGCCCGTGCACCGGAAACCGGGGCACTTCAGCCAGGCCAACCGCCAGGTCACTCGCTTGCCAGTCGCTCATATAAGGCTCTCAAGGCCACATCGACGCGGCCGTCGACAATTCGTTCAGGGCTCACTAATCGAAAACTTCCCGGCTCGAGCGCCGGATCGGCCACCCAGTGGACCGGCAGCGGGCGACCATCGGCCTCGGCCAGGCGGAGGTGAGTGCTCAACGCCTCCACGTCGGCGGCTCCGGCATGAATTTCGACGGCCGTGCCGGCCGGCAAGAGCTGCACCGCCCGACGAATCAATGGCTCCACCGCGGCAGGATTCTCCGCGATTTCCCGCTGCATGAGCCACCGAGCGACGGTCAGACCCAGGGCATAGAGGTTGGCTTCGGCCCGGGGCCGCACCAACGCCATCTCCCGTTGGAGCTGATCCACCAGCCGCCGGAGGGCCTCGTCGGCCGGCGCTAGTTCGGCCCGGGCCTGGAGGACGCCGGCCTGGTGACCGTTGGCGTACCCTTCCTGGTAGGCCTGCTCGATCGGATCGGGCACCGCATCGTTCTGGCCCCCGGTCGGTCCGTGACTTAGTTCGGGCAGTCCCCAGACGCCCGGCCGATCCACCGGCGCCGGGATGGCCCACACGGGCCGCGTGGGATCAGGCGATGACATCATCGTCCCCGCCGCGCCCGCTGATCATGATCTCGCCCTGATCCTCGAGGCTCCGCATGAGCTCGATGATCCGGGTGTGGCTGGCCTCGACGTCGCGGACCTTGACCGGCCCCATGTACTCCAGCTCTTCCTTGAGGGCGGCGGCCGCCCGCTCGGACATGTTCGTGAAGATGTGCTGCTTGAGTTCGTCGCTCGCCGCCTTGAGCGCGAGCGCGAGCTCCTTGCTGTCGACTTCGCGGAGGAGCCGCTGAACGGCCCGGCCATCGAGGAGTTTGAGGTCTTCGAACACGAACATCAGGTTCTTCACCTGGACGGCGATGTCGGAGTTCCGCTTGTCGATCGCCTCCAATAATTGCTTCTCGAGGGACCCGCCGGTCAGGTTCAGCATCTTGGCAACGGCGGCCGGACCGCCCGACGTCGTCATCTCTTGACCAAGACTCAGGTCGGTCTTGTTGGCCAGTCCCGCCTCGACCAAGGCCAGCATTTCCGGCGAGATCTTGTCCATTCGGGCCACTCGGTAGAGCACGTCGCCCGCCAATTCGGTTTCCATACCGGCAATGACGTTCGAGGACTGGCGGGCGTCGAGGTGGGCCAGGATCAGGGCAATGGTCTGGGGATGCTCGCCCCGGAGCACACTGGTCAGCAACTCGGGTGTGGCCTTCTTGAGGCGCCGAAGGCCGGTATCGGCAATCTGCTCCTGAATTCTTTCGAGGATGACCCGGGACCGCTGGGGGCCAAGGGCCCGTTCGAGGATCTCTTGGGCCACCATGACGCCGCCCCGGGCCGCGGCCTCGGCGGCTTGAAAGACGCCGCGGAACTCCGTCAGGACGAGATGAACCGTGTCCGGCTCGGCCGTCTTGGTGATGGCAATCTCGCGGCTGAGTTCCTCGACTTCGGTCGGGGTCAACAGCTTGAGAATCTCGGCGGCGGTTTCTTTGCCGAGGGTCATGCAGAGAATCGCGGCCTTGCGCATTCCGGTCAGCGTCATCGCCGGCTCTTTCGACAGCGCCATCAAGCCGGTGCTCATCGGGCTTCACCCATCCAGGCCCGCACCACCTGCGCGGTGACCTGGGGCTTTTCGGCCGACTCGGTGCTCACTCGGTTCTTCAGGAGGACCGTTTCCGGCGGGGGTCCGAGCGGGGCGATCGAACCCGGCGTCCCGAACTCGCGGTCCGACGCGTCGTAGGCGCCGCCCGCCGACATCTGACTCCGGCCGGTCTGCAGCGCTTTCACGGTGCGAAGCGCCACGAGGAGCAATGCGAGGATCGCGAAGAGGCCGATGGCCGGCCGGGCAAACCGGTCCACGATGTCAAGCATGTCGGCGGCGGGGGGCGGGCTGATCGAGTCGACGACGGCCACTTGCTGGGGCGCCGCCACCACTTTGATCCGGTCGCCGCGCGCGCTGTCGAAACCGACCGCGTTCTTGACCAGCGACTCCACGTCCGCCAGACGGTTGGCAACCGGTGTCGTCGACGCCGTATCGGCCGCCAGCGCCCGTTCATCCACCATGACGGAGATCATCAGCCTGGTGATTCCCTTCCCGGCGCTGGTGACCCGCTCGAGGCGCCGAGAGTTCTGGTAGGTATTGTTGACAATAGTCTGCCCGCCGCCCTCAGCGCCCGCTTCGGTTTCACTCCGGCCCTCGTTCGCCAACACTTGGCCATCGGGGTCGTAGGATTCGTAGGTGTTCTCCACCTGATCGAAGTTCAGGTCCGCTGAGACCAAGACCCGCGGCGTGCCGAGTCCTGCCACCGAGGCGAGCAGGCCCTCAGCTTTGGAAGCCAAGTAGTTTTCGATGGACTGCTGCAACTCCATCCGCCGGCCGGCCCCGCCGATCAGCGATCCCTCGTCGGGCGAGGCCGACAGGAGCCGGCCGGTTTCGTCGGACACCACCACGTTGTCCGGGGTGAGCCGCTGGACGCTGTTGCTCACGGTGGCGATGATCCCTTGAACGGCCCCAGGCACCAGCAGCATGCCGGGCCGCATCTTGATCCGGATGGCCGCCTTCGACGGCTGTTCATTGCGCCGAAACGCGCTCGGCTCAGGGATCGTCAAGTGAACGTCCGCTCGGGCCACGCCCGTGGTGGCGGCGATCGTCTTGGCCAGTTCGCCTTCGAGCGCCCGCTCGAATTTCATTCGTTCCCGGGTTTCGGTATCGCCGATGCCGCTGGTGCCTCCGAAGATGTCGCTCCAGCCCATGCCGTCGGCTCCGGGCAGGCCGTCTTTGGCGAGGAGGACCTTGGCCCTCGCATAATCCTGCTTGGCTACCAGGACATCCGACCCATCCGGCCCGAGCTTGTTCCGGATGGCGGCTTTGTCGAGGGCGGTCGTCATCTGGGATGCGTCCCCGAGAGCGACGCCGCTGTAGACCGCAACCCAGGAGGGCTCGGACGCCCAGAGGCCGACGCCGATGACCGTAGCCACGACGGCGACGAGCCCGCCCAGCAACATGATGCGACGGGAGGCCGGCATGCGCTGCACCGACCCGGACATGTGCTGCATGAGATCGTTTGCCACTAGACCTGCATATTCATGATGTTACGGTAGGCATCGGTGAGTTTGTTCCGCACCTCGACGAGCAACTCGAGCGAAATGGCGGCTTCTTCGCTGGCCGCCATCACCTGGTGCAACTCGACCGGCTCGCCCCGAAGAAACGAATTGATGACGTTCTTGG
>JANPEL010000184.1:0-28133 GCA_031431925.1 Gemmatimonadota bacterium | reverse complement strand
CTCCCACGAGGAAGCCGGCCGCGAGCCGGGTCGGTGGGGCCGACCCTTCGTGACCCAGGGAGTCACGACGGTCATCCTCGGCATCGACGGCTTCGGCGACCACGACATCGCCGCCACGTTCGCACGCTATCGGAAGCAGGGAATGACCCTCAACGCGGCGCGGTTCGTGGGGCACGGCCCCGCGCGCACCAAGGTGATGGGGAACGACTTCGCCCGCCACGCCACGCCGGCGGAGGTCGATCGGATGAAGGCCTACGTTCGGAAAGGGATGGACGAAGGGGCCTTGGGCTTCTCGACCGGCTTGGCCTACAACCCCGGCTACTACTCGTCGACCGACGAAGTCATCGCGCTCAACCGGGTGGCGGCGGAGTACGGCGGGATCTACGACACCCACGATCGCGACATGGGCGTGTCCTACAAAGGGATCGGCTTTCTGAATTCGGTGACGGAGGCCATCCGGATCGCCGAGGAAGCCGGGACGTCGCTGGTGTTCAGCCACTTCAATTCACTCGGACTGAAGGCGCATCCCGACATGCCGGAGGCCATTCGCCGGATCGAGGTGGCGCGAGGGCGGGGGGTCAACATCATGGGGGCGCAGATCGTCTACACCGCCTCCGAATCGAGCGTCGACGGCCACTTGATGCCGCGCTGGGCGCCCGCCGGGGGGCCGGACTCGTTGCTGGCTCGGTTGAAGGACCCGGTTTCTTGGGCCCGGATGGAGTCCGAGATCGCCGAAATCCTGGCCAACCGCGGCGGGCCGACCAATATCCTCATCACCGAAGGCCCCAAGGAATTCACCAAGCGCTCGCTCAGCGACATTGCGGCCACGTGGGGGGTGACGCCGACCGAAGCGATTCGCCGCCTCCTGATCCAGACCCACGGGACCCGGCTGATGGACATGAACCTCGACATTTACAGCATCGAGAATGTCCGCACCCTGGCCCGGAAGGACTGGATCATGACGACGACCGACGGCTACACCCCGGCCAGCGACAGCACCTATACTCACCCGCGGACCTATGGCGGCTTTACCCGGAAGTTCACCCAACTCGTCCGCGACGAGAAACTGATCACGATGCCGTACGCCATTCGTGGAATGACGTCGCTGCCTGCGTCGTTCTATGGGATTCCGAATCGGGGCCTCATCAAGCCGGGATTCTTCGCCGACATCGCCGTGTTCGATGAGGCAAGGATCCAGGAAAAGGCCACCTATGACGAGCCCCGCCAATACTCGGAGGGCACGGTCCATGTTCTCGTGAACGGCAAGTTTGCGCTCAAAAACGGGAAAGTCACCGGAGTCCTGGCGGGCCAGCCGATCCGCCGCGGCGGCCGTTAGGGTGACGCGGGTCGCGCTGATCCACGCGCTGCAGCAATCGATCGCGCCGGTCAACGACGAAATGGCCCGGAGCTGGCCCGAGTGCGAGCGGATCAACCTGTTGGATGATTCGCTCTCGGCGGATTTGGCCCGGTCAGGGGGGCTCGACGTCGCCATGACCGAGCGCTTCCTCACCCTGGCCGACTACGCCGTCCAGGCCGGCGCGGACGGGCTGCTCTTTAGCTGCTCGGCGTTTGGTCCCTGCATCGAGGCGGTCGCGCGCCGGTTTGCCCCCCGTCCCGTGCTCAAGCCGAACGAGGCAATGATCGAGGAAGCCGTGAGGATCGGCGGCCGCGTTGGGTTGGTGGCCACTTTCGCCCCGACGCTGGCCTCGATGCGGCCGGAGTTCCCGCCGGAGCTGGACGTCCGCGTGGCACTCGCCGACGGCGGGCTCGCGGCGCTCCAAGCCGGGGACGGCCCGCGTCACGACGCCCTGGTGTCGGCGGCGGCCCGGCGACTGATGGAGCAGGAGGGGTGTACCACGATTGCGCTGGCCCAGTTCAGCATGGCCCGCGCGGCACCGACGGTGGCAGCCGCGACCGGGAGGCTGGTGCTGACTCCGGTCGCGAGCGCCGTCCGGGCCATGCGGGAGCGCTGCCGCTAGCTACATTCATGGGGACCGGACCACCGCGCCCCTCGGAGTTGCAGGAGACCCCTCATGGCAACCCTATCCCCGTAGCTTGCCGTGGAGCGGGGCTGACCGGTGCCGCCGCCACCAAGGCGAATCTCTCGGCGGCGATGAACCGGGTCGAGGTGATCCACGTGGCGACTCATGCCTCGCTCAATGCCGACAATCCGTTGTTTCGCGGATCGACCTGGCGCCGGGCGGGGACGGGGATGGGCGGCTCGAGGTCCACGAGATCGCCGGTCTTCGGACGACGGCCCGCTTGGTTCTCTTGTCGGGATGCGAAACGGCCCGCCGGGCGCCGATTCGGAGCGGAGCGGATCCCGGGGAAGATCTCGCGACCCTGGCGCTCGCGTTCCACCGGGCCGGGGCGGCGAACGTGGTGGCGACGTTGTGGCGGGTGTCGGACCGGGGCGCGGGCTCACCTCCGTATCAGTATCATCAGGTGAGGGTCGTTGCCCTAGTGGGTGAGCTAGACTCTCGGTCCTTGGCGCCGTATGTTGGAACCGGTACCAACTTGCTCAGCAAGAACAATCGGGTGTCGCGTCGATGCTGGCTCGCGGGTACAGCCCGCTGTAAGACCACTAAACAGCGCCTCGGTAGATCGGCGCTGGGATTCCTGGAGCATCCCGTGTTACCACGAACCCAGAGGGTGTTGGTGACGCTGGCGCTGGCCTATGGCGCGGTGCCCGCCCTCGTCCCCGCTGGCGCGCAGACGAGCGCTCTCCTCGCCAAACCGTTCTTCGAGGCAATTCGCGCCGAGAGCTCGGGCGAGCTGCCGCTTGTCCACTTCCAGACCATCCAGACCCGCTTCAGTGGATTTGCGCCGTCAAAAGGTCACGATCAGATCGCCGACTATCTAGCCGGGCGGGCCCGCGAGTACGGCTTGGCGGATGTGACGATCGAGGCCTTTCCGGCTGATGGGAAGAAGTTCTTCTGGACGTTTCTGACAGAGCCGGCCTGGGAGGCCGACGTGGGCACCCTCACGATGATCTCGCCGCGCCGGATGCTGCTCGCCGATTTTGCGGTTCACCGGGTGGTACTCGGCCGCTTTAGCTCGAGCGGGGAGGTGACGGCGGAGCTCGTCGATGTGGGAACCGGGCTTCGCCCCGCCGACTATGCCGGGAAGGATGTGCGGGGCAAGATGGTTCTGGCGTCGGGTGAGCCGGGCGCGGTGCATGCCGAGGCGGTCTGGAATCAGGGCGCGGCTGGGGTGGTGTGGTACCGCACCGTCGAGGCCATCGATTTCCCGGATCTGATCAGCAACCCGACGCTGCTGCCATGGTTTGGGCCGAAGGGTGAACCCACGGGGTTTGCCTTTGGTTTGTCCTATGCGAGAGGCACCGAGCTCCGGGAGCTGTTGAACCGAGGGGAGCACATCACCCTCAGGTCGGTCGTGAAGACCGCCATGGGTCCGGGCGAGTACAAGGTGGTGAACGCCGTCATTCCCGGCACCGAACCTAACTTGCCCGAGGTCTACATCTACGCCCACGATAACTATCGCAACACGGGCGGCGCCAACAATCTGAGCGGCCTGGGTACGACCGTCGAGATCGCCCGGGTGCTCAGCACGTTGATCGCCGACGGCCGGCTCCCGCGGCCCCGCCGGACCATCCGATTCTTGTGGGGCCCGGAGCACTACGGCAGCATCTACAACTTGTTCGGTGATCCCGCTGAGCGGAAACGGATTCTCGTCATGCTCAACGTCGACATGGCGGGGTTCCATCAGGAGCGGGCGAAAGCCATCTTCAGGATGTACCGACTCCCGTACTCTCATCCCCATTTTCTGAGTGATGTCGCCGAGGACTTCATGCATGCCGTCGGCCGGGCGAATTCAACGGCCATTCGGAATGCCGCAATCCACTCGGCGCGGCCCGGACCGGGCTTCGAGGACCCGACCTTTGCGCCGAGCGGGAGCCGCGATCAGTTCCATTACGCCATCGAGCCGTTCTGGGGCCCGAGCGATCATGAGGACGTGGGCGATGCGAGCCTCGGGGTGCCGGCCGTCCTCTATAATGACTGGCCTGACATCTATCTTGGGACCCAGCAGGACGACATCACGAAGATGGACGCCACCCAGTTGCGGCGTTCGGTGATCACGGTCGCCGCGACCGGATACTACCTGGCGGCGGTATCGCCCGAGGCGGTGACCACACTGGCCCCGGTCGTCGTGGGCTATGCCCAGTCCCGGATGGCAGCGGAGGGCCGGCGCGCCGCGACGATGTTGACCGGTGCCGAGCCGGCTTCAATGCAAGAGCGCTATCGCGAGGCGGCCAACGTGTTGGCTCAGTCAACCGCGCGTGAGACGGCGGCGATCGGAACACTTAGCGGCCTCACTAGCACGCCATCGGGGCGCTCGGCCATTGCCAGAGCGCGGAAACAAATCGAGGCGCTGGGCGCCGCCAACACCACGGGCTTCCATGAGCTTGCGGCCGCGCTGGCCGCCGATCGTCGGCTGACGCTCGCCATGCCGGGGCCCACAACAACAGAAACTCAGCTGGCGACGATCGTCCCCCAACGGACCGACAGCCTCCGCGGCCCGGTCAACTTCTTTCGACCCGAGTACGGCATGGAGTGGCTTCGGCAAAAAACCGGCGACCCCAATTGGCGCGCCAAGATCAACCTCGCCAAACGGGGCCACTACCTGCTCTTCGAAGCGCTCAATTTCGCGAACGGCACCCGGAACCTGCGGGAGATTCGGGACGCGGTCGGGGCGGAATACGGTGTGGTTGATGGCGCCGATCTGGAACAGTACTTCCGATTCTTGGCGTCGGTTGGCGTCGTGTCGCTCCGTGTCATTCCTCCAAAGGCGAGATAGCCATCATGCACCGGCAACGCTGGTCCCGGCGCGATTTCCTAGCCCAGTCAACCGCCACCGCGGCCATAGTCGGCGTCGTCGGCGCCTCCGGCCGAGCCGCACTGGAAGTACAGCAGCCCGCTTCGGCGTATGCTGAATTCCTCAAGGCTGGTATCGAGGAGCTTCCCACCCCGGCGTTGATGATCGATCTCGACATCTTCGAGCGGAACCTCAAGACGATGCAGGACGCTTGCCGGAGCCAGCACGGGAAGTACCGTCCCCACGGCAAAGCCCACAAGTCCGCTGTTCTGGGGAAGAAGCAGCTTGCCGCGGGGGCGGAAGGCCTCTGCGCCGCGAAGCTCGGCGAAGCCGAAGTCTTCGTGAAGGGTGGGATCACAGACGTCCTGATCACGACCGCGGTGGTCGGGCGACGCAAGATCCAGCGTCTCCTTGCGCTCGCCGAGGTTGCTCCGGCCATCAAGGTCGTGGCGGATAGTACCCGGAATCTCGACGAGCTGGATGCGGCCGCTACTGCCGCCAAGCGGACGCTCACGGTGTTGGTGGACGTCAATGTGGGGCAGAATCGGACCGGGGTGGACACCCCGGGCGAGGCGGTCGCGTTGGTCCAGCATCTGGCGAAGCTGTCGTCACTCAGGTTCGGGGGCATTCAGGCCTACGCGGGCATGAACATGCCCGTTGTCGGTGTCCATAACCGCCGCTCCGCCTCGAGTTGGGCTCACGCCCGGGCTTTGGCCGCCCGGTCGGCGCTCGAAAAGGCCGGCTTTGCGATTCCAATCCTGAGCGTGGGCGGCACCGGCACTTACAACATCGACCTCAAAGTGCCGGGGGTCACTGAGATTCAGCCGGGTTCGTACATCTTCATGGACGCCCACTACCGCGCCATTGGTGGCGAGAACAGCGAAGCCTTCTTGGATTTCGGGACCTCGTTGTCGGTGCTCACCACGGTGATCAGCCGGGCCAAGGGTCGGGCCATCACGGACGGCGGCAACAAGGCCCTGTCGACCGATGAATCGATGCCTTCGCCGAAGGGCCTCACCGGGATTGAATACCGGCCGGGCGGCGACGAGCACGGGATCATCGTGCTCAAGAATCCCAGTCGGGATCTCCAGGTAGGCGACAAGGTCGAGTTCGTGCCGGGCCACTGCGACACGACGGTCAATTTGCATAACGTATTCTTCGGGGTCCGCAATGGAATGGTGGAGTCGGTGTGGCCGGTTGAAGCTCGCGGGCGCGTCGATTGAAACGGAACCCGGTCGCCACAGTCGGGTTGACGGTCGCTGTTGCCGCCGCGCTCGTCGCGCCTGGAGCCGCGCAAACCGGCAAGACTCACCAGTTGAAGCCGACCGTCTCCACTGTGGAGTGGGGCTATTACGACGCCACGGCGAAGCCGGCACTGACCGTCGCATCGGGTGACGTGGTGGAGGTGGAGACCGTACTCCACTCGGCCGAGGTCCTGGAGCGGTACGGAATGGAAGCGAAGTGGGTCACCGACGAGATGCGAGCGTTCAACCAAATCAAGGACCGCGGAATCGGTGGCCATCTTCTGGTCGGCCCCGTCTACGTCCGAGGGGCGGAACCGGGCGATGTGCTCGAAGTAAGAATCCTCGAAGTCCGCGGGCGGGAGCCGTTCGGAATCAACCTGTTCAGACCGAACGGCGGCACGCTCCCGGCCGACTTCCCCTACGGATACTTCAAGACCGTGCCGGTGGACCTCAAAGCGAACGTCGCGCATTTCGCACCGAACATCGAGTTTCCGCTGGCGCCATTCTTCGGCAGTCTCGGCGTGGCGCCTCCGGCGATGATGGGACGGATTTCGAGCGGGCCGCCGGGCGTTCATACCGGGAATCTCGACAACAAAGATCTGGTGTCGGGGACGACCCTCTATCTGCCGGTTCACGTCACCGGCGCGCTGTTGTCCATTGGCGACGGTCATTTGGCGCAAGGACACGGGGAGGTGGATGGGACGGCGCTCGAAGGTGCCCTGTGGGGACGCCTCCATCTGATCGTGCGGAAAGACCTCAAGCTGACGTGGCCCCGGGCCGAAACTCCCACCCACTACATCACCATGGGCCTCAACGAGGACCTCGACGAAGCGGCCCGGATGGCTACCCGCGAGATGGTGAAGCACTTGAGCGATACCTACCAGCTCACACCAGCCGACGCCTACGCCCTGGCGAGCATGGTGGTGGACTTGCATGTGACCCAGCTGGTTGACGGCGTCAAGGGTGTCCACGCGACCGTGCCAAAGAGCATCTTCAAGAGGCGGCCCTGAAGGTCTCGCTCGTAACGCCTTCCGGTCGAACCCCGCCGTCGCCCGCGCCCCTCGGAGTTGCAGGAGACCCCTTATGGCAGATCACCGAGCCCACCTGGCAACCATCCTGCTCGCGATCGGGGTGACCCCGCCCCCGTCGCCGGAGATTGCGTTCGTGGCCAACGGCGAATCGGGCACCGTCACCCTGGTAGACCTCGCGGCCCGCACCGTGGTCGGGACCATCGACGTCAATCCCGCCCGCACCGTCCGGCGGGGCCCGGGCCGCCCGAACTATGCCCAGGACACCGACGTCTCCCCCGACGGCCGCACCCTCTACGTCTCCCGCGGCTATCTCGGCGACGTCGCGGCCTTCGACATCGCGAGCGGCCGGCCCCTCTGGATCCGATCCCTCGAAACGCTCCGCGCCGACCACCTAACGATCACCCCCGACGGGAAGAGTCTCTTCGTCTCGGCGATGCTCGACAACCGGATTTACCGGATCACCGCCGCCACCGGTGCGATCACCGGTCACCTGATCGCCGGGGTCAACCCCCACGACAACAAGATCTCGAAGGACGGAAGGCTCCTCTACAACACCAGTATTGGCCCCCTGGCTTCCCTCGCCCGCCCGGCGGACGCGCCGGCCCTGACGGAGAGGCCGGGGTATCCCAACCAGCTGACCATCGCCGATGTGAAGACCCTGGAGATTCGCGACCGGATCGATGTCGAGAAGCCGATTCGGCCGTGGCACTTCGCCCCGGGCGAACGGAGCCTCTACGCCCAGCTGGCGAACGAACATGCGGTGGTCGCCTTCGACCTCACCACCAACCGAGTGGTCAAGCGTCTCGAGCTGCCCGTGAAGGAGGGGATAACGACAGCGGACTCCGACTTCGAGGCGCCCCATCACGGGCTGGCCCTCACCCACGACGGCGCCACCCTCTGCTTGGCGGGCCGCGCGTCCGACTACGCCGCCCTCGTCCGCGCGCCGGAGCTGACCCTGATCGCCACCATTCCGGTGGGCGATGGGCCGGGTTGGGCTGAAGTTTCGGGCGATGGGGGCCTCTGCCTCATTGCCAACACCCGGAGCGACGATCTCTCGATCATCTCGATTCCGGATCGCCGCGAGGTCGTCCGGTTGCCGATGGGCGACGGGCCCAAGCATATCACTGTCGCGCGACTACCAGCCGCGGTGCTCGCGGCGGTCAAGGCGCGCTCGAGGTGATCCGTTCCGGCTCCATCACCTTCTCTGAGACCGTTCCACCGCTCGCACTCACGTAGTAGACCTTGGCGCCGGCCCGCGCCGACACCACCCGCTTGACGTCGTTGTCCTCGAAGTAGATCCCGGCGTCGTTGTCGCAGGCGTACCCGGGCTTCATCTCGCCCGACCCGATCAGTTTCTGATAGAGCGGCCGGCGCCCCGCCTCGGCGTCATAGTGCGGCGAGTGGCTGCCCTTGAGGAAACCCAGGCATTTCACGATCGAGAGCGCCTTGGGCCGCGAGTCGGTGGTGCCTTCTTCAAACCAGCAAAGCGAGCCGGCGCTCGCCCCGCCCAAGACGATGCCCTGGTCCCACGCCCGGCGGAGCACCAGGTCGATCCCCTGCGCCTTCCAGATGGCCTGCTGATTCAAGGTATTTCCGCCCGACACCACGATGGCGTCCATCGAGAGGAAGACCTCGTCCCACCCTTGCTTCTGGCTCAGGCTCTCGATAAACGAATCCTGGACGTGGGGCTCGACGTCGAGCGGGGCGCAGTCCTTGAAGAAGTTGAGCTTGCCACCGGCGCTGTCGGCGGACGCGGTCGGTAGGTAGCAGATCCGCGGGCGCTTCTTGCCGGTAAGGGCGGCCATGTATCGGATGAAGGCGGTCCGGAACCCGCCGCCGGCGATCAGGATCTTCCGGCTGGAGCGGGAAGCGACCAAGGAGTCCAGGCGGAGATGGGCGGTACCGGCGCTGAACGAGCCGAGGGTCGAGGCGGCGACAAAATCCCTGCGATTCATCTGGTTGGCTTTCGGTTGGGCTGGCGGACGATGAGACCCATCGGGTAACATGCCGCCGGAGGACCCCATTCGGCTAGTCTGGCGGAACCTCGGAGCT
This sequence comes from Gemmatimonadota bacterium, assembly GCA_031431925.1. Lineage (GTDB taxonomy): Bacteria > Gemmatimonadota > Gemmatimonadetes > Gemmatimonadales > GWC2-71-9 > SHZU01. The sequence continues at coordinate 18,970 of JANPEL010000184.1, read as the reverse complement.
AGCTCCATCTTGGAGCATCGTTCGTTCACTCGCCACCGTGACTTCGTGAAATGCGTGCCTAACCATCAGTCGCTCGCCCTGGCCCTGCTGGCCTTTGGTCTCGCGGCCACCGAGCCCGCCGCCCAGGAACGGCTCACGCCGAACGAAGCCCGCCTCATCGAGGTCTTGAAGGCCGACATTCCCCAGATCCTCCGATTGGTCGGGACCCCGGGTCTCAATCTGGCCATCGCCCGCCGGGGCCAGGTGATTTGGGAGGACGGGTTCGGCTTTGCCGATCTCGAACGGCGGATTCCGATGACGGCCGCCACCGTGACCCACTCCGGCTCGATGGGCAAGACCTACACCGCCACCGCCGTGATGCAGCTCGTCGAGCAGGGCATCCTCGAGCTCGACGGGCCGGTGAATCGATACCTGCCCGGCTGGCAGATCCGGAACCCGCTCGGCGGCCGCGAGGTCACCGTGCGCGATCTTCTGACCCACCGGAGCGGTCTGGCCGGGAATGGAGCCTGGAGTGTGCTCCGCGATCCCAAGCCGCTCGCCGAGCACCTCCCCGAAGCCTACGGCAAAAAGCAGAACGATTTCTACGGCGGTGTGGTACCGACCTGGGCGACCCGCGCCGGCGAAAAGTATGAATATTCGAACCTCGGCATCGCCACGTTAGGGTACCTGGTCCAAGTCACCAACCCCGAGAAGCTCTCGTTTTCCGACTACGTCCAGCGTCACATCATCGATCCGCTGGGGATGACCTCGACCCAATTCCCTCCGGTGCAGGACTCGGCCCACATCCGTCCCGACATTTGGGCCAAGATGTCGCGAGGCTACGCCGGCATCGGCCCGGTCCGGATTCCGACGCCCGCGATCTACTTCGAGGATCACCCCGCCGGCACGGTGGTCACTAAACCGAGCGACCACATCCGGGTCTTGCTGGCCATGCTGCAAGACGGGCGGTACAACGGGTACCAACTCCTCAAGCCCGAGACCGTCAAGCTGATGTTGACGCCGTACCCAGGGACGGAGTCGCCCACCGTGGGTCTGGTGTGGGGTCTTCGTGACTGGGACAAGCCCTATCGCCGCTTCGACCACGGCGGCGCCCACATGTGGGGGTGGACCAATAACTACGTCGCTTTTCCCGGACTCGATCTCGCCATCGCGGTCTTCATGAATCAGTGGACGCTGCCCAACGACGCCCAGGGCGCCCGTTACCAAGAGGCGCGGTTGATCACCGAGTTCGTCCGATCCTGGGTGGAGCGTGATCTGGCCGGCACCCTCCGGCCGGTGCCCACACATTCCTGGGCGTGGAAGGTGTCCTATGTTCAAGGCCTGATGATGGTGGAAAGCGTCAATGGAGCTTTGGGCATCAAGGAGCCGCTCTCGGCCGCGACGATCGACATGATGATCCGCGGCGCCGCGCCCCGGGTGGAGCGGAATGGAGCCTCGGTCTGGGACCCCGAAGGGTTTCGGGCGGGCATCGCCGATATGGCCGGTGCCGAGTTGACGCCGGCGGGGATCGCCGCGTTCTTTCAGTCCGACCGGCTCCGCGTGCTCCCCGAAGAGCTCCCCCTGATCTACCTCGAGCTCGGTGGCCGAGGCAATCTCCCTGATCCGAAACCGAGGTGACGTGATGAAACGCCGGGATCTGCTCCAAGGTGCGTTGGCGGCGGGCGCTCTCCCCATGCTGCCGTTCGGTTCGGCTCCGGCCCGAGCCGCGCCGCAAGATCAGGCGATCGTGGTCGAAGGGCTCTTCGCGGGCACCATCCGGCTTTCGCATCTCCGGGGGATGCAACAGGGCGGCGTCCATTGTGGCGTGGCCGGCGGACCGTCGGATATGGCGTCGTTCGCCGCGCTGCTCGGGTTTTTCGACCGGTATAAGGATGAGGTCGTCCTGGCCAAGTCGGTGGCGGATATTCGCGAGGCCCGGCGCGCCGGGAAGATCTCCAACGTGTTCTGCTGGCAGGCCGCCGACGCCTTGGGGCAACAGTTCAACTCCCCACTGGGCACTTCGGCGACCGCCCTTCGGGCGTTCCACGAAGTGGGGCTCCGGATCGTGGGCCTCTGCTACAATACCGTGAACGCATTCGGCGGGGGCTGTCTCGAACCCACGGTTGGGCTGACCCGGGCCGGCCATCGTCTCGTCGAAGAGATCCATCGCCTCAAGATCGTGCTCGATGTTGGGGGCCACACCGGCGAGCAAACCTCGCTCGACGCGATCGCGATCTCGCGGGGTGTTCCGGTGATTTGCAGCCACACCAACATCGCGGCGATCGCCAACAACAACCGCTGCATCAGCGACCGGGTCATCGACGCGATCGCGGCCACCGGCGGGGTCATCGGGATCACGGCGGTCAACGATTTCCACGTCCGGGGCCGGGGCAACACCGGCCGGGTGCCGCATGTCGGGATCGATGCCCACATCGATCAGTACGAGTACCTCAGAAAACGGGTCGGGATCGATCACGTCGGGATGGGTACCGATTTCGTCGATGGGATGCCGATTCCCTACGACGGCGGGGTCAACCGCGACATCATCCCGCTGGACATGATCGACGAACCGTGGAAGTTCATCGACGGATTTGCGAGCATCGGAGAATTGCCCAATCTGATCGCCGGCTTCAAGCGCCGCGGCTGGTCCGATGCCGACCTTGGGAAGGCGATGGGCGGCAACTGGCTTCGGGTGTACCGCCAGGTATGGGGAGGCTGACCTACCAGCGAGCCCGGTGGCCGCGGGCGTCAACATGCAGGAACGGGCCATGGGATCCGGTGGCTGGATAGGCCGACAACCCGCCGATCAGTTCGGGATGGATTTGCTCGACTTCTTCGGCCAGCCGGTACCTGCCTAACCGCGAGCCGGATTGGTCGGCGAAGGGCCGGAGCGTGACCAGGGAAATTGAATCGCCGTCCGGCGCGACGGCCACTGACTGGGGCAGGCTTCCGTTTCGGGATCCAGCCCGGACCTCGAACGGAAGGATCATCCGGATTCGGAGGTTGCCGCTTACCCCGAGCCAGGCCCGGTCAACGGTATCCCGCGGTATCGGCGGCGTGGTTCCGGTGAGCAAGCCGATCAACCCCTTCATGGAATCCGCTTTCGGTATGGGTACCCTGCGGCCAGTAGTCGCGCGAGCGTGCGGTCACCACCGTAGACATCCGGGCGGAATTCGATGCCGTGATCCGAGGGAACGACCGGCTCGTACCCGACCGCGACGCCAATCGGGTCGGGCAGCTCGACCGCAACCGAGGTGTCGGCGGCCATTGCCGCATCGATCCGTTGACTCGTCCAACCCGGCAACCGGAGTAGCACGAACCGAGCCAGGGCCGAGGGTGCGGAAACCCGAATGCAACCGTGGCTGAAGTCCCGCCGAGTCGGTTCAAACAGGCTGGCGGCCGGCGTATCGTGAAGGTGGATGGCGTAACCGCTGGTTAAGAGAAACTTCACCCGGCCGAGCGGGTTGCGGGGCCCGGGCCGCTGCCGCACTCGGACACCGTGGCCGATTCGGCTAACATTCTGGCGGGTCGGTGCAACGATGTGCTCCCCTTCCAGCAAGTCCATGCCTTCCCGCTCGAGATAGGCTGGGTTCCGAACCGCCTTCGGGCGGATCTCCTTCCGCATGATCGAGACGGGAACCTCCCAAAACGGCTGGAAGACTACCCGGCCAAGGTCGCCGGTGAATATCGGTGTCTCGTCTCGGTGCGCCACGCCGGCGATGATATTCATCGCAATCACGGTATCTCGGCCGTCGATCACCCCGGTAGCGGTGAGCCGGAATGCCGGAACGTTGACGATGATCGGCGGGGTCCGAGCTGAGTCAGGCCACCATCGCCGCCGCTCGAGGGCGATCGCGATCTGCCGGACCCGCTGCTCGAAGGGTTGGTTGAGTTGCGCGAGCGTCGCGGGGCCGATCACGCCGTCATCGCGGAGGCCGTGACGCCGCTGGAATCGCTGGACCGCAGCCCGCAGGGCGTCGTCGAAGAGCGTATCGGCTCCGGCCGGCGGTGGTGGTCCGGTGTCGAGGTCGCCCACGATCATGAGCGTTCGTCGCAGGTGGGAGGCTTCCGGATACTGTCCGCCGGGCGACGGCGGCTTCGTAACCGGTACCAAAGACGCTGGAGCGCCGGCCAACGTCCGGTAGTGGGCGAGCCACTTCTTGAGCTGCCGGTAGGCCGCCTCCTGTGGCTCGAGACGATCGAGTACCGACCTGGGTCCGCCACTTCGCCGGAGCGTGTCGAGGGTTGCGATGAGATCGAGTCGGGAAGGACCAGTCCGCCATCCAGGGGCGAGGGCACCGCGATCGAGTCGTCCTTCATGGAGCGTGCTGGCAACCCGGATGACCGCGGTTGTCAGCGCCAAATCAAACCACGCCTGCTCGGATTCGCCCCCATCACCTTGGGCCAGACGGGCGGCCGCGGCGGCCAGCGAGTCGGCGTCGTAGTCGGCAGGCGCCAACCCCCGGTCGGCGACCGCTCGGATCGCCTCGATCACCGCCAGAGCGGGCGCGGTGGCTCGTCCGGCCTCGATCCAGAGAGGGTGCCAATTCGATCGTCGGTAGGCCGACTCGGCCACCGCATGCACATCGGAAAGGTCCGGCCAGCGGATGGCCGGGTGTCGGCCCTGGCTCAACATGGCTTTGAGCCCGGCGGCAACACGGGTCGTGTCGCCGGGTTGGACCGGCCTGGCGGCCGTCGGTCCCGCCGTCCACATGACGCCGAAAATGATCCACGCAAGCATTAGTATCCTCCTCCCAATATTGCCCGGACCGGACTAAACCTGCAGTGAAGGACGCTTGATGGGGCGTTCATCGCCGGCCCGGTCGGAGCTCTGCTTGGTACCGCCCGTCGGCGCGGGCGTTACCATTCAGCGGAGTTCGATTCTTTCGAGGGGGGCAGGGATGACCGTGCGAGGACTCGGCCTAGTGTGGATGGTGATGGCGGTGACCCCGGCGATCGCCCAGCCCCCTGGTGCGCGGTACCACGGCCGGGCGTTCGACTTCAAGAAAATTGCCGACGGCGTTTTTCTGGCGGTCGGTACCGGTAACCTGAGCGCCGAGTCGAATGCCGTCATCGTCGTCAACGACACCGATGTCCTGGTCGTGGACGGGGAAACGAGCCCGGCGGCCGGCTGGGCGCTGATGAAAGAGCTTCGGTCGATCACCACCAAGCCGGTCCGGTACCTGGTGCTTACTCACTTCCACTACGACCACGCGCACGGCACCCAGTCGTTCCCGCCCGGCATCGAGATCATCGGCACCGACTTCACCCGCCGGATGCTGGCTGAAGGGAAGTCGCTGAGTCATGCCACCGCTGCCGGCAACCGGACGTTTTCGGCGGCCCAGGTCACTAACCTGACCAAGGCCCTCGACACGGCCTCGACACCGGCCAGCCGGAAGGACATCCAGAAACGACGGATCGTCTGGCAGGAGTACGTCGCGTCGATTGCCACGATTACGCCGGTGCCGCCGAACGTGACCGTCACCGAGCGCCTGACGTTGACCCGGGGCGGCCGCGAGATCGTGATCTTCCACCCTGGACCGGCGCACACCGCCGGCGATCTCGTGGTCTGGCTCCCCAAGGAAAAGATCCTGGTCACCGGCGACATGCTGCAACCCAACCTCCCGTATCTGGGCGACGGGTTCATCCCACAATGGGCCAATGCCTTGGATTCGCTCAAGGCGCTCGGTCCAACGGTGGTACTCCCGGGCCACGGCGACCCGATCACCGACATGGCGGTGGTGGATCACCTGCGGGATTATTTGCGGGATTTGTGGAGCCAGTCAGTGGCTCTCAAACAGGAGGGACTGGCCTTCGCCGATGCGGCCAAGCGCCTCGACTTGGCGAAGTACGACGCCTATTATCCTCGGTTCCCAGGTTGGACGGATGAAATGGTGGCCCGCCGGCGGGCCGGTTCGGTCAAGCGGATCTACGATTTGGTGGACGGCCTCAAATAGGCGGGCCGCTGCCCCACACGGTTCCGAACAACCTGAGGAAATTCCCCCCGATGATCTTCTCGATCCGGGCATCGGAGTAGCCCCGGGCCGCGAGCCGCTCGGCAATCAACTCCATCCGCCTCGGTGTGTTCAGGTCGGCCACGAACATGAAGTCCTCTTCCCGGGGCGCCGCGATGCCTAACCGTTTGCGTCCCTCCACGAACTGCTGGTGCTTCCGGGTGTACTCCGCGGTGACGTGATGCGGTGTGATCGAGAGGTCGCTTCCGATTCCAACGTGATCCTCGCCACAGACGGTGACGGCGTGGTCGATTTGCCGGATCAGGTCGTCGGCCGTCGGCTGGCCGGCGGCGTTGATGAAGGGCATCAGGTAGATCCCGATGACACCGCCCTTGTCCGCCATTCGCTTGAGGGTCGCGTCGGACTTGCTTCGGGGATGATCGAACACCGCCTTGCAGCCGCTATGGGTGATCGCGACCGGCGCGACGGACGCCGCGATGCCGTCGTCGGTGGTGCGGGTGCCGCAATGGCTCAGGTCGACCACCATGCCGAGTTGGTTCATCCGGGCCACCACGGCGCGGCCGTGAGTACTGAGACCGGCATTGGCCGGTTCGAGACAGCCGTCGCCGAGCAGGTTCCGGACGTTGTACGTGAGTTGGACGATCTTGACGCCGTAGCGATGGAAGAGGTCGAGCCGCGCGGGATCTCCTTCGAGCATGACGGCGTCCTGAAAGCCGTAGATCAGCCCCACTCGGCCGGTCCGCTTGGCGTCGGTCAGCTCGGCGATGGTCCGGACCCGGCAGAACACGTCGGGATGCGCCGCTAACTCCCGTTCCCAATAGCCGATCCTGGCAAAGGTATCGTCGAAGCTGGCGTGACCCCGCCCGCCGCCGCTCAGGGTCAGATTGACCGCGGTTAGCCCTGACGCCCGGGCGTTGGCCACCATCTCATCGGTCAGCGGCCCCGACCCGCTGTCGGGGCTGTTGAAGGGACCGGGGCTCGCCAGGCCGTCGATGACGGTGGCGCGAGCGTAGCCGGGCCAGGACCGGCCGAGGCTCTGGTGGAAGTGCCGGGCGATCGGCAACGCCGCGGCCGACGAAACCACGAAGTCGCGGCGCCTCATGACTGACGCTCCTTGATCATGGCCTTGGCAATGATCAGTTGCTGAATCTGCGTGGTGCCTTCATAGAGGCGGAACACCCGGACATCTCGGTAGAGCCGTTCCGCGGCGCACTCGGAGATGTACCCGGCTCCGCCGTGAATCTGGAGCACCCGGTCGGCCACCCGGCAGCACATTTCCGACGCGAACATCTTGCTGCAGGACGCTTCGACCGAGACCCGCTCCCCCCGGTCGAGCCGGCGGGCCGTGTCGAGGACCATGCAGCGGGCCGCGTAGGCCTCCGCCTTGCTGTCGGCCAGCATGGCCTGGATCAACTGATATTCCGCGATCGGCTTGCCGAATTGGGGCCGTTCCAAAGCATAGGTCAAACCCTCATCGATCAGCCGTTCGGAAATCCCGACACACATGGCCGCGATGTGAACCCGTCCCCGGTCGAGCGCCCGCATCGCCACTTTGAAGCCCTGGCTTTCCTGGCCGATCAGCGCCGAGGCCGGAATCCGGCAGTCCTCGAAGATCACGTCCGCCAGGTGGGCACCTTTCTGGCCCATCTTCCGGTCGGGCTTGGCCACCGAGAGGCCCGGCGTGTCCCGTTCGACGATGAAGGCCGAAACCCCGGCGGCCCCGGCTTTCGTGGGATCGGTGCGGGCCATGACGATGAAGATCCCCGCCTGTGGGGCGTTGGTGATGTACCGTTTGGTGCCGTTCAAGACGTAGTGGTCGCCGTCGCGGCGGGCCGTGGTGGTGAGGGCGCCCGCGTCGGAGCCGGAATCCGGCTCGGTCAGGCAAAAGGCCGCGATCAACTCGCCGCTGGCGAGGCGCCGGACGTACCGGTTCCGCTGCTCGTCGTTGCCGTCGTGGAGGATGCTCGATGAACCGAGTCCGTTGTTGATCCCGGTCACGGAACGGAAGGCCGGCGCCGCCCGGCAGAGCTCGAAGAAGACTTGGACCGACTCCTCGGCATTCAGGCCAAGCCCGCCGTACTCGGTCGGGATCGTGATCCCGTAGAGGCCCATCGCCTTCATGTCCTGCAGGATGTCGGCCGGCATCTGGTCTTCCCGGTCGACCTTCTCCTCGGCGGGAATCAGCCGCTCGGTGACGAACCGGCGGATCGTTTGGAGGAGCTCGGTCAGCGTGTCGGCGTCGAGTGTGGCCGCGGTCATGAGTTGGTGATCTGGAGCATGGCTCGGGCTTCGTCGGGAGTGGCAATCTCGCGCTGGAGTTCTTTGGCCAGCCGCACCGTGCGCTGGACCAACTGCTCGTTGGTGGCCAGCACTTTATACGAGTAGAAGATGTTGTCCTCGAGGCCCACGCGCGAGTTGCCCCCCAGAATGATGCCGAGGGCCGAGGCGGGCAGCTGGGCCTTGGCCACCCCGATCACGCTCCAGAGGGCCCCCGGGGGCAGCGTGGCGATCATGTGGAGCAGGTGTTGAGGGGCGTAGGGCAGGGCGTTCTGGACGCCCATCACGAAGTCAAAGTACGGCGGATCCTTGATGAGCCCCTTCTTCATCAGATTGATGCCGGCGTGGATATGGCTGACGTCGAAGCACTCGATCTCGGGTTTGACGCCATATTCGATCATCTTCCCGGCATAGTACTCGACATCGACGGGGTCGTTGATATATGGTCCCCGCGCCAGGTTGACCGAGCCGACGTTCAGGCTCATCATGTCGGGGCGGAGGTCAACGGCCCGGATCCGGTCGTCGCGGTGGGTCGGGAACCGGAACCCGGTCGAAATTTGGATGATCAGCTTGGTATGCTTCCGGAGCCCTTCGAGCACCGTGGCAAAGAACTGGTAGTCGAGACACGGTTTCTGGTCTTTGTCGCGGGCATGGTAGTGCAGGATGCTGGCGCCGGCCTCCCAGCACTTGATCCCGTCTTCGATCAGTTCGCTCGGGGTCACCGGCAAGTGCGGCGTGTCCGACTTGAACGCGAACGAGCCGATGGGGGCGACGGTAATAATCAGTTTGTTCATGGGTTCCTCTTTCGAACTTGAACGTACCAGCCGGGCTTTAGTACCAAACGGCTGACCCTGCGTATCCCGTTACCGACCTGGAGGTCCCGATGGCCCGGCTTCATCCGCTCGTCCTGCTCGCCCTGCTCCCGATCTCGCTCTCGGCTCAGGTCGTCCAGGAGCGCCTCGACCTTGATGCGCTCCGGCGGATCAAAGACGAGGCCATGAACCGGTCCGAGGTCATGGCCACCGCCGGGTACCTCGCCGATGTCATCGGGCCCCGGCCCCAGGGATCGACTGCCGTCAAACAGGCCAACCACTGGACCGCCGACCGGCTCCGGGCCTGGGGCCTCGCGAACGTCGTCGTGGAGCCTTGGGGCACCTGGGGCCGGGGCTGGGAGCGGGTCCGCTACGCCGCCAACATCACCAAGCCTTACCCCCAGCCGCTGGTGGCGCAACCGATGGGCTGGAGCGGCAGCACCAAGGGCACCATCAAGGCACCGGTCGTCATCCTCGACGCCACCGATTCAGCGTCGTTCCAGAAATACCGCGGCACCCTGAAGGGCAAGTTCGTGCTCTTTGGCGAACCACCCAAGCTCCAGCAGAATTTCTACATCGAGCCCTGGCCGTTCCTCGCGATGGAGGACCCGCCGCGCCGCCGCCGACTTTCCGAGGAAGACCTCGACAACCCCAATCTCAAGCCCGACTTCGCCTGGTCGCCGCTCGCGACCCGGTTGGAACGGCGGAAGGCCGGCGACCGTTACGCCGATGTGTTCCGCCAACTCAAGGGTGAAGATATCGCCGCCTTGATCCTCTGCTCGCCGCTGCCCTACAATATCATTCGGGTCACGGCCGTGCCCGGCTGGCAAGACGTCCGCCAAGCCAAAGAGGGCGCCCCGATCGCCGCCATGGTGGCCTCGCTCGAACAGTTCGGTCAAATGTACCGGAACATTAAGCGGGGCATTCCCGTCGAGCTCGAGGCGGCGATCGAGAACCGGTTCGTGACCGACGATTCCCTGGGCTACAACACCCTCGCCGAGCTGCCGGGCACCGATCTGGCGGCCGAGTCGGTGATGTTCGGCGGTCATCTCGACAGCTGGCACGCGGGGACTGGGGCTACCGACAACGCGGCCGGCGTGGCGATCGGGATGGAGGCCCTTCGAATCCTCAAGGCCGCCGGTCTCAAACCCCGCCGCACTATTCGCCTCGGCGTCTGGACCTCGGAGGAAGGCCGCCATCTCGGCGCCGCCGGCTGGGTTGCCAAGCATCGGGATCAATGGCCTAAGATCTCGGTCTACTTCAACGTCGACAACGGGGCGGGCCGGCTTCGGGGGCTCTGGGACCAGTCGAACCCCTTCATCGCGCCGATCTTTCAGCAGATCTTCACCCCGGTGCGCGACTTGGGGGTGATGGTCATCAAGCAGGGCAACGTCGGCGGTAACGAGCACCAGGACTTCGACGACGTTGGGGTTCCCGGGTTCACGTATCTTCAGGATCCGCTCGAGTACGTCCTCCGGAGTCACCACACCAACGCCGACACGTTCGAGCGGCTGATCGAGGACGATCTCAAGCAGGCCGCCATCGTGCTGGCCTGGACCGCCTACATCGTCGCCAACCGCGATGAGATGATCCCGCGGAAGCGCTAGGGCGGAGATGGGCCTAGTGCCGGGGTACGAGGTCTCGGTTCAGCGGATCGGCAATACCGGTAGGCCGCTGACCCCCCTTCGACCCGGGCGCCCGCGAGCCGCAATCCGGCCTGTCGGAACGCTGCCAGGAGGGGGTCGCGCTCACGGTTGTTGAAGTGGGATAGGAACACCCCTGCGCAGGGGGTTGCCGATGCGGCGACCCGGGCCGCCTCGTTCTCCGCCCAGCCGGAATCGACGTTTGTAATGGAGCCAAGAATCGATCGCTCGTCCCCAGTCGGCGAGCCGATCAGGATCATGCGGCCCCGATCCACCATGACTCGTTCCCATCCGTCACCTATGGCTCGGCGTCCGCGGGCGGGGGCGTTGCCTGAGTTCGGTCCGATCGACTCTGCGACTGCGACATAGTCACCAATCCTCGCCCGATCCCTCGTGCTGGACCAGTCCGTTGTGTAATAGGCCCAAGCCGGAACCGATCGGGGAAAGAGGTAGATCGGCTCATCCTGGCCCGTGCGAGTCACGAGCCAGGGAACGACCAGGTTTGTGTCCTTCTCGCCGTCACGTGCCCCACGATCCACCCGAAGCCCCTCGACCAAACTGCCGCCTCCAATCCCCAGCACCGCGAGGGCGGCGATCAAGGCTCGGGTAGCGGCACCGGACTTCTCGATCAACCCACCAACACCGGTCCAGAACATCAGGAGCAGAGACGGGACGGCAAACAGGGTCACCCGCCCGCCTTGAAGCGGATAGGCGTGCAGGAGCGCAGCCGCGCTACACGCCGCGACCGGCCCGAGAAGGAGGATGGGCCAAGTGAATCCCTGACGACGTCCCAAGGCCAGGAGGCCACCGGCTGATGTCAGCGCGATCAGGCCAAGAGCCAGCCCCGGCCGCTCCACGCCACCGGGCCAAAACACTGCCAATACTGGTGGCATCCACTTGGAGGCCAGTGACCAAGGGTTTCGGTCTGGGAACGCCCCCACCCAGAACCGCTCCAGATCAGGCGTTTGGGCTGGTCGGAGGATCGTGAGGTAGATCGTGATGAAGACGACCATCCAGGAAACCCCGAGAATGGCGAGCCGGACTTGACCCGCGCGCGACCCCCGGATCTCTGGCATGGCGATCAAGGCGGCGCCAATGGCCGCAGCGGCAAAGACCGCTGGCGAGGATGCCAGCAGCGAAACAACTCCGCCGAGTCCCAGCATGAACCAACGACGGCCATTCGTCGGCTGCGTGGTCAGCCGAGCGGCGAGCAGCGCCAGTACCACCGCAATTAACAGATCCACGGAGTACGGCCGCGCCTCGTTGGCGTACCGGAGCGCGGAAGGAGCGAACGTCAACATGGCGAGCGGGACCAGGGCCATAGGTCCAGGCAGCACGTGTTTCGCTAGGACCAGAAATAGCGGCAAGGTCGCGAGGGATGCCGCCAACGGAATGGCCCGGAGTGCCCACTCGCTCATCCCGAAGGTTGCCACCAACCCCCGAGTGGCGAGCAGGAAGAGCGGGGGCGCGGTTTGCCCGAAATCCAGCTGCCCCAGAAGCTCGCCGGCGCTGCGGGTTCCGATATTGAGACCGAACATCAACTCGTCGATCCACAGCGCGGGCCGCTCCGCGAACCGCACCAGTCGAAGCCAGGCCCCCACGGCGATGATGAGAACGGCGATGGCCGACCATTCTTTCCGCCATTTCTGGCGCTCGATGCCGAATCCGATCAACGGGCCTGCCAAGTCACCAGCAAGCCCACGAGCGATGCCAACGCAATGCTGTGGAAGAAGACATACCGGAGGATTTCACCCTCCCGGCCCTCGTATTTCGTCACAATGCCGGCCACCACGATGCTCTGGGCGTCGATCATCTTACCCATGACCCCGCCTGACGAGTTCGCGGCCGCCATCAGCGTTGGATCGAGCCCGAGCTGCTCGGCGGTAATCCGCTGGAGGCTCCCGAACAGGACGTTGGAGGACGTGTCCGATCCGGTAAGCGCCACGCCGAGCCAGCCGAGCAGCGTTCCAAAGAACGGATAGAAGGCGCCGGTTCGGGCAAACGCGAGCCCGAGAATCGCGTCGAGCCCGCTGTACCGGGTCAGATAACCCAGCGCCATCATCACGGCAATCGTCACCAACGACATCCGCACCGCCAAGAATGTCTTCCCGTACGCCCGCAGCACCTCGCCCGGTCGATAGCGAAGAATGACCGCGGTGAGGAGCGCCGCAATCAGGATGGCCGTTCCGGTTGCCGAGAGCCAGTTGACGGTGAAGATCGCCCCTTCGGCGGCCGGGGCGGCCACTACCGGGGCTGTCCGTTGCACCAAATTGTGAAGGCCGGGCACCGGAATCTTCGGGGCCGAGATTCCGTTGAGCAGGCTCTTCACCGCCGGAATGCCCCAGGCAAATACCAGAACGCTGAGCACGGCCCAGGGGAGCCATGCCTGCGCCGCGGTCGGCCCCCTCGGCGTTGGCGCGGCGGCCGCCCTTGGCCCGGCGGTCTTCGGACGCCAGATCTTGAGGAACAACGTAAGTCCCGTCATCGACGACACCGCCGCGACGATATCGACCAACCACGGTCCGTGGTACGTCGCCACCAGGTACTGAGGCACTGCAAAGGTGACGCCGGCAACCAGCACGGCGGGCCAGACTTCCTTGAGCCCTTTGAATCCAGCGTACGCGGCCACCAGCCAGAACGGGACGATGACCGAAAACCAGGGGAGCTGCCGGCCCACTTGCGCCGATAACTCATGGAGATCGAGACCCGTCACACCCTGAAGGGCGATGATGGGAGTGCCTAACGCTCCGAACGCGACCGGCGCCGTGTTGGCAATGAGGGACAGGGCGGAGGCCTGGAGCGGCGAAAAACCCAGCGCAATGAGCAACCCGCCGGTAACCGCGACGGGCGTGCCGAACCCGGCCGCTCCCTCGACGAACGCACCGAAACTGAACGCGATCAGCAACAGCTGCAGCCGCGGGTCGTCAGTCAAGCCGGCAATGCTTCGCCGGAGCACATCCAAGAGCCCCCGGTCCTCGGCCAACCGATAGAGAAACAGGACGTTCAGCACGATCCAGCCGATCGGGAACAGGCCGTAGGCCGCCCCGAATCCGGTGCTGGCCAGCGCCATCGAGGGCGGCATCCCGAGCATGGTCACCGCGAGAACCAGGGCCGAACCGAGTCCGATAGCCGCCGCGACCGGGGCCTTGAGGCGAAGCCAGGCCAACGAGCCCAGCAGCGCCACCACCGGAATGGCGGCCAGGAACGCGGACAGCAGTGGGTGCCCTAGCGGATCGTAGACTTGGGGCCACGGGCTCGTCACCGCTCAGCCCCACAACGCCGCGGTTGGGAACGACATGATGCCGCGCTCGTAGCGGAGACCATTCGGCCGGTCGGAGGAGTGGAGCAAGGGTCCGTCGAGGTCGATGAACTGGGCCTGCTGGGCGATGATGGCGCCGGGGGCCATGGCCAGCGAGGTGCCCGCCATGCAACCAATCATGATTCCGAAGCCCCGCGCCCGGGCATCGGCGGCCAAAGCCAGGGCCTCGGTCAACCCGCCGGTCTTGTCGAGCTTGATGTTGACCACCTGGTACAGCCCGGCCAGCCCCGGCAGCGACGAACGATCGACACATGATTCATCGGCCGCGAGCGGTATGGTGCCGGTGTACCCGGCCAACTGGGCGTCGGTGCCCTTCTTCACAGGCTGCTCGATCAGCGCGACATTCAAGGCCGCTAGCTCGGGACCGAGTTGGTTCAGCAGGTCCACCGTCCAGCTCTGATTGGCGTCCACGATGAACCGGGCGGCGGGGCACTCTTGGTGGGCGATCCGGACCGGACCGAGGTGGGACTCGGCGTCCGCCTTCATCTTGATCAGCGGCCAATCCCGGATGGCCCGCGCCTTGGCCCGGACCTCCTCGTCGGTACCGATGCCGATCGTCATGGCGGTGGTCACCGGCCCGACCCGATCGAGGCCGGCGGTGCGCCAGGCCGGAATGCCGGTGGCCTTGGCTTCGAGATCCCAGAGCGCGCAGTCGACGGCGTTTCGGGCCCCGCCGGCCGGCAGCAGGTCCTGGAGCGCCGCTCGAGTGAGGCCGTCGCTCAACCCGCGGCGGACCTGGTCGATCTGACCGATCATCGATTCCAGGGATTCTCCCTCGTAGTCGACACCCGAGGCTTCTCCCATGCCGGTTTGTCCCCGGGCGTTGGTCAGGCGAACGACGATGACCGCGAGGTCGGTTTCCACTCCCCGGGCGATTCGGAATGGCGTGTGGTAGGGCCACCGTTCAGTGGTAACGGTGCATTGCAGCAGTCGGTTGTCTTCCATCGAACGAATCTACGCCTCGCATCATGGTTCGCCAACCGGGGCGTCGCGTGGAGTCGGTGCTAGATTCACTCTCCCCTTCACAGCGGGCGCCCTTTGAGCACGAGCCGTCAACTGGTCATCTGGTCGGGAGCGATCTTGGCCATCGGGTCGGCCCCGGCAGACCCCTATCCGCGGAACGCCGATCTCGACGTCATTGGCTATCAGTACACCCTCGCGCTCTCGGACAGCTCCGACCTGATCCGGATGGAGGCGGCGATCGCATTCCGGTTCCTCGCCGCCGGCCGAACCCGGTTGGCGCTCGACCTGGTAGGCCGGGGCGATTCGGGTCGCGGTATGGTGGTCGACCAAGTGACTGACTCCGTCGGACCCCTGACGTTCACCCACCGGGCCAATCGGCTCGACGTCTCGCTCCGCCGGCCCGGTCGCTCCGGCGAACGGAGCAGCCTCTCGATTCGCTACCATGGAGTCCCGGCGGCGGCGCTCAAGATCGGCCCCAATAAGTCCGGCGCCCGGACCTTCTCGAGTGACAACTGGCCTGATCTGGCCCGGCATTGGCTGGTCGGCGTCGACCACCCTTACGACAAAGCCACCTCCGAGTTCATCGTCACGGCGCCGGCGCACTACCAAGTGGTGTCGAATGGCCTCATGGTCGAGGAAACCGACCTCGGCGGCGGACTCCGCCGGACCCATTGGCGGCAATCGGTGCCGATCGCTACCTGGCTCCAGACGCTAGGCGTCGCGCGGTATGCGGTCCAGCACTCGGGCACCGTCGATGGGATCCCGATCCAGGCCTGGGCATATCCAGCCGACCGGGAGCGGGCGTTTGCGGATTTTGGCGGGCCGACCAAGGCGGCCCTCCGGTTTTACAACGAGTGGGTCGGCCCCTATGCCTATGAAAAACTCGCCAATGTCGAGTCGGTGGCGGCGGGTGGCGGGATGGAGGCCGCCACCGCGATCGGCTATACCGAGCGCCTCATTGGCACGCCCCGGGTTCGGGAGGTTGTCGTGCACGAGATCGCCCATCAGTGGTTCGGCAACGCGGTCACCGAATCCGATTGGAACGATGTCTGGCTGAGCGAAGGGTTCGCCACCTACTTCACCCTCCTGTTCACCGAGCATGACGCCGGGCGGGATGCCTTCGTCGACGGACTGCTGAAGAGCCGCGCCACCGTGCTCGAGTATGATGCCAAGCACCCCGGATACCGGGTGGTGCACGCGAACCTGACCGACATGTCCGAGGTCACCAGCTCGCAGACCTACCAGAAGGGTGCTTGGACGCTGCACATGCTCCGCGGCCTGATCGGAACGGACACGTTCTGGCGGGGGATTCGAGAGTACTACCACCGATACCGGGACGCCAATGCCACGACTGAGGACTTTCGCCGGATCATCGAGGCGGCCTCAGGGAAAGAGCTGGACTGGTTCTTTCGGCAGTGGCTGACCCGCTCGGGCGCACCCAAGCTCGAGGGCGGATGGCGCTACGATCCCAGTGCCAAGCGGATCGAGATCAGTCTGGATCAGACCCAAGCGGGCGAGCCGTTCCGGGTGCCGCTGGAGATCGGGATCCGGTTCCCCGGGGAATCCGCCATTCGAACCGAGCGCGTTGAAATCACCGGGGGCCAGGCTCGATTTGCGTTTGACTCCCCTCGGGAGCCGGCCTCGGTAACGCTCGACCCGAATCTCTGGGTCCTGATGGAGAGTCGGTTCGACCGGCGGCCGTAATCCGCCGGTCATCGATCGGCGGCCAATCAGTCCGGGTCGCCGTCCCGATCCTCATCTTCGAAGGCGTGGAACGATCGTCGAATGTTCTGCTCGATCTGCGACCGGATCTGTTGCGACGGCGCGGTCGGGTTGAGGATCGCCCCTGCCGCCCCGGCGAACCACGTCCCGAGATCGATCTGGAGCGTCATGGCCGCCGGCTTGCCGGCCGTCACTTCGACCGGGGTGTCCAACTCGATCTCCACTTCGGCCGTGACCGCGGTGGTGAACGTGAAGGGGGCCCCGTTGAAGGTGCCGGTCACCTTAATGCTGATGCCGTCGAATTCGGGATGGGCCTCCAGGAAGCCGCCACCCTCGGTGCCGCCGACCGGGGTATGGACCTGCATCTTCAATTCCTGGTAAATGCCCTCGGGGAGGTCCACCGTGAAAGCCGTCTGCGCTTGGGGGCCAACCGGCGGGTTCAAGATCCTCGGTTCGAGCCAGACGTTCGCGCAATCAGAATCGCCCCCACCGCTCTTGCCGTCGCCCTCACTGCCGCTTGGACTGGAACTGGCCGGTCCCTCTGCCGCCTCGGTCGGGCAGGTCTTGTCGGCCCGCTCGAGTCGGATCTTCCGGGCGACGACTTCAACACTGGTGAGCGTCAGGACGTCAGCGCCCGCCGCGAACGAAGGGGCGGTGGTGGCGGAACCGCGTCCCGCCAGTTGAAAGGTCAGGCGACCGGTTCCGGCGGGCCCGCTGTTGCATCCCGCCAACGCTATCGCAAACAGGCCAAGGCCTGACAACCGGACGATGCGCATCTGAGCAACCTTGATTTAAGGGTGACGACATTCGCACAGAGTGTTCGGCTTGCAAGGGAGTGGGACGATCCGCCAGGCCGGGCTTGCACAGGCCCGCCCAGAGGAGTGTTTCGAGTCGTTCCCCAGGGGCTCTTAGCGCCGGAAGGTGTACTGGAATTTGGTCAGGAAACGGTTGGACTCGAACGACCACCGGTCGAGCCGGTTCCGCAGGTTGTGGTTGTGAATCACGAACAGTTCCGCAGTCGGCGTGATGGTCCACCGGAGCCGGCTGTTGGCGCCGAGGGTTTCTGATTCGGTGTCGTACTGCACCAGGCTGTTGATGGAGACGTTCGGGGAGAGATTGTACCGGACCCGGGTACCGAACACGGTGGTGTCGAAATTGCCCTCTGGCAAGCGGCCCCGGTTGTGCTCCACGTTCAACTCGAGTGCGAACGTGGCCGACGGACGCCAACTCGCTTCGACCTCGAATTGATCGAGCCGGCCGCCGTAGAAGTCGCCGAACCACCAAGTCAGTTGACCGCCGACCCGGCGGCGGGCCGCGAACTCGGCCTCGACCCGGTACCGGGTGAATCGGTAGGCCCCAGGTTCCACCACGACGCCATCGGCCACTTCGAACGGCTCGACCAACCGCTCGCCCTGGGGTACCACATTCGCCTCGATCCGGTCACCACTCTCGAACTGCCAATTGACCGGCGCCCAGAACATCCGGTAGGACTCCCACCTCCCGTCGAGGTCCAGGGCCATCGTGAGCCGGTTCTCGAAGAACATCTGCCGAATGCCGAAGCGCCCGGGGCGGGGTGAGACATCGGCGCCGAGCGTCAGAAGATGCACCCCGCGGCGGGGCACGAAACCAAGGGGCGGGTCGAATGCGTCTCCGATTCGCTTCCAGGTCAGGACGGCATCGATCAAGTCGTTCGGGTAGTCGATCTTGAGGCCGGCGGCCGTGTGATCGCCGTTGACCGCCCCGGGCCGGTCGGCGGCCAAGTACCACGCCCCAATCAGGAGATTCTTATCCCTGAGGAACCGGGAGGTCCGAAATGTGGCGTCGGCCCCGGCGAGCCAGCCGGTTCCCCCGGTCGGATCGCCGAGGGTGGCGATGGCTCCGATCGAGGATTCCCGGAGCACGTTCTGGCGGACTCGAAACACCGCTAGCTCGGTGGCCGCGGTCACGGAATCGACCGTGCCGGTCCTCGCCGCGATCAACCCCATCCGGGTCGATCCGAATTGTCCGTTCAACTTGCCACCGGCCTGAATCGGGACTTCCCGGCCGTTGACCAAGCCGATCCGGCGGCTGAAGAAGGGGAGGACCTCGCTGCCCAAGCCGAGTCCGAACTCGAAGACGTCGCTGCCTTCCAGAAAAAACGTCCGCTTCTCGGGAAAGAACAGCGGGAACCGGGTCAGGTTGGATCGGCGGGTGTCGACCTCGGTTTCGGCAAAGTCGGTATTGAGACTCAAGGTGCCGAGGAAATTGGTGCCGAGGCGCTGCTCGATTTCGGCGCTCAGG
>JANPEL010000183.1:0-2704 GCA_031431925.1 Gemmatimonadota bacterium | reverse complement strand
GCAAAATGAGTAGCGCGGCAAGCCATGGCTGCTGGCGGAATCGGGCAAGCACGGCCGAAGCCAGGGCGGCATTGCGGCGGTCGCAGCTCGGTGCCAGGTTACCGGACACCACTCATCCCTGGGATCGCCGATGTCTGTCTCGCTCCGCCTCGCCACCCTGCTTGCCGTCGTTGGTTTCCCAGCCTCCGGCGCCGCCCTGCAGCGGCCCGGTTCATCGGGCTGGCCGGTCACCACGCCACGCGCCGCCGGGATCAACGGCCGGGTCCTTGACAGCCTCGACGCCGAAATCACCCGCGGCGACTACGGCAACGTCGACCGGATGCTGGTGATTCGGCACGGCAAGATCGCCTTCGACAAGCGCTACCAGCACGACTACGCCACCATCTACGCCGACTCGGCCAAAACCAAGAATGCCCTCAATGCCGGCGACCCGACCGGGCCGTACAACTACTTCAACCCGTGGTGGCACCCCTACTACCGGCGCGGCAACCTCCACACCCTCCAGTCCGTCACCAAGACCATTACCTCCGTCATCATCGGGACCGCCGTCATGCGCGGGGACTTCCCCTCGATCGACACCCCGGTCTTGAGCTTCTTCGACGCCCCGGCCGTCGCCAATGTGGATGAACGGAAGCGCCGGATGACCGTTCGACACTTGCTGACCATGACCGGCGGCTTCGACTGGAACGAGAACCTGCCCTACATCGACCCCCGCAACAACGGCGCGGCCATGGAGGCGAGCCGGGACTGGGTCGAGTACACCATCAACCTGCCGATGGCTCGGGAACCCGGCTCGGAGTTCAACTACAGCAGCGGCGAAACCGAACTCCTCGCCCACATCTTCCGGAAAGCCACCGGCCAGGACATCGAGGAGTATGCCGCCAAGCACCTGTTCGGACCGCTCGGCATCGCCGACTGGCATTGGAAGCGGATTCCGACCGGCCTGATCGACACCGAAGGCGGCCTCTATCTCGAGGCCCGTGACTTGGCCAAAATCTGGCAGCTATTTCTCGGCGGCGGGGTGTGGCAGGGGACCCGGATCGTCTCGACGGAGTGGGTTAAAGCGTCAGTCGCGCCGGCGGTACGGGCCGGGAACCGGGCCGGGACCCCGTACTACGGCCTCAAGTGGTGGCTCCACCAGAACCCGGCCGACACGACCAAGCTGGTCTGGTCGGGGTCGGGTTTCGGGGGGCAGCTTCCGATGGCGTTTCCGGAGCGCGACTTGGTGGTGGTGTTCAACGGATGGAACATCCTGCCCGGCGGCAAGTCGCTGCCGCTCCGGCGGGTCATGGAGCGGCTGGTCAAGGCGGTGCCGCCTATTCGTTAGCGGATCGGCACCGCGATCGAGATCTGATGGGTAACCACCCGAAGGGCGCCGATAATCAACGGGCCGTTGATCGGCGCGAGGATGTTGCCACCGCCCCCCGGCTCGGTGATCGTGACATCGTCGCCGCCCAGGCGCACGATCTCGGTGCCCGTGACACTGCCCCGGTAATGGACCTCCCAACCCGGAAACCGGAAGCTCAGGCCCCAGGTCGGGGTCCACTCGACCCATCCCTGGTGCGCCCCCCGGGTCGTCGCCTGGACGTGGTCCTGTTGGGCCAGTGAATAGTTGATGCTGTGGGCGGAGAGACCCAGCCGGATGGTCGCGGCCCTCGACTCGCCATCCCGAAACTCATGCGCCAAGCCCATCCGGACCACGGCGTTCGAGAACCGGAACCAGTTCTCGACCGTCTTCCCCCCTGGCAGGATGGTGCCCCCCGCTACGGTTCCAACCGGCTGATCCGAGTCGGCCCACGTGTGGCTCCAGATCGGCTCGTAGATCAAATCCCCGCCTAACGTCAACCCGCCGCTGGTCTTCGAGAGCCCGACGCCGAGGTTGAAGGCCTCCGAATGGCCCGGATCCCGCGGAATGCTCTGGATATCCGGGATGACATAGGTGGGGATCTTGGGATGAGACTTGAGATTCGTGGTGGCGATCCAACCGAGGCGCCACCCCCGGCCCTCGAGGGGATAGACGTACTCGAGGTGGAGGCCCCAGGTCCGGCTCCGTTCAACGTTCTCCTCGATCCGGCCGCGCTGGTTGAGCACCCGGGCAGTCGTGTCCCACGTTTGATCCAGGAACAGGACATCATGAGTCACGCCGAACCGGTTGTGCACCAGGAGAGCGGTCAACGCCCGCCCTTCACCCCACTGCTTGAGGGCCCCGATCCGAAGATCGAGCGCGTGCCCGTCCGGTTTGATCCGGACGCTGCCGAGGTAGAGTTGGTCGACTCCCTGGATCCCGTTCAACCCGGCCCAGGACACACTGCCACCGATCGACACCCCGGTTCCCGGAAACACGTTGCCTAACATGGCAAGGGCGTAGCGATTGCCGTGAGTCCGGTCCGGCCGCGTTGGATCGAGACCACGCCCCGGGCAGCCCGGACAGGGGAAGACCCGTTCGGCCTCGAACCGCTCGCCCATGTCGAGCCCCTGCATCGCGACGGCCAAACCTCCGAACCACGTGCCCGATCGGGCCACGATCCCGAAGGGCAGCGTCCGGGCCGCGCCCGCCCCCCGCTCGACCCGATAGACACCTGGGGCCACAAAGAACCGAGCCCCGCCGATCCGGCCGCCCTTGGCAGGATTCGAGAAGGGATCGAGCAAAGAGTCCTCGACCGCCAACGAGACTCCGCCCATACCGAGCGTCAGCGAGGGGAAG
>JANPEL010000182.1:0-4401 GCA_031431925.1 Gemmatimonadota bacterium | reverse complement strand
CCATCGGGGTGGGCCATGGGCGGGTGGCCCGTTGGCAGGACGATGGTGGCTGCAATGCCATCTTGCCCGTCGGCCCACTGGAGTTGACCGGACGAGTGGCCGAACCGGCGGTGTCCGGCCAGCCGGCGGGGTTTCGGCCGGCCGGCCGGTGCGGCGGATCGATCATGATTCGGCTCCGCGGGGGGGCCGATACGCTCTGGGCCGGCCAACTCGTTCGCCTGGACGGCCGGTGGACCCAAGCTCCGAAGGGACTGGGTCCGGCCCGGGGCCTCCTGATCGTTCAGACGGCCACGGTCACGCCCGGCCGGATCCGCCCCGCCGAGCGGCTTCGCAATTGGTTGGTTCAGACGGTCGGTGAGCTCTACGGCTCCCGGGCGGGCGTCATTCGGGCGTTGATCCTGGGTTCGAGAGGCACGATCGACCCGGTGCTGTCGGAATCGTTCGCCCGCTCGGGCCTGGTGCATCTCCTCTCGATCAGCGGGTTTCATGTCGGGCTGATCTGGGCCTGGATCATTCTGCTGGCCCGCCTCTGCGGCCGCGGCACCCAGGCGGTGGTCGTCGCGGCCGTGGTGGTAGTCGGCTACGTCGGATTCATCGGCGCGCCGGCTCCGGCGCTCCGGGCCACCATTCTCGCCGTCCTGACCGCCCTGGAACGACGCCGCCAGCGGGCCCCGGCCCCGGGGCCGTTGTTTGCCGTGGTCCTGGCCATCGTGATCGCCTTCGATCCGTTTGCCGTCGTCGATTTGGGGGCGTGGTTGTCGGGCCTGGCGCTCTGGGGCGCAACGGCAGCCACGGCGTGGAGCGACCGATCCCTCCACCAGGCGCCGTGGCTCCGGGTCATCGCGGCCTCGGTCGGTGCCACCGTCGCGACCGCGCCGGTCACCGCGTTCGCGTTAGGCAACGTGGCGTTAATCGGTATCGGGCTCAACATCGTGGCCATTCCGGTGGCGGCGCTGGCCGTTCCAGCCGTCATGATGAGCCTCGCGACCGCCCCAGCGGGCCCGGCGGTGGCCGGCGCGTTTGCCGCCGGCGGCGGAGCGCTGCTCTGGGGGCTCGAGTTCTTGGCCGATTGGGGCGCCGGCGTTCCGGGCGCCGCGTTGTCGTTTGCGCCCGGAATCTGGCCGGCGCTGGCGGCCGCCGCCGTGGTAGTCTGGACCACCTGGGCGTTCGGCACCCGCCACCGGGCGGCGGAGGCCACCGGCCGGCTCGGGCTCGGCCTCGCGGTCGTGGCCCTCGGACACCTCGCGGTGGGGCTGGTGGAGCCTCACGCCGGTTCCCGTCTCACATTACATTTTCTGAACGTCGGGCAAGGCGACGCCGCGCTGCTGGAAACACCCCACGGGCATTGGGTCCTGATCGACGCCGGGCCGGCCGACCTCCGTGGCAATGCGGGCCAACGGACGATCGTTCCGTTCCTCCGCAAGCGAGGGGTCCGGCGGCTCGACGCGATGATCCTCTCTCACGCCCACCGGGATCATGTCGGCGGGGTCGGGGCGGTGCTCGATGCGGTCCAGGTCGACCGGGTCTTCGAGCCGGGGGTGCTGACCGCCGACCGAAGCTATGCCGAGTTGCTTGAGGAGCTCGAGGTCGGCGGAGCGGCGTGGCGGCCGATGCGGGCGGGCGACCGGATTGAGGTCGATGGCGTCGTGCTCGAGATCGCCCATCCGACGGCCGGGTGGAGCCGGTGGGGCGAAGATCTGAACGAAGATTCCGTGGTGCTGGTGGTGCGAAGCGGACCCTTCGCCGCGGTGTTCCCGGGCGACGCCGGGTTTCCGGTCGAGCAACGAATCGGCTCGGCAATCGGTCGGGTCGACGTCCTCAAGGTCGGCCACCACGGGTCGCGAACGGCCACGGGCACGCCGTGGCTTGCGCAATTGGCGCCTCGGGTGGCGGTGGTGAGCAGCGGGGTCAATCGGTACGGGCATCCGACCCCCGAGACCCTCGGTCGGTTGGCGGCTGGTCGGGTGTCGGTCTGGCGCACCGATGCCGACGGGACGGTGTCGATCGAAGTTGGCGACAGCGGCATGCGGGTGCGGGGCCGGGGGCGGACGACGGACTTTCCCATTTTCTGACGGGCCAACGACACTATGGCGATTTTTGGCGGACCGATTATCACGATCGAGCGCTTCATTCTCGAACAGGAGCGGCTCTTTCCGGAAGCCACCGGCGAACTCTCGAACCTTCTCTACGACTTCGCGTTGGGGGCTAAGATCATCGCGGCCTCGATCCGGCGGGCCGGGTTGGTCGACATCCTGGGATCGGCCGGGAGCACCAATGTCCAGGGGGAAGAGCAGAAGAAACTCGACATCATGGCGAACGAGACCCTGACCAGCGTGATGGGTCACACCGGTCGGGTGTGCGTGATGGCGTCCGAGGAGGACGAGGAATTGATTCCGGTGCCGCCAGGCTGGCCGTCGGGCAAGTACGCCGTGCTGTTCGATCCGCTCGACGGCTCATCCAACATCGACGTCAACGCCTCGGTCGGCACCATTTTCTCGATCTACCGGCGCGAGTCGACCGCGGGGCAGGGCACGCTGGCCGATGTGCTCCAGCCCGGGTTCCGGCAGGTGGCCGCGGGATACGTGATGTACGGGTCCAGTGTGATGCTCGTGTATACCACCGGGCACGGCGTCCACGGATTCACGCTCGATCCGACGATCGGCGAGTTCCTCCTCTCGCACGAGAACCTGCGGATGCCGGAGGTCGGGAGGTATTACAGCGTCAACGAGAGCAATTTTGCCCGGTGGAACAAGGGGATTCAGCGGGCGGTTCGAGGCCTCCACGGCGACATGCCCGAGCGGATCAAGGGGAAGAACAGCCGCTACATCGGGTCCCTGGTGGCCGACTTCCACCGGAATTTGATTGCCGGCGGAATTTTCCTGTATCCGGCCGACACCAAAAATGTGAACGGCAAACTCCGCCTGACCTACGAGGCCAATCCGATGGCGCTGCTTGCCGAGCAGGCAGGGGGCGCCGCAACCGACGGCCGCCGCCGGATCCTCGACCTCCAACCCGAGGCGCTCCACCAGCGGATCCCGCTGGTGATTGGATCGAAGCGGGATGTTGAGTTCGTCGCCGCGGTTCTCGCCGAGTCGGAGGCCGAGTCGTGACCGAAGGGAATCCCGGTCTCGTCCCGATCCCTCCGGTGCTGGGCCGGGCCGATTGGGCCGGCGATGTCGGCGAACCCGGCCAGTGGCCGTACACCCGCGGCGTTCAGCCGACGATGTACACCGGGAAACTCTGGACGATGCGGCAGTACGCGGGCTTTGGAACCGCCGAGGCGACCAATCGCCGATTTCAAATGCTCCTCGCCGCCGGGCAAACCGGTCTCTCCACCGCGTTCGACCTGCCGACCCAGATGGGCTACGACTCCGATCACCCAATGTCCGCTGGGGAGGTGGGACGAGTGGGCGTCGCGATCGACACGGTGGACGATTTGGCCGTGCTGTTCCGGGGCATTCCGCTCGATCGCGTCTCGACCTCGATGACGATCAACGCCACCGCCGCGATCCTGCTCGCCATGTACGTCGTGGTGGGCGAGGAGCAGGGCATTCCACGGCAGCAACTCTCCGGCACGATTCAGAACGATCTCTTGAAAGAGTACATCGCCCGGGGCACCTACATTTTCCCGGCCGAGCCATCGCTTCGGCTCATTACCGACATCTTCCAGTTCGTGGCGGACGAGGAGATGAACTTTAACCCGATTTCGATCAGCGGCTATCATATTCGGGAGGCTGGATCGACCGCGGTCCAGGAAGTGGCCTTTACGCTGGCCAATGCGCTCGAATATTGTCGCCGCGCTATCGCCGCGGGCCTTCCGATCGACCGGTTTGGCCCGCGCCTGTCATTTTTCTTCGCGGCCCACAACGACCTGTTCGAAGAGGCGGCCAAATTCCGCGCGGCGCGGCGGCTCTGGGCCCGGCTGGCGCGCGATCGGTTCGGGGCGGGCGATGCCACCTGCAAGCTTCGGTTCCACACCCAGACCGGCGGGGTCACGCTCCAGGCCCAGCAGCCGCTGAACAACGTGGTCCGGGTAACCGTGCAGGCATTGGCGGCCACCCTGGGTGGCACCCAGTCGCTTCACACGAACGGGTACGATGAAGCGCTGACCCTGCCGACCGCCGAGGCCGCCACGCTGGCCCTCCGGACCCAACAAATCATCGGGTACGAAAGCGGCCTCAATCGGAGCGTCGATCCGCTGGCCGGGAGCTATTACGTCGAGAGCCTGACGGACCGGATCGAGGCCGACGCGTTGGCGCTGATCGAGGAGATCGAAGCCATGGGAGGGGCCGTGCGGGCGGTGGAAACCGGTTACTATCAAGACGCCATTGCCCAGGCGGCCTACGAATTCCAAAAGGCGCAGGAGGACGGCCGGATCGTGGTCGTCGGGGTCAACCGATT
>JANPEL010000181.1:0-3486 GCA_031431925.1 Gemmatimonadota bacterium | reverse complement strand
CCTCCCCGCCACCCGGCGGGGCGAGCGATGGCGCGATATCGGGATCAAGCCGCCGACCGGCGTCGTGGAACGCGAAGTGAGAAGGGGCATCGAACCCAAGAGCCAGACCGAGCTCGTCTTCTCCGGGCCGTTTTCATTCTCGCGGCAGGAACGGTTCGTTCTCCGGAGCCTGGCCGATGTCTTGGACATCAAGCTCCGCGAACAGCTTCGCGAGGAACTTGGCGGCACCTACGGCGTTTCGGTTACCCCGGCGCCGAGCCGGATTCCCCGCGAGGAATACACCGTGAGTGTGAGCTTCGGATCGGCTCCCGACCGGGTTCCGCAGCTGCTGGCCGCGGTGTTTGCCCAGATCGACACCCTGCAACAGCAGGGTGCCACTGAGAAAGACCTGGCCAAGATCCGCGAAACCACGATTCGATCGCGCGAAACCGACCTCAAGGAGAACGGCTTCTGGCTCGGCCAGTTGGCGGCCGTTGACCAGAACGGCGATGACCCGAAGGTGATTCTCGATTCGAGCGACCTCCTCCCCTTGCTGACGCCGGAGCGGATCAAGCAGGCGGCCCTTCGGTATCTCGACCGGAAGAATTACGTTCGAGTCACCCTCTTACCGGAATCGAAACCGACCCCGTGAGCTCACCGATGCGATGGCTCATTGCTGTGTTGCTCGTGGTACCCGGCCGGATCAGCGCTCAGATCTCGGCGGACACCGCGGCTATGATCGACCAAGTGTTTGCGGGGCTCAATCGATCGGATGCCCCAGGGTGCTCGATCGGCGTCGACCGGGCGGGCAGCCCAATTTTCCGCCGGGGCTATGGCATGGCGAGTCTCGAATCGGGCGCGCCGATGACCGAGTTCTCGGTGGTCGAGTCCGGTTCGGTGGCCAAGCAGTTCACCGCCGGGGTCATCACCTATCTGGCGCTCCAAGGCAAGTTGAGCCTCGACGATCCGATCCGGAAGTACGTCCCGGAACTCCCCGACTACGGGAGTCCGATCACCGTTCGGATGGCGTTGAATCACACCAGCGGCATCCGCGACATGTGGACCCTGTTTTCGCTGGCCGGCGTCGAACCGGGAACCCATCTCTACACGATGGACCGGGCCCTCGCGATGGTGTACCGGCAACAGGAGCTCAACTTTCCGCCGAATTCGGCGTTCCTCTACAGCAATTCCGGATTCTTGTTGCTGGCTGAGGTCGTGAAACGGGTGACGGGACAACCGCTGGCCCAGGTGTCCCAAGAGGTCTTCTTCAAACCGTTAGGCATGACCCACACCCAGTGGCGGGACGATTGGAACCGGGTCGTACCGGGCCGGGTCACCGCCACGGCCGGACCGGCGGCGGGGCCTACCAGGTGGACATGCCGTTCATGAGCGTCTACGGCGCGGGCGGCCTCCTGACCACGGTCGGCGATCTCCTCAAATGGAACGAGCACTTGACCCACCCAACCATCGGCGGCCAGCCGTGGGTCGACCTGATGCAGCAGCAGGGCCGGCTCACCGACGGCAAGGAGATCTCCTACGCCGCCGGCCTGTTCATGACCGAGTACCGGGGCGAGCCCGAGATCTCCCATAGCGGCGCCACCGGCGGCTATCGGACCTACTTGGCGCGCTGGCCGGCCCGCCGACTCTCCCTCGCGTTGCTCTGCAATGTCGCCACCGCCAACACCATCGCCCTCGGCCAGCAGGTCGCGGATGTGTTCATCGGCGTCAAGCCCGGCCCGATCCAGCTGACGGCTCAAGGCGGACCAGGCAATGCCGCCAAACCTGCCGTGGCCGTCGGAGCCGCCGAGCTGGCCGGATTGGCGGGGTCCTACTACAGCCCGGAGCTCGACGTGACCTACCGCCTGACCGCGACGGACACCGGGCTCACGGCTCTCGTCGGGGAGCGAGCCCCGATTACTTTGCGATCCACTGAGAAGGACGAGTTCACCGGCCCGATGGGGATCATCCTGAAGTTTTCGCGAGCCAAGAACGGCCGCGCCGACGGCTTCCGCTTGGGGGCCGGTCGGGTTCAAAATCTTCGCTTCGTGAGACGGTAACATGACGACGACCAAGTACGATCGACCCGCCGCCGACGAGTATGCGCCCTACTACGGGACCTACATCAACAAGGTCCCTGCCGGCGATCTCCTGACCATCTTGGCGGAGCAGATCCCCGAGGTGATGAACCTCCTCCGGCCGCTCTCCGAGGACAAGGCGATGTTCGCCTACGCCCCGGGCAAATGGACCATCAAGCAGTGTGTCGGGCACCTCTTCGATGCTGAGCGCGTCTTTGCCTACCGGATCGTGAGCTTTGCCCGGGCCGACCCGACGCCGCTCCCGAGCTTCGATGAGAACCTGTGGATCGAGCCCGGCCAATTCAACGCTCGGTCCCTGACGAGCTTGGTCGACGAGTGGGCCGCGGTTCGGAGTGCGAGTCTGGCCCTGTTGTCCGGCTTGCCGGTCGAGGCCCGGACCCGCCGCGGAAACGCGAGCGGGAAAGAAGTCTCGGTCCGCGCTCTGGCTCATATTCTCGCCGGACACGTGACCCACCATCTCCAGGTACTGCGAGAGCGGTACCTCTGATCCCCGGAGCATGACCGAACCCGAGCGAATTCCCGCCACTCCGAGCCCTCCCCCGTCAGACCTAGGGTTTGGCGGGGTCTTGAGCCGCTCGGGTCGAAGCCGGCTCCTCCAACGAGACGGGACGTTCTCCGCCCGGCGAGTCGGGCTTCGGTTTATCGAATCGGTCGGGGTCTACAACTACCTCCTGACCACCAGTTGGCCCAAGTTTCTGGGCCTGGTGGCCCTAGCGTATTTCGGAACCAACGCCCTGTTCGCCACCGGCTACGTGGTGCTCGGACCGGATGCCTTGAAAGGCGGAACCGGCACCACCGTCGCGGGCCGGTTCGTCGACGCCTTCTTTTTCAGCGTCCACACCCTCGCGACCATCGGGTACGGCAACATCGTGCCCCATTCGATGGGGGCCAACATTCTCGACGCCGTCGAGGCTCTGATCGGCCTGTTGGGCGCGGCCGCGGCGGCGGGGGTCGTCTTTGCCCGGATTTCGAGACCCCGGGCCGGGGTGATCTTCAGCGACGTGGCCACCATCGCGCCGTACCAAGGCGGCAAGGCCCTGATGTTCCGCTTGGCCAATGCCCGCCACACCGAGCTGATCCAGGTGGCCGCCGTGGTCAACATTTCGCTCCTCAAGGCCGATGGGTCCGGTCGTGATTTCAAACCACTGAGCCTGGAACGGAACGACGTCGTCTTCATGCCGACCACTTGGACCATCGTCCATCCCATTACCACCGAAAGCCCGCTCTTTGGCTGGGACGCGGAGGGCTTGGCGGCCCGGGCCCCGGAGCTGTTCGTGCTACTGACCGCGGTGGAGGAGGTCTTCGGTCAGACCGTGCACACCCGGATGTCCTATGCGGGAGACGAAATCGTCTGGGGTGCCCGCTTCGCCAATGTCTCCGAGACCGATCAATCGGGCGTGGTCACCAAAGT
>JANPEL010000180.1:0-5453 GCA_031431925.1 Gemmatimonadota bacterium | reverse complement strand
CCCGCCGGGTCCAGAAGTTCCTGTCGCAGCCGTTCTTCGAGGCCGAGAAGTATACCGGCTTCCCGGGCAAGTACGACAAGCTGTCGGAAACCGTCGAGAGCTACGAGCGGGTGCTAGCGGGCGAGTTCGACCATCTGCCGGAACAGGCCTTTTACATGGTTGGCGGGATCGACGAAGCGATCGAGAAGGCCAAGAAAATGGCGGCGTCGTGATGCAGGTCACGGTCATCGGCCCTGAGTCGTCGGTGTTCAGCGGTGAGGCTGACGCGGTGATGATTCCGGCCTACGACGGCCAGGTTGGAATCCTTCCGAACCACGCGCCGTTCATGACGCTGCTCGGGAAGGGGGTGCTGACGGTGAAACACGGGGGACAGGAACATCGTTTCACTGTGCAGGGCGGCTTCCTGCAAGTCGTCTCTAACCGGGTCCGCGTCGTTGCCGAATATGTGGTGGCGGCGGCCTAGCGGCCCTGGCACCCGACTCGAAGGAGACTCCCCATGTTGCGTACGGCTCTCGTCAGCACCGGCCTCGTTTTGTTCCTGACGGCCGATCTCGCGGCCCAGTCCACGGCCACCCCGGTATTTCTGGCGCCCTATCGGGCGTTCCAGCGAGTCGAATACGGGGCCTCGCTCTCCGACCCCGGGTCGGGGATTGCCGTCGAAGGGTTCTATCGGTTCGGCAACAAGAAGTACGACATTGGGTTTCGGGGCGGCTTTGCCGACACCGACCCGGGCCGAACCCAATTCCTCGCCGGGGTCGATTTTCGGACTCGGGTCATCGATCACAGTGATGATTTCCCGCTTGACGGTGCGATCACCGCGGGCATCGGAGGCCGGTTCGGCGACGGTGAGTCTCAGGCCTACATTCCGATCGGGCTTTCCATGGGGCGGCGGGTCGAGCTCGAGGATTCCAACGTCGAGTTTACTCCGTACTTCCATCCGGTGCTCGCCCCGACGTTCGGGGATGGCAGCTACGACAGCGGGCTGTTGTTCGGCCTTGGCTTGGGCGTCGATGTGTCATTCAATAAGAAGTTCGATGTTCGGGTCAGTGGCGCCTTGGGCGATTACAACGGCATTGGGATCAGCTTCGCGATTCTGAGATAGGGCAGGGCTTGGTGCGGACTCTGGCGTTGGCGGTTGGCCTTTCCATCCTGGCGGTTCCCCTCGCCGCGCAAGCGCCGGCGGTTCCGGTCATGAACCCGGGGTTTTCGCGGGGCTTTGCGTTGGGGTCGATGGTCGGCTTCAACAATGCGGCCGCGGGTAGTGGCACCGGGTTCCTCCTCTCGGGTACTGCCGGGTTCCGCCGGGTGGCTGTCGGGGCCTTCGTGTCCGGGTGGTCGGCCTCGGCGCTCGGGACCGAGACGGTCGTTGCCCGGGGGGCCACCGTCATGGTCAAGCTGGCGGGCGGTCCGTTGGTTCCGGTGGGCGTTACGCTGCTGACCGGCGCCGGGTACTACGCACCGAACTCGGGCGGAACCACCAACTGGCGAGTACCCGTCGGGCTCGGGTTCTCGTGGACGATCCCGCAGCCGGTGGTGGCCCTCAAATTCTGGGTCTCCCCGCGGCTCGATTATTTCCGGGTTCGGACCCCGACGCAGATCACAACGGAAACCGAGTTTGGCCTGAGCGGTGGCGTCAACCTTGGATTCTTGAACGGGTTCGGACTCGACCTGGCCGTCGATCGATTGTTCACCCAAGGGCCGGGCGCCAAACCCGGGTCCGTTGGCTTGGGCGCCAGCTACCATTTCAAGTAGGCTCTCGTGACCCTCCGGATCTTCGGGCTCGCCCTTGCGTTGCTGTCGGTCACCTTGGGGGCCGCCGCCAGCGCGCAGGATGCCGCGGTACCGATCCGCAACGCGGGGGTAACGCAGGGCATCACCATCGGTGCGGATCTCGGCTTTGGCCGGCTCAAGCGCTCCGGTACCGCCGGCGACGACCGCTCCCGGGCTATCGCGCTCGGCGGCTCGGCCGGGTTCGGTCCCGTCGGCATTACCATCGCGGTGTCGCGGGTGACCCTCGACCCGGCTGTTGGTGGGAATCAGAGTCGCTCGGTGCTGACCGGATCGGCGCAGTTCACGGTCATCGGCGGTCCATTGGTACCGCTCAAGATCGTGTGGCAGGCGGGGGCGGATCGATCGTTGACCAGCGGCGGCTCCGGGTCGCCATGGCGCGGGTGGGCCGGTCTCGGCGCCGCGCTCAGCATTCCGGCCGCCGTCCTGTCGATCAAACCGTGGATTGCGCCCCGGCTCGACTACATTGGGAACCGGCCGGTGACCGGGGGCCGGATTAAGGCCGCCTTGAGCGCCGGCATCGATCTTGGGCTGCTGAACGGCTGGGGTCTTCGGGCCGGGTACGATACCCGGCTTGGTTGGAGTAACGGGGGTACCCCCGCTTCCGGTGTCAGCATTGGGACCAGTTATCACTTTCGGTAAGGACGAGGACTCGTGCTGAATATTCGACGGATCGGGCCGGTGCTGGTCGTGGCCGCCCTGGCGATGACGGGGTGTGCCCAAAGCTTCGATGCCACGAGCCTCGGCGTTCCCGCCACGATGGCCTCGGCGGCCGGCGACGCGGCGGTCGGGCAACCATTCCGGGTTTCTTCCCACACGGTGCATGCCTTTTGGGGCTTGGTGCCGCTCGGGAAGGCGCGGCTCGACAAAGCTTTGGCGAGTCAGCTCGTTGGCGGCAAGGAAGTCGCTCAACTCAAGATCAAGACCAAGAGCCGGTGGTCGGACTTGTTGTTTACCGTGTTGACGGCCGGCATCATCGCGCCGAAGACCGTGATTTACGAAGGCATCGTTATCGGCCGCTAGCCGCCCGCTCTCACCAGCCGTTCCGTCCCCCTTGCATCGATACCTAGTTGTCGATATATAGTAGTCTAGGTATTACAGACTAGGGTTCAGATGGCTCGGCATGACATCCTGCAAGGCACCCTCGCACTGCTCGTGCTCCGGACGCTCGCCCGCGGTCCGATGCACGGGTACGCCATTACCTCGACGATCCAGCGGGTCTCCAACGAGACGCTCCGGGTCGAAGAGGGCTCGCTCTACCCGGCCCTTCATCGGATGGAGGAAGCGGGCTGGATCGTCTCGGAGTGGGGCGAAACGGACACCGGGCGGCGGGCCCGATTCTACTCGATCTCGGCCCTGGGCCGACGCCAGCTCGAGCGCGAAAAGGAGCAGTGGGCGCGGTTGACGTCGGGGGTTCAGCTCGTGCTGCAATGGGGGGAGGCATGAGTTGGTGGCAACGGGCGGTGCGGTCGTTGCTCGGCGACCGGGGCATGAACCAACGGATCGACGACGAGATGGCCTTTCATCTCGAAATGCGGACCAAGGAAAATCTGGCGGCCGGGATGACACCGGCGGCGGCGGCCCGAGCGGCCCGCTTGGCATTCGGGAATCGCTCGGTGCAGGCGGAGGCGACGCGGGACGTCCGGGCGCTGCTGTGGCTGGATAGCCTGGGCCGGGACGTTCGGTTCGGGGTCCGGAGTCTCTGGCGGCGGCCTGGTCTCTGGATGACGGGCGTGTTGTCGCTTGGGTTAGGCGTCGGTGCCACGACGACGGCCTTCAGTTTGCTGGACGCGGTGGGGCTCAAGCCGCTCCCGCTTCCTGATCTCGACCGGCTGTATGTCGTGGCCGAGCGGAAAGAGGGTCAGGCTAGCGGCGGCAATCCGCTCCGGATGCGGGACTACGGCGAGCAGGTCGGGAGTTTCACAGCGGTGGCCGGTTACTTCGGCGAGAGCTCGATCGTCACGGGCCGCGGAGAGCCGGAACGGCTCGAAATCCGCCGGACCTTCGGGGCCTACTTCGAGGTCTTCGGCCCGACGCCCTCGAGCGGCCGGGTCTTCACCGCGGACGAGAGGGCCGGTCAGCCCGTGTTAGTGATCCGCGAGCGAGTCGCCACGAAGTGGTTCGGCTCGGCGGCGGGGGCGTTAGGCCAAACGGTCACGATTGACGGCACCGGACATACCGTCGTCGGGATCGCCGCGAATGGCGGGTATCCGGCCGAGATCGAAGCCTGGGCGCCGGCCCCGACCGGGCTCCAAGCCGGTCCCCGGCGGGGCAGCTACCTGTTTACGGTGGCCAAGCTTGGCCCGGACCGAACCGCCGCCGAGGCGACGGCCGAACTCGGGCTGGTTCAGAACCGGCTGGGCCGCGAGTACCCTGAAACGGATGCCGGCCGCGAGGCGCGCTTGGTGCCGCTGCAGGCCGAGTTGGTTGGTGAGGCTCGTTCCGTGGGGCTCGTGGTGCTCGGGATTGCGGCGGCGGTGCTCTTCATTGCCTGCCTCAACGTGGCCAGTCTGCTCCTGGCCCGGACCGTGGAGCGCCGCCGGGAGAGCGCCCTCCGGGCGGCGTTAGGTGCCGGGACCCGAAGCCTGGTGCGGCTCTATCTGACGGAGAGTGTCATCCTCGCTTTCGCGGGCGGGCTGCTCGGCGTGGGGATTGCCGTCCTCGCGGTTCCGTGGATCCGGTCGATGGAGCTTCCGTTCGACGTGCCCCGTTTGGCGGAGGCCGCGGTCGATGGCCGAGTCCTGATGTTTGCCCTTGGGTTGGCGGTGACCTCGGCCGTGGTGTTTGGGACCTTGCCGGCGATCCGCGCGGCCAAGGGGTCGCTGGTGCCGTCACTCAATCGAGCCGCCCCGCGCGGCCTGGCTCGCGACCTGATCGTTGTTGGCCAGGCGGCGTTGGCGCTGGTGATTCTGGTGGCCGCGGTCACGATGCTCGACGGATTCCTTCGGCTCCGTCGCTCGGGGTTCGGTTTCGAGACGGAACGCGTGATGACGGCGCGAATCAACCTGCCCTGGGGCAGCGACGGCGCGGCCCTGGCCGACTTTCGGGCCCGAACGCTCGAGGCGCTGGCCGCCATTCCCGGCGTCCGCTCGGTCGGGGTCGTTGACCGGCTGCCCCTCGAGGGCGGGACCCAGTCGGGGCCGGTGGTGGTGGCCGGCCGGAGGTTGTCGCCGGAGCTTGCGATCAAGAGCGTTTCAATTCGGGCCAC
The DNA here is from genome assembly GCA_031431925.1 of Gemmatimonadota bacterium. Taxonomy (GTDB): domain Bacteria; phylum Gemmatimonadota; class Gemmatimonadetes; order Gemmatimonadales; family GWC2-71-9; genus SHZU01. The sequence continues at coordinate 457 of JANPEL010000180.1, read as the reverse complement.
CAGCGCCGGATACTTCACGACGATGGGTATCCCGATCGTCAGTGGCCGGACGCTCGGCGATCGGGGTACCGCGGTCGTCAACGAAGAATTCGCCCGGCTGTTTCTTGGACCCGAGCCCCTCGGCGAGCGAGTGACGGTGTCGGGCGACCATCAAGTCGAGGTGGTTGGGGTGGCGCGGGGGGTTCGGCAGTGGGCAACCGACGAGCAGATCATGCCGGAAGTTTTCATTCGGGCCGACGAGACCTACTGGCCCCTGCTCGCCTTCGTGCTCCAGACTGATGCTCCGGTGGCCGCTATGGCCCCGGCGATTCGGGCTCGGGTGCTCGAGATCGACCCGAAGCAGATCATCGATGCGATCAAGACCATGGACGATCAGCTCGTGGGCGTGGCCCGGACGCCGAAGATTCTGGCCGGGCTCCTGTCGGCGTTTGCGCTGGTGGCGTTGATTCTCGTGGCC
>JANPEL010000179.1:0-2165 GCA_031431925.1 Gemmatimonadota bacterium | reverse complement strand
CCCCGCCGAGGGCCCGTTTGCCTACGGTCGCTTCGAGCTCGAAGCGATCGAGTACAACGTCAAACGGCCGTAGCCGTCCCCCGATGACGTGATACATCCGGGCCCGGGTTCGCACGTCCTGGGTCCGATCCAACTCTCGGAGCGCCGCGAATGGCAGGGCGTCCTTGGTCGCGTTGGCGATCGAGCCGGTCGCCTTGATTTCCTGGAGCGCCCGCCGCACCGCGCCGAGGGCCACCATGCCGAAGTCGAGGAAGGCCGCGAAGGCCACGTTGACGGCCTTCATCTCCTCGATGGTGCCGCCGATCGACATGATCGGTTTCTTCACCACCCCGAACGCCTCCTTGTTTTCCGCCATCGGGAGTCCGGGGAACCAGAACCCGTCGGCACCCGCTTCGGCGTAGGCGGCGGCGCGCTCCATGACCTCGGTTTTCCCCCGGCCCTCTCGGAGGCCCACCGACGCGACTAGCAGCACGAAGTCTGAATCGCGCCGGGCGTCGGCTGCGGCCTTGATCTTGTCGACCATCGTGGCGAGCGGCACCAGGTCGCCTTTGGGGGCGCCGAGGTGGGGAACCAAGTCGGCGTCCTCGATCAGGATTGCGGAGAGCCCGGCTCGTTCGCAGAGCTGGATGGCGCGGTAAACGTGCATCGCGGTCCCCTTGCCGTCCTCGATGTCGAGCAGGACCGGAATGTCGACACCACCGGCAATCGGCTCAGCCACCGCCAAGAGATCCGAGAGGGTGACCAGGCCGACGTCCGGAATCCCGAGAGCTCGCGACGGCGCTTGCCCCGAGATGCACACGAACGGGAACCCCTCCTGCTCGGCCAGCCGGGCCGAGAGCAGGTTCTCGAGGACCGGTGAGTAGAAGGGATCGCCTTTAAAGAGTTGGCGGAGCCGGCCGGCGCGAGTGAGGGTTTGGGGGGTCGGCATCGGTGGAGTTGCCGTCGCCGAGCCGAGTTCTGGTCCGGCCAAGGCGCCGGCGGCCAGGGCGGTGGCGGAGCTCAAGAATTCACGGCGGGTGGGCGGTCCTTGCATGGTCGGGCTCCGTTGTGGGTGCTGGAATAGTAGCCGAGTATCCGGTCGGGCCGAATGGTGACGGATGTGACAGACCGGGTCCGGGTTGGGTAGTACCGTTACGTCCACTCCCAATGGAGACACCGCCCATGATGCCTTTCTCCCCCAGGCTTCTGCCGCTGATTGCCGTGGTTTTCCTGGGCGGCCCGTCCGCTCTGAGCGAGGTCAGCCGAGTTCGGCGTCACCTCATTGGCGCGGAGACGGTGCTGGCCCGGCGGGACGAATCCCAGCTATCGGCGAGCCAGCGGGCGAATCGCCGGCGCGTGAAGGGCCTGCTGGCGGAGTATCGCAGGGCCGGGCAATTCCCGATGAACGAGGACTTTGCCGGCCGCCTGGTCCCGTATTTTCGAGATCGCCGCGGCACCCTCTGCGCGATGGCGTTCCTGCTTGAACGCACCGGCTACGCTCACATCGTGGATCACGTCGCCGCGACCCGCAACAACGCGTACGTCCGGGAATTGGCCGACGAACCCGGATTGGCCCAGTGGTTGGACCACTTCGGGCTCACGGTGGCGGAGGCCGCCCGGATTCAGCCGGCGTACTGGGGCCCGCCATGGGAACCGTACGTCGACCCGAACAAGATCACCTCGGGCTACGCCGTGGCATCCGTGGTCGGGATCGGCTTATCGGCCACCGCCACCGCGCTCAACTTGGCCGGCCCCCGAAGCCGGCAGCGGCTGGCTTGGCTCGGCGCCGGGGCCGGCATGGTGACCGCCATGTTAGGCGTGGGAAAGGTGGATAACGAGGCGCCCGTTCGGAGACTCGGGATTGCGAACCTGGTGGTCGGCGGGATTGCGACGTTGGTCGGGATTCATGGATTGGTCGATCGGAGCCAACCCGGCGCCGGCGATGGCCGGGAACTCCGGCGAGCGTTCGATGTCGGGGTCACCGTTGGTCCCGGCGGCGCACCCGGCCTCCGAGCGACGCTCCGGTTCTGACCGGGAGGTCCGCTTGAACAAAACGGCGTTCACGATCGGATGGCGGGTGTTGCTACTCCTTGGAGCTCTCGGGTGTACCGGCCGTTGGAGTTGTCCCTGGTCACGCCGGCTAAGGTGAAGGATTCAACCGTTGCTGAGATCGCGGCGCTGACCGA
>JANPEL010000178.1:0-6240 GCA_031431925.1 Gemmatimonadota bacterium | reverse complement strand
CCGTTGAGGATGTAGGAAAACCCCCTTTCTGATTGGAATCGGCTGATCGCCGCGTAGCGCATCCGTCGAGGGGCCAGCCGGCGGCGCCCGTTCGGTGCGGGGCGTCGGCGTGGTGCGGGAGCCCGCTACGCCGCGTACCCGTGATGGGCGAGCTTCTCGATGTTGTGGACGAGGCAGAAGAGCTTCCATTGCCCGTCGACTTTGCGACGCCCCCGGAGGGTGAAGCGATCGAGCCCTTTGTTGTGGCACAGATTCCCAAACACCGGCTCCACGGTCGCGAAGCGCTGCCCGTACTGCACGCGGCCCTCCGGGGCATCGATCCGACGCCGCATGCGCGCCGTCGCGGTCTCGGGTTTTGGTTTGGGGGCGACCCGGCCGTGGACGAACAGGACTTGCCGCGTCGCGGTGCGGTCGGGCGTGCGGAGGCAGTGCGGGCGCTGCGGACACGGGAGGCAGTCGCGCTTCGCGCCGCGAAACTGCGCGCCGACATACCCGTTGATCACCACCTGCCGGCCGGTGCGATAGAGCGACTTGCCGGCGGGGCAGACGCAGGTCCGGGCGGTGGCGTCATAGGTGAAGTCGCGGGGGTGATAACGGGTGGGCGGTGGCGCGGGGTGGGGCCTCGATTTGTCAAAGAGCGGATCCGGCGCCGCCCGGTGGCGCGGTTGCGTCGCGAACCGCGCGTCCCGCTGGCGCATGGCGTGATCGGCGATGAGCGCCTCGACGTGCCGGGCGGCGAGCGCGTGCAGGTTCGCCTCGCTGTGATACCCCGCGTCGGCTGTGATCAGCGACTGCCCCGTGAGCAACCCTGGCACCGCCTGCAGGGCGGTCACGACCGGGAGCAGCACCTCCTGCTCCGAGCCCGTGCCATGCGCCTGGGCCTCGACGATGATTTGATGGGCCCGATCCACGGCGGCGACCCCCGTGTAGCCTTGGATCACGCCTTTGCCGGTGGCCATCTTGGCGCTCTCGTTGTCGGTGCGGTTGCTCTTCCGGATCGCGCCCTTCGCACCGCGGCGGTCATCGGGATGGGTGGCGAGCCAGTCGCGGAGGTGGGCGGCGGCCTGTTCGAGGCGTGCGAGGCGCGGCCCTTCCTTCGCGGCGAGCGTGGGTTCCGTCGGCCGGGCATCCGTGGCGCGGTGGCGCGCGAGCATGGTCTGCGCGGCGGCTTCCAGCTTCGTCGCCTGTCGTTCAAAGTCGGCCCGGGTCCCACTCCGGTGCTTCGACGCATTGCTCGGCAGCTTCACCCCGTCAATCGCGAACATGTCGCGGCCGATCAACCCCTGGGCATCGCAGATCGCAACGACGGCCGCGAACACCCGCGCGATGTCGTCGCCCAGCGTGCTCACGAAGCGGGCAATCGTGGTGAAATGGGGGGCGGTATCGCCGCAGAGGGCGATGAACGTCACATGGTCCTGACAGGCCCGCTCGATCCCGCGGCTGCTGACGATGCCGCGCGAGTAAGCGAAGAGCACCACCTTCAAGAGCAACGCCGGCGGATAGGCCGTGGCCCCGGTCGTGTCGTTCCGAAAGCGGGCGTCGAAGGCGGAGAGGTCGAGGGCGTGCTCGAGCAGGTGGTGGAGCGCGTGCTCGAACGTCCCGGGCAGCAGCTGGCGCGCCAAGTCCACCGGCAGGAACCGCGGGGTCGTATCGATGTACTTGTAGCGGGCCATGGGCGCCTCGACGGGGGACCGTCAGGAAGGTACATTCGACGGATCGATACCCCGCGAGCCTGCAATGTCCTTGCCGCATTCCGAGGGGCAGAGGGTTTTTCTACAGCCTCGTTAGCCGCCCATCACCGCGAGCCGGGTAAGCCGAACCGCCGGGCCTGAGGAGCTTGAGCGCCACCTTCCGCTGGTGCTTCAAGTCCTCGGCCAGATACACCGTGGCCAGCCCGCCCGCGCCGAGTTCCCGCTCGATCCGGTAGCGGTCGGCGAGGGCCGCGGTGAGCCGGTCGGTGATCTCAGCCACGGGTCAGCCCTCGCTTTGTCGCGGCAATGGTAGATACGCCGCGACCTGGCTTGGTGAACACGTCTCGTTTCCCTTATCCGGCCAACGATCTGCGCTTGTTCGGCGGCCGCTTTTCGCGTTCCCGGCGGACTTGATCCGCCAAATACACCTTGAGCAGTGACTGGTATGGTACGTCCCGTTCATTCGCCAACGATTTCAGATCCGCCAGCAGCGGCGCCGGTAACCGCAGCGAAATCGTCTCAGTGGAGGGGTGCAGGTTCGGAAACACGGCGTGCTTCGCCTGGGACCAGTCGATGTACTCGGTCGTATCGTGAGTCGCCCAAAAATCTCGCTCGGCCGCCTCATTCGCAAATCGCGGAATGGACTTGAGGGCCTTCCGCCGCTTACTCGTCGCCATCGTTTAGCCCCCGCCGATGGCCGGTCACGGCGTGAGCCCGGCCCGGCCGAGAAACTCGAAGATCGCCCGGTAGGCGCGAATCGTCTCGGGGTTGGAGAATCCCCCGTGGCCGCCCTTCGGGATCGTGATCAGCTGGTTCTTGACGCCGGCGGCGTCGAGGGCGCGGTGGAGGCGGACGGCGTGCTGGTAGGGCACCGTCGGGTCGGCGTCGCCGGGAATCGTGATCACGGGCGGGCCGCCGACGCGGACCATCGAGAGCGGGGAAGTGGCTCGGGCGATCGGCTCGCGATCGAGCATCGGGCCAAACCATCCGACCGCATAGCGCTGCCGGCTGGCAGGAGTTCGAAAGCCGACTCCTCTTTGTTGCCGGCCATCCATCCCCCGCCGTGGATGTATATAAGGACGGGATGGCTGCTGGTGGTGTCGTGCGGGACGTAGAGATCGAGCTTGGCATCCCACCCGTTGAACCGGCCGTAGACCTGGTTGGGCGAGATGTCGTAGCCGTTGCCGAGGGTGAGGATCGCGTCGGGTGCCTGGGATGCGGCCGGGGCGGCGCCCAGCGCGGCGAGGAGCAGGCTCAGTCGGAGCGTGGCTCGCATCGGGGCCTTACGGGGTTCGTGGGGCAGCATCTTAGCGCGGCCGGGGCGGGATCGGCCAGCGGGGGAGCGGCGGACACGGCGTCAGGCCGAACCGTTTGAGCAGGGCGAGGTAGCGGGCGTTGGTCTTCAGTCGGTCGAACACCGGCTCGCAGGTGAGCGGGGCGATGATAAACCCCGGCTCCCGCGCCTCGACGCCGGCTTCCATCGCGCGGGCCGCTGCCTCCACGTCACCATCCACGAGCGCCACGATGGTCTCGGTGAAGTGCGGCGAGTTGGTTGGCTGGCGGAGCACCAGAACCCGCTGGGAATCGGCCGCCCGCCATTGCCCGGCACTCGCGAAGGCGAACAGGATAGCGAACCGTTCCGCCCCGAGATCGCTATCGACCGGTGCAGTCGCGAGGATCCGGCGCGCCACTGCTACGGCGCTGTCTGCTTGGCCGCTGAAGGCGTAGATCTGGATCAGGTTCGTCAAGAAATACCTGGGTGTCGACATCGGGTCCGCGAGTTGTGCCCTGGTTGCCGCGAGCGCCTCGTCGAACCGGCCCGTCATCATCAGATCTTGTTGCTTGTACACGTGCCCATCGGGGCGCTCGGGGTCGATCCGAAGAGCCGTGCGGATTTCTTCCTGCACCTCAGGTAAGGGCCCGAGGAAGAACAGCGAGAAAGCGTGCCAAAGGTGCCCTTCGGCATCGGACGGGTTCTGCGTCGCCCAGCGGCCCAATTCCCGTTCGGCGTCGGCGAACCGGTAGTCGAGGAGGCTCTGCATTCCACCGGCGACGTGGGCCAGCACGAGCGTCGAGTCCAATGCCAGAGCGCGGTCGGCGCTCTGGCGGCCCAACCGCAGCGAACTGTCCCTTCCGCCCATGTCGACTAACGGGAGGATGGTGTACGACATCGCCAGGCTCGCGTGGGCCTGCGCGAATCGGGGGTCGAGTGCGGCGGCGCGTTCCAGGAAGGGGATCGCCTGAGCAGGTTTGAACCGTCGCCGGTACCACTCGCCGCGCATGTAGGCCTCGTTCGCCTCCACCACCGAGGTGCCGCGGGCCACGAGCCGGGCCGCGCCCGGCGCCGCGAGCGGGATTCGGAGTGCCGCCACGGTCCGGACCGCGAGGCTATCCTGGACCGCGAAGATCTCCCCCACCGGGGCCACGATCGGGGCGCTGGCCCACTCCACCCGGCCGTCCGAGGTCCGGAGCAGCTGGGCGGAGACCCGGAGGGTGCCGCCGTTCCGGGCCACGGTCACGCTGAGCAGGTTGGCCACGTGCAGCCGGCGCCCGATCTCCTCGGGCGGCAGCTCCCGCGCCTTCGTCGCCGCCAGCGACGTGCTCGAGTGGATCTCGAGTCCCGGCACCGCGAGCAGCTTTCCTTCGAGCGTCTGGACGATGCCGTCGGCAAACCACTGGGTCGAATCTTCGGCGGTGGGCGTGGCAAGCACCGCCACCGTGCGGGCCTCGGCGCCGGCCCCGCCATCACCGCCCGCGGCGCGGCCAAACCGCCAGTAGCCGAGCCCCAGGAGCACCGCGAGGACGACGACGCCACCCGCGAGCAGCCGGTTCGACACCCGAGGCACTGCTCGCGTCGCGGTCGGGGTGGTGCCGCCGCTCGGTGTGAGCACCGCCTCGAGCTGTGGAATCAACTCGTCGGCGCTCTGGTACCGATCCGCCGGCTTCTTCTCCAGGCACTTCATCACCAGCCCCGCCAGCGCCGGCGGGATACTGGGCCGGTGGGCGGTCACCGGTTGCGGCGTCATCGTCACCTGGGCACTGAGCAGGGCCTGCGGCGTCGGGGCGGTGAAGGGCGGCTGGCCGGTCAGGAGTTCATAGGCCACCACGCCGAAGGCGTAGATGTCGGCCCGATGATCGACGTGGGGATCGGCCGCCGCCTGCTCCGGCGCCATGTAGGCCGGGGTGCCTAACGCCACGCCCGCCGTGGTCAGGGAGTGCCGTCCGGTCGCCTCGGTCACGGCCTTGGCGACGCCGAAATCCGTGACCAGCGCGTGGCGGCCCGAGAGCATGATGTTTTCAGGCTTGATGTCCCGGTGGACCACGCCCTGGCTGTGGGCGTGGGCCATCGCATCGGCCAGGTCGCGGAGGATCCGGACGGCATCCGGGATCGGGAGTTCGCCGTCGCGGGTCAGTTTGTCCCGGAGACTGATGCCGTCCACGAAGGGCATGACGTAGTAGAGGAACCCGTCGGCCTCGCCGGAGTCGTGGAGCGGGAGGATGTGGGGATGCTGGAGATTAACGGCGATGGTGATTTCGCGGAGGAACCGCTCGGGGCCGAGCGCGGCCGCGAGATCGGGGCGGAGGACCTTGACCGCGACTTTGCGGCGATGCTTCAGGTCCTCGGCCAGATAGACGGTGGCCATCCCGCCGGCACCGAGTTCCCGCTCCAGCCGGTACCGATCCGCGAGAGCCGACCCCAGCTCGGCGAGCGGCGTCATCGGTGGGCCATCCGAGCCTGCTCGGCTTCCACCCGGGCTCACTTCACCCTGGCGATGGCGTCGTCGATCAGCTTGATCAGCGAGTCCCGCGGAATGGTGAACCGGTGGCCCTGATTGAGTTGCACCATCTCCTCCACCGCCCTGCGGACCGTCCGCAGCGCCTCTTCGGCGACGGGCACCACCATGTAGCGGACCCGCGGATTCGGATCCGACAGGGCGTGATCGACCGCCGCGGCCACGTCGTCCGGCTCGGGATACTGGTCGCGGTTCCCCCCCCTCGTCTTGTACGCGAGGATTTCGTTCGGGTACCGGGACTTCGCGGCCAGCGCGTCGAGGTCGCCCATCCGGTTAACCACGGTCGAACCGATTGCCGAGTTGTAATTCCCCGGCTCGACCGAGCTCACCTTCACGCCGAACCGCGCCAGCTCGGCGCCGAGCCCGTCGCCGTAGGCCTCGAGCGCGTGCTTGGTCATGCTGTAGACCCCGAGCATCGGACTCGAGCTGATCCCCGCGATCGAGCTGATATTCGCGATCCGGCCCTTCGCGTCGATCAGCATCGGGGCGAACGCCTTCGTCATCCGCCACGGGCCGTAGACGTTGACGTCGAAGAGAAAGACGAGGTCCTTCTCCTCGGTCTCGATCCGGACTCCACCGCCGTCGCTGTTGATCTGGTCGAAGAGGGGGCCGGGGAGGACGAGGGTCGCGATCTGCCGATCGGCGAGGTTCTGCTGGTAGCGGAGATTCTTGTCGGTGGTGACGAACAGGTCGAACCCCATTGACTCTGCGGCCTGAACGAGGGCGCCATTATCGAGCTCAGACCAACCGCGCTC
>JANPEL010000177.1:0-9670 GCA_031431925.1 Gemmatimonadota bacterium | reverse complement strand
CGGCCCCCGCTGCCGGGGGGCCAACTGACAGCACGGCGGGCGACGGGCCACGCCCTGATCTGAGGCGGCCTCGGCGGAGACCTACACTTCGTCGATCCGCACCACGATGGCGGTGATGTTGTCGAGACCGCCATGTCGGTTGGCTTCGGCGATCATCCGGCTCACCACGAGTTCCGGGGTCGAATCGGTCTGAATGATCTTGCCCAGTTGGTCGTCTTCCAGCATCCCGGTCAGGCCGTCCGAGGCCACCAGCAGCACGTCCCCCTGCTCGAGGGTGCCGAAGTACACATCCGGGACCACGTCCTCGTTGGCCCCAACACAGCGGGTAATCACATTGCTATAGGGATGAGTGCGGGCCTGATCGGCGGTCAGCAGGCCGGCGTCGACTTGCTCCTGGACGTAGCTGTGATCTTTGGTGACCTGAAGAAACTGTCCCTTCCGAAACAGATAGGCCCGGCTGTCCCCAACCTGCCCGATCAAATAGCGCTTAGCCCCGAGCACCAGCACCGTGGTCGTCGTGCCCATCCCGCGCTTGTCGGCCTCAGCAATGGTCCGTTCAAAAATCGCCTGATTGGCCGCCCGGATCGAATGCCGGACCCGCTCGAAGGCGGCCGCGTCCGGCAGTCCGCGGAGCGAACCCAATTCCTTGGCGATGATCTCAACGGCCATTTCGCTGGCGACTTCGCCGGCCGCGTGGCCCCCCATCCCGTCGGCGACGATGAAGGTGCCGCTTTTGAGATCGATCATGAAATTGTCTTCGTTGCCGCTCCTGACAACGCCGACGTGAGTGTCTCCCGCGCAAGTGATCAGCATGGCTAGACGAACAGGACCAGGGCGACCAGGGCCGCCAGGAGAAGGGCGATCGCCACCGCCATGAGCCCGGCCCGGGGACCGGGCGCCACGGCGACGGGCGCCGGCACCGCGGGGGCACGGGGGACGAAGTCGGCCCGCTCGTCATTGGGTTCGAACGAGATGACGACCTCGCCCAGCCGGATGGTGGCCCCCGGCGAGAGCGGCGTCTCCTCGGTCACCGGCTCGTCATCGACCGCGGACCCGTGGGTCGAGCCAAGATCCGTCAGGGTCCAAACCCCCTCGCGTAATTGCAACACCGCGTGCTCGGCACTCACACTCGGGTCGGAGAATCGGATCTGGCTCGCGGCCCCGCGACCGAGATGGGTGACGGCCGCGACGACCAGCTTTCGATCGCCCTTGCCCACCCCGCCCTTGATCCGGAGCGTGGCCAGCGGACGAACCCGCGGCACCCCAACCAGGGTGTCGCTCAACCGGGCTTCGGCCCCCACCGGTGGGACGGGGCGCCCAGCCGGTTCATTGACCATGGAATAGTACCGGAACTCTTCAGCTCCAATTCGGATCACATCCAGCGCTTTCAATGGGCGGCGGCCATCGATCCGGCTGCCGTTCACGTAGGTTCCATTGGCCGAGAGATCAACCAGCACACTGCCGTCGGGACGAACCACGATTTCCGCATGCCGCCGGGAAGCATCCGGCGATGCGACAACCACTTCCGCCTCGGCATCCCGCCCGAACCCGAATGGAACGACGGACACGAGATACTCCCGCCCGTCGTTGAGGCTCACCACCCGGCCACCGCCATACTGCTGTTGCATCCGCCGGGGGGTCCCTTTTTCAAACGCCGTGGGCCCCAAACGTAGGCCGTGGTCGGCGGGTTAGCAAGAAACCAAAGTCCCCGATCTGCTAACCCTGGCAGCCGATCTGTCAAGTCGTTCAGGCCAGATGAGTTCCGGCCTGAAGCCGGGAGAGTCGCTGATAGACGCCGTCGCGCCGGACCAGGGTCTCATGCCGCCCCCGCTCCACCACCCGGCCGTGGTGCATCACCACGATCTCGTCGGCATGAAGGATCGTGCTCAATCGGTGGGCAATGACCACCGCGGTCCGGCCCCGCATCAGTTCATCCACCCCGCGCTGAATCCGGGCCTCCAGCTCGGAGTCGATCGAACTGGTGGCTTCGTCGAGCAGGAGGATCCGGGGATCCCGAGCCATCGCTCGGGCAAAACTCAGCAATTGCCGCTCCCCGACCGACAGGTTCTTGCCCCGCTCCGCCAGGACATGGCGGTATCCCCCAGGTAGTCGCCCGATAAACCCGTCGATCCCCACCCGGGCCGCGGCCGCCCGAACCCTGGCCTCGGTCACGGCGGGGTCGAGGGCCAGGTTGCGGAGCACGTCGCCGGCAAACAGGAACAGGTCCTGCTGGACGAAGCCGAATTGGCGCCGCAAATCCGCCACGCCCACCGATCGGATATCGATCCCGTCGAGGGTAATACGGCCTTGCGACGGGTCGTAGAACCGCAGCAGCAAGCTGACCAGCGTGGTCTTGCCCGCCCCGGTATGGCCGACCACGGCGAGGGTCGAGCCGGCCGGCACCCGGAACGACACATCCTGGAGCACCCACGGCCCCGACTCCGAGTAGCGGAACCAGACGTTTTCGAAGGCGATCTCCCCGCGAGTCGGCACCGGCAACGGCACCGGGTCGGCCGGGTCGAGCACGGCCACCGGCGTATCCAGCAAACGGAACACCCGCTCGGAACTGGCCATCGCGCTCTGTACCAAATTGACCTTCTCCGAGAGGTCCTGGAGCGGCTGGAAGAACCGCCGGGTCAGCTGAACGAAGGCCGCCAACACCCCAACCGTGAGCGACCCATCGAGGACCCAGGGAGCCCCCCGGGCCAAGATCAACGCCATGGCCACCGCCGCGACCAGCTCGACCAACGGAAAGAACACCGCATAGATCGCGATCGATCGCTGGTTCGCGGTGAGGTAGGCCTGGTTCACCTCGGTGAACTCGGCCGCGGTGGCGCGCTCGCGTCCAAAGAGCTGAACGACTTGCACCCCGGCCAGGTGTTCTTGCAAATAGCTGTTGAGTTTGGCCACCCGGCCGCGGATGTCCCGAAACGCGTCCCGAATCCGGCGCCGAAATCCTGCCGCGACCAACCACATCATGGGCATGACCAGAAAGGCAACCAGCGCCAACCGCCAATCCGTGGCCAGCATCATCGTGGTAATCGCCGCGAGGGTCAGCAGGTCGCCGAAGACGCTGACCACCCCCGAGGAAAACAGCTCGTTCAACGTTTCGACGTCGGACGTGACCCGGGTCATTAACCGACCCACCGGGTTCCGGTCGAAGTACCCGACGGACAGCCGCGTCAAACGGTCGAAAATCGAGATCCGGAGGTCCGCCATGACCCGCTGCCCGATTCGGGTCGTGAGCATGGATTGGGCGTAATCTACGACGAACGTCAGGAGCAACGCCCCCAGAAAGATCGCGGCGTACCGGAGCAAGAGGTCGCCGTCCCGAGCGGGAATCGCTCGGTCGAGTGCCCGCTGGGTCAGCGCCGGGCCAACCACCGCCAGGCCGGCGTGGATCGCAATCAGCACCGCCGAGGCGGCGACCAGTCGCCAGTGGGGCTTGAGGTATTCGAGGAGTCTGGCGAGGAGGCGGCGGTCGACCAGATCGGTCGGCAGATCGTCGCTGTCGAGCTCGGTCACGCGGCTGACGGCTCCTCCTCGATGCCCGTGAGGCCCCGCCTGACCCACCGATAGAACACCAGGGAACCGAAGACCACCGTGTACCCGCTGATCACCAACCGCCAAACGAGAATGTAAAGCGGCGCGATTTCTCGGGGCACGTAGATCGACATGACGGCGGTGGAAATCAGCTCACCGATACCGGATCCGCCCGGGGTCGGAGCAAAGAAGTAGAGCACGAAGGTGATGAAGGTCTGGAGCAACAGAACATCGACGAACTGGGCTTCGATGCCGAGGGCCCGAAGCGCCACGTACCCCGCCAGGAGCTTGTTGGCGTGCGAAGGGCCGGACAGGACGGTCGCCACCGCCAGCGCCGCCCACCCCCGGGGCGAATTGAAGCGCGCCACCGATTCATGCGTCTGATCGATGCCGCGCCGGAGCCCCTCGAGCCGGGCCGCCACCCGCTCACTCTTCTTCCCCAGGCCCATCGCCAGGCGATGAACCAGATCCCGGACGAATTTCGGAAAGAGGATCACGACCAGAAACACCACGCCAAGGGCGCAGAAGATGGCCAGACTGCCGATGAACAAGTCGTAGAGCGAAATCCCGAGCGCCACCCCATGGTTCCCGAGTGACTTCCCGGCCCCGAACGCGATCGCGATCGGCCCCGCAATCGCAAAGAACGCCACCGTGGCGATGAAACTCATGAAGGTGATGGTGAACCCAAGGGGAACCGGCACCCCGTACCGCTTCATCGTGTAGATCATCATCGGGGCAGCCCCCGACTGGACCGGTGTCAGGTACGCGGCCCACGCGCCCATGCCCCCAGCCAACACCATGCCCTTGAGCGGCGGATCGGCCATCACGTTCCTGGCCAACACATAGTTCCGGAGGCCGCCGCCAATCCAGTCCATCGACGCGAGTCCCAGACCCAACGCCAGCCACCCAAAGCGAAGATCCGGAATCGCCTTGAGGAACCCGGTTGAGCTGTCGCTGTACACCAGCACGGCGCCAAAGCTCACCAGCGACATGAGCAGGAACAGCTCGAGGCCGCGGAGCAGGATTTTGGGGGTCAGCAGCTTGGCCATGGGCAGCTTCAATCTAATCTCGGGTGCCAACGGCCGAGCAATTACATTCCCCCGGTGCCCAACGCCTTTCTCCGAGTCGTCAACGCTCGCCAGCACAACCTGAAGGGCATTACGGTCGAGCTGCCGCACCGGCACCTGATCGTGGTGACCGGACCATCGGGATCGGGGAAGAGTTCCTTGGCGTTCGATACCATCTACGCCGAGGGGCAACGGCGGTACATCGAGTCCCTCTCGACCTACGCGAAGCAATTCCTGGAACGGATGCCGAAGCCGCTGGTCGACCGGATCGAAGGCATCGCTCCGGCGGTAGCCATCGAGCAACGGAACCCAACCGTGTCGAGCCGGTCAACCGTCGGCACGGCCACCGAAGTCTACGACTACCTCCGGTTACTCTGGGCTCGACTGGGCATCCAGTATTGCCGCAAATGCGGCGCCCGGGTAGTCCGCGACACCCCCACCACCGCGGCCGACCAGGTTCGGACCCTCGGACCGGTTCCAATTCAAGTGACGTTTCCGCTTCCCCCCTCGGCCCGGCTCTCGCACGAGGCCATTGTCGAGAACCTCCGAGCCATGGGGTATCTCCGTCTCATCAGCGACGGCGTCGCCCTCCACCTCGATGATCTGAAGCCGAGCCTCGACCTCGGGCGGGCCGCCGAACTCCTGGTGGTCGCCGATCGGCTCGGCAACGCGGCCACCGCCGAAGCCCGGCTCCCCGAGGCGATCGGCCAAGCCATGGCCGAGGGCGATGGCATTGCCGTCATTCTCTGGGACGGGGGGCGGCTTCGGTTCACCGAGCATCCGGCCTGCAGCACCTGCGACACCCCCGCCCTGCCCCTCTCGCCGGCCCTCTTCAGCTTCAACAATCCCCGCGGGGCCTGCGGCGGCTGCAAAGGCTTCGGCGCGGTCCTCGAGTACGACGAGTCCCTGGTCGTGCCCGATCCCAGCCGCTCGCTCGAAGACGGTGCCATCGACCCGTGGACCAAGCCGCGGTACGAAGGCCGGCGCCGGACCCTCCTCGACGCGGCCCGGAAACTCGGCGCCGACCCGACGGCGCCGTGGCAAAGCCTGAAGACCACCGTCAAGCGCGAGTTGCTCTACGGCAAACTCGGCAAATTCACCGGGATCTTTCCGTTTCTGACCTCGCTCGAAGAGAAGCGATACAAGCAGTACATCCGGGTCTTTCTCCGCCAATATCAGCTAGCCAAGACCTGCCCGGGCTGCGGCGGCACTCGGCTCAACGAGCACGCCCTCGCGGTCAAGGTCGGCGGGCGAACCATCGCCGACATCGCCACGCTCCCGTTGGCCGACCTCTCCCTCTGGCTCCGGGGCTTGCCCTGGAGCCCAACCGAACGCGCCATCGCGACTGACGTGCTGACCGAGTTGACCGCCCGGGTCGATTATTTGGTCGAGGTTGGGCTCGGCTACCTCACCATGGAGCGGCAGACCCGGACCCTCTCGGGCGGCGAAGCCCAGCGGATCGCCTTGGCCAACGCCCTCGGTGCCCGGCTCGTCGATTCCCTCTACGTCCTCGACGAACCGTCGATCGGCCTCCACCCCCGCGACACCGACCGCCTGCTCGACCTCCTGGTCCGGCTCCGAGACGCCGGCAATACCGTCCTCGTCGTCGAGCACGATCTCGAAGCGATTCGTCGGGCCGATTTCATGGTCGAGCTGGGTCCGGGCTCGGGCGAACGCGGCGGATTCCTCGTGCATGCGGGCCCGGTGGCCGCGGCCGGGAAGACCCTGACCGGCCAATATCTCGAGGGCACCAAACGGATCGGCGTACCGAGTGCCCGCCGTCCCGCCGGACCCCGCTGGCTCAAATTCCGGGGCGCCCGGCTCCACAACCTCCAAAGTGTCGATGTCGACGTTCCCTTGGGCACTCTGGTGGCGGTGACCGGGGTCTCCGGCTCCGGCAAGAGTACCCTGGTTCATGACGTGATCTACCGTCAGCTGGAAGCCAAGGTGGTCGGCCAGTCCTCGATCAAGGCCCACATGGGCGAGGTCATCGGCACGGTCGAATCGATGACCGGACACGAGTGGCTCGAAGACGTGGTGCTGATCGACCAGTCGCCGATCGGCCGGAGTCCCCGGTCCAACCCGGTGACCTATATCAAGGGGTTCGACGACATCCGGGAACTCTACGCCGAGCAGCCCCTCTCCCGGACCCGGCGATATACCCCGGCCACGTTTTCGTTCAACACCGGCAGTGGCCGGTGCGAACATTGCGACGGCGCCGGGCAGGTCATGGTCGAGATGGTGTTCTTAGCCGACGTCTACGTACCGTGCGACGCCTGCGGTGGCACCCGATTCAAACGGGACGTCCTTGATGTCAGGGTCCGGGGCCATTCGATCCACGACGTGCTCCAATGGACCGTCGACGAGGCGATCAACCGGTTCCACCACCAACCCCGGCTCGGCGCCGCCTTGTGGCACCTCCAGCAGGTCGGGCTTGGCTACCTGCAACTCGGTCAACCGGCCACGACCCTCTCCGGCGGCGAAGCGCAGCGGCTCAAGATTGCCCGGGAGTTGATTCAGGCCGGCAAGCGGGGCGGCCGAAAACTCTACCTCCTCGACGAACCGACCACCGGCCTCCACCTGGAGGACGTTCGGCAACTGATCTCCGTCCTCGACCGCCTGGTGGACGCCGGGCATACGGTCATGGTCATCGAGCACCACCTCGATGTGGTCAAGCGAGCCGATTGGGTCATCGACTTGGGCCCCGAGGCCGGCGATGGCGGTGGCCGGGTGGTGGCCCAGGGCCCCCCCGAGTCGATCGCGGCCGTCGCGGCGTCCCACACCGGACGGTACCTCAAACCCCTCCTGGCCGGCGGCCCGGAATGACCCACCGCCGGGCAATCTGGGTGCTCTTGGGGTGCACCTTCATTTGGGGCGCCTCATTTTCACTGAACAAAATGGTCCTCGGCTCAGCCACCCCGCTCGCGTTCATGGCGGTTCGGTTCGCCGGCTCCGCCCTGCTGCTCGCGCCGGTCTATCGCCACGTGGACCGGCGGGACTGGCGGATCGGCGTGGCGTTGGGCACCCTGTTCGCGGTCCAACTAGCCCTGTTCGTGGTGGGCCTCGCCGCGATCGATCCGGGCCGGGCGGCATTTCTCTTCAGCTTCCAAACCCCGTTGGTCCCCGTGCTGATGCTCGCGTTCCACCGGCGCTGGCCCACCGGCCGGGATCTCTTCGCGATCAGCCTCGCCACGTTAGGCGGATGGTGGCTGACCCGGCCGGCCGCTCATGGGACCGGCCTCGGGTTTGGAGCCGGCGACCTCGCCATGATCGGGAGCGCCGCCTGCGCCGCGCTGTACGTGGTGCTGGTCGGTGCGGTCGCGAACCGCCACGAGCCGATGCGGCTCATGGCGGTGCAATTCATGGTGATTTCGCTGACGGCCGGGGTCCTCTCCGCGGGGTTCGAAGATCCCCGGATCGACCTCAACCCCACCACCGTCACCCTGATCCCATTTCTGGCTCTGGCGGGCGTCGCAACGTTCGTGGGCCAATTGGCCGGCCAACGGGCCATCCGGCCGACCGAAGCGGCTCTCCTCTTCGCGCTCGAGCCGCTGGTAGCGGCCGCCGTCAGCTTCATCAGCGTCGGGGAACGGCTCTCGCTCGGACAGTGGACCGGCGGTGGATTGATCCTCGCCGGCTCGATTGTGGCTCAGATCGGGCGATCGGCGGTGGTGCCCGCGGTTCCCCTCCCGAGCCAAGCGGTAAACTGAGCGGTGTAACGGTCGGCATCCCGGCGGCCTAACGCGATCGTCTGATCGATCCGGTCCGGGTTGGTGTAGTCCCACCGATCGGCCGCCGGCGGCTCGCTCGGGCAGAGGTACCACCGGGCGCCCCGTTCGCCCATCACCTCGGCGGGATACGGCCTCGTGAGTACCACCAGGTGCCGGGCCCATCGGCCCGCATCATCCGCCACGAAGGCCGGCGCATTGTCCACCAACCCGCCATCGAGGACCGACCGCCCCGCCACCTGGCCGACCGGAGTAAACGGCGGGGTCGCCGAGGAGGCAAGCACCACGTCGGCTGCGTCCTCGACCGAGCGACAGGTCCGCAGGTCGACGGCCACCGGGGCAAACCCGAGTCGCCGGCCGATCCCAGGATGGAGGCGCCCCGGATGTAGCCATCGTTCCAGTGAGTACGCCCCAAGCCCGATCGGAATCGCCAGGGGAATCGGCAGCCCGTGAGGCGGTGTCGCCACCAATGAGTACACGGGAAACGGGAGGGACTGGATCCGTTCGAGTCCACCGTCGGACAGCGCGTGCACCATCGTGTCACGATAGATCGGGAAATGCGGCGCCGGCCGCTCGCCTCGGAGCAGCTTCCACCACTCGAGGTTCTTGGTGACGTGGCTCCGGCGATTCCGCCAGTAGTGGATGGTGGACTCCTGCCGGCCGGTCAGGATCAGCACCGCGGTGCAGGTCCCCGCGCTGCACGACGAAATCACCCCGACCGACGGCGCGAGCCGCGGCCACCACGGTTGCAACAGCCCGAGCTGATAGAACGCCCGGTTGCCGCCGCCGGCAAGGGTCAGAGCCGTGTCACGCAAACCGTTCGAGGAGGTCACCGGCGAGAAATACCGAAGGCCTCGCGCCGCCGCAAGCGCCTAGTCGGCCCAGACCTTCGCGCCGGGGATCTCGAGGCCGATAGCCGGAAACAGGCGCTCGAGCCGCTTTTGCACCGCCGTCAAGTTGAGGGGTTTCCTGAGATAGTCCCTGACCCCGAGTTCGATCATCCGAAGGACGACGTCCCGTTCGCCAGCCGCCGAGATCACCACCACCGGGAGGGTGGCAAACCGCTCGTCGCCCCGGAGCTTTTCGAGCATGGCCGGACCGTCGACGATCGGCATCGAGACATCCAGGAGCACCAGGTCCGGCCGATCGGTCTCGACGGCCATATATCCGGCAAACCCGTCGGCCGCCTCCCGCACCGAGGCGCCGAACCGCTTCTCGAGCAGCTTGGCGAGGATTCGGCGAACGGTCGGGTCGTCGTCCACTACCAGCACATTCGCCATTCCGGTCCGTTCCGGGAGTCAGCTTGGCCCAGTGGGCCCGTTCCCGTGCGCG
>JANPEL010000176.1:0-6776 GCA_031431925.1 Gemmatimonadota bacterium | reverse complement strand
GAGCGCGGTTTCAACCCCCAACACTCGAGGCAGCCGCTGAGTCCCGCCCGCCCCGGGCAGGAGGCCGAGTTTGACCTCCGGCAGCGCGATGCTGGCTCCCGGCGCCGCCACCCGGTAGTTGCAGGCCAGCGCCAACTCGAGGCCCCCGCCCATGGCCACGGAGTGGATCGCCGCAACCACCGGCTTCCGGCACCCCTCCACCAGCCGGAGCAGGCTGTTCAGATTGGGCTCGGCCAGGGCCTTCGGAGTCCCGAACTCCCGGATGTCCGCCCCGCCGGAAAACGCCTTGCCGGCTCCGGTGATCACGAGCGCGGTGACCGCTCCGTCGGCTTCGGCCCGGTCGATGCCGGCCCCCACCGCTGAGCGGGTGGCAATGCTGAGCCCATTAACGGGCGGATTGTCTAACGTGATGACGGCAATGCTGCCGCGAACATCGTAGGAGGCGCTCATCCTGAAGTGGTTCCTTTCTGGTCATTTCGGGCCCTTCGGCTTCCCAAAATAGCTCTGGATCACCCCGGGGCGCGACCGCCACCTAGCGGCCTGAGCCGGTTGGCGGCAATATGGAGCGCGCCCAAGCCCACCGGCGATTTCCGCCGGCTGGACCCACCCCGTCGCTCACCGAGGTCACTATGGATTCCCGGGTTCCGCTCCGTCTTCTTGCCCTCGCGACCGCCGTCTTGGCCGGTTGCAGTACCGATTCGACCCAACCCGAGAAGCAGGTGCCTCCGGAAAGCATCCCGATCAGCCTCGCGGCCGGCGGCAACGCCTGCAATCCGGCCAAGGGCCACCCGGTGGGAACGATCATTGGGAAAGTCATCGCCCCAAATCCGTGGGCCGTCGCGGTCCGCGACGACGGCCTCGCCTATTTCACCGAGCTGTTCGCGAACGCGGTCGGGGTCACCAACACCACCACTCGCTCAATTACCGGAATGATTCCGACCGGCGCACTGCCGACCGGGATCGCCTTTTCACCGGACGGCACCCGAGCCTACACGGCCAACCAGGGGGACAACTCGGTCACCGTCATCAATGTCGGGACCTCAGCGGCCATCGCCAGCATCTCGACCGGCGGATCATCCCCTTTCTCTCTCGAGGTCTCACCCGACGGGCTTCAGATCTACGTCGGCAACAATGACAACACCTTGATGATCGTCGACGCCCAAACCCTGCAGATCACCAAGACCCTGTCCGTCGGGTTCGCCACCAACGCATTCGCCGTCGATCCCGCCGGCCGGATGCTGTACGCCAGCCACTTCGGCAGCGGCTCGGTCTCCGAAATCGACATCTTCACCGGCAATGTGGTGCGGACGTTTGCCGTCGGCGGGGTGCCCCAAGGGCTCGCCCTGAACAAGAAGGGCAGTCATCTCTACGTGGCCAACCAGGACGGGTACTTGAACGACATTATCCTGGCGACCGGCGCGATGGGCACCCCGATTCCGATTGCGGGGGTTGGGTTCGGCGTGGGGGTCACGCCCGACGATCACGAAGCCTGGATCACACTCCCCCTGAACGGGCTGGTGCAGGTATTCAACCTTCAGAAGCGCCGGATTACGGGGTCGCTCAACGTCGGTGGGGAACCCCGGCGCGTCGCCTTCAGCAGCCAGGGGAAGATTGGCGCCGTAACCGACTTCAGCGGCAATGTAATTTTCGTCAAATAGCCCTCACGACTCGACAGCCTGCCTCCCCGGCACCGGCGGCCGGGGGGCTAGTGGCGGGCGTCCCCCCACCACCGGGCGATCTCGCGTTGGTGTTTCTCCCACCGCTCCTGCTCCCGGCGCCGGAACTCCCGTTCCCGCTTCGTCATGTCGTTCTCAAAATCGATCCGCCGTTTCCGCGCGTCGGCCCGCCACTCGGCCTCTTTCTTCTCGACGTGTCGGCGCCGGTCCTCGCAGCGGCGAGCCTCGCGCCATTCGAACTCGGAGCATCGGCCCCTCTCGCAGGACCCGCAGGATGCCCGGAAGTCCCGGGGGCGCCGTTCATATCCCCGATCGGGATTCCGGTCCGGCAGGGAGTATCGGTCGTTGTCGTCGGTCGAGCGGTCTTGAGCGTTCAGGGACGGGGCGAGGGCAAGGAGCCCGAACACCAGGGTCACAGTTTTCATTGGAGCCTCGGAGAGCGGAGTTGGAGCCGGTCAATGCAGCCTCCGTGCCGATTCGATCCTGAACGCCTAACCGATTGCGCCACGACAAGATGGGGCCATCCCCTTGGCTGATTCCCGGACCGCGGCGCTGTCCTCGCTTGGGGACGGTGTGATACCTTAGAGTATGGCAGACGACATCACGCGGCGCGATTTCCTGAACGGAGCGCAGTTCGCGATCGGCGCCTCGCTCACGACCCCCTGGGCCCGGTGGATCTCGGGCGGAATCGACCAGGATGCCGAGTACTATCCCCCTTCCAAGACCGGCCTCCGCGGAACCCACGACGGCGCCTGGGAAACCATGCACGCCCGGGTCACCGGCCGGATCTGGCCCAAGGCCACACCGGAGGAGACCTACGATCTCGTCATCGTCGGTGGCGGCCTCAGCGGACTCGCCGCGGCGCATTTCTACCGGCAGCAGAAACCCGGCGCTCGGATTCTGATTCTCGACAATCACGACGACTTCGGCGGCCATGCCAAGCGGAACGAGTTCACGATCAACGGGCAAACCCGGATCGGCTACGGCGGGACGGAGTCGATGGACACCCCCTCGGCGTACAGCAAGGTGGCTCGTCAGCTTCTGGTGGACATCGGGATCGACACCGAACGGTTCTACCGCTATTTCGACCAGAAACTCTATTCGTCCCTTGGCCTCACCAAGTCGATTGTGTTCGACCAGGCCACCTTCGGCCGGCGAAAGCTGGTGACCGGCTATGGGAAGATTCCTTGGGAGGAGTTCGCGGCCCAAGCCCCTCTCACCGAACAGGCCCGAAAAGACTTCATCCGGATCCAGACCGAGCAACGGGACTATCTGCCCGGGTTGACCCAGGCTGAGAAGCACGCCAAACTCAGCAACGTGGGGTATGGCGCGTTTCTTCGTGACTACTGCAAAGTCGATCCGCAGGTCATCGAGATCTATCGCAAGTGGGGCATCAGCTTCTGGTGCGTCGGGATCGACGAAGTGCCGTCGACCAAGATTCACGACTACGACGGCGGCATGCCCGGGCTCGATCACACCCTCGCACGCTCCGGCACCCGGGGCGACGATCCCTACATCTTCCATTTCCCCGACGGCAACGCCTCGGTGGCCAGACTCCTGGTTCGCTCACTCATTCCCGCGGCGATGCCGGGTTCGACGATGGAGGATGTGGTCACCACCCGCGCCAACTATTCGGAACTCGACCGGCATGGCGCAGCGGTCCGGATTCGGCTCAATAGCACGGTTGTAGAGGTCAAGCACACGGCGGACGGACGGCACGTCGACGTGACTTACGTGACGGCGAATCAGCCCCACACGGTCAGGGCCGCGAAGACCATCCTGGCCTGCTACAACATGGCCATTCCCTATCTCTGCCCAGAGCTACCCGCCGCCCAGAAGAAAGGACTAGCCTACGGGGTCAAGGTGCCGCTGACCTATACCAAGGTGCTGGTGCCGAACTGGCGGGCCTTTGCCCAGTTGGGAACGGACTTTGTGTACTACACCAACGACTTCTATAAGCAGGTCGAGCTCGACTATCCCGTCTCGATCGGAAAGTACCGGGGTTCCCAAACCCCGGACGACCCGATGATCCTTCACATGTGCTACGTCCACCACGACCCCAAGTTCACCGGGCCCGAGCAGTGGCGCGAAGGACGGCGCCGGCTCCTCGAAACCCCGTTCGCCACGTTCGAGCATCACGTCCGGGACCAGCTCGACCAAGCCTTGTCAGGAGCGGGGTTCGACGCCGGCCGCGACATCCGGGCCATCACCGTCAACCGGTGGTCGCACGGCTACGCCTACTCACCAGGGCTAACCTGGGAGCCGGACTGGAAGACCGAGGCGGAGAAGCCCTGGGTCATCGGTCGCCAACCGTTCGGACGGATCGCGATTGCCAATTCGGATTCGGGCGCCGGGGCGGACACTAACACCGCCATCACCCAGGGCTGGCGGGCCGCGCAGGAGTCACTCTAGCCGTAGCGTAGGCCACGGTCGGAAGGGTCATCGCCCAGCCGACCGGCCCCCGGCCGCGTCCTGCAGCGCCCGCAGTCGATCGAGTGCCCGTTCGGCGTCCTGTACTGGGACGAAGATGTGATCGTGATGCACCGCGGCAACGACGTTACAGCTGATACCCGCGTCGGCGAGCGCGGTGGCGAAGGCGGCCGTGAGCCCCACCGCCTGAAGGTCCGAATGAACCGAGAGGGTGATCCAGGCGGCCCGGAAGAGGATCGGCAGGTTGGCCCGGACCGCCTCTGTCTCCTCGGCCACGACTGTCAGGCCCTCCGCCTCCCGGAAGGTCGCGACCGCTGAGACCCCGGAGAGGTCAGCGCCGAATGGAACGACCGCGAAGACATACACCCCCGGGTTGCGGCGCGGCGCAATCGAGCGGAGGAGTTCGGAGAGGTCGGATATCGGCTTCGGCATTCCCAAATATATCCGGCCGAGGCCACCCCGACCTGCCCAGCATTGTATTACAATTAGGAAATGCCGGCCCGTCCCCAACGCGCCAAGGGAGCGACTATTTCCACCAAAGCCGCTATGCCGCCCGACGATCGGGCCACCGCCGCATACCGCCAACTCCGCGCCCTGATTCTCGCCAACCGGCTGCCCCCGGGCATGCCGATCGTCGAGACTCGCGCGGCCGTGCGATTCGGGGTGACCCGGATTACGCTCCGGGCCGCGCTGCAGCGGCTCGAGCAAGAAGGGTACGTCGCGGCGGTTTCCCTCGGCCGCTACCGCCGACGAGTCGTCTCCCCCCTCACGATTGCCGACATGGACGAGTTGTTCGACCTGGTCGGTGCGCTTGAGGGGGTGGTGGCCCGCCGGGCGGCCGGCCTTCCAAAACCACAGCGGGAGCGGCTGGCCGCGGACCTCAATCGTCGAAACCTTGAAATGTTTGCGGCGGTGACCCGCCGCACGCCGGACCCCGAACGAGCCGGCGCCGCCGACACCGAGTTTCACCGCTTGCTCCTTGCCTGCTCCGGTCGAAGCCGGGCCGTCAAGCACCTCGAGGCGATTCAACCACAAATCGGGCGCTACCGCGCGATGTACTACGATCGTCTGGTGGCGGGGATGCGGATCGGCTATCGCGAGCACGCGGCCGTCGTCCGGGCTATCGCGTCGGGCGCAGGCGACCGGGCCGAGGCGGCGCTGGAGGCGCATTGGCGGAACTCGGGCGATCGGCTTCGTCCGGTCGTGGAAGCGATGGGCGAGCACGGGAACCCGGTCACCGATACCGCGAGGGCTCGGCGGGGCGTCCGATGAGGATCGAGATCAACGGGCTCAAACTGTTCTTCGACGTCGAAGGGGCCGGCCTGGTCGTGGATGGGCCACGGATGACGGAGCGCCCCACGATCGTCCTGGTGCACGGGGGGCCGGGCCAGGACCACAGCTATTTCAAGCCCTGGGCCTCCCGCCTCGCCGCCTTCGCGCAAGTGATCTATCTCGATCTCCGCGGGAACGGCCGGAGCGAGGAGGGCAGCTTCGACCTTCTCGGTTTGGACCAGTGGGCCGCCGATCTTGAAGCGTTTCGGCAGGCCCTCGACCTCGGCACGCCGATCGTGCTCGGCCATTCGTTCGGCGGCCAGGTCGCTCAGGTGTTCGCGATTCGGTACCCCGATTCGCTGAGCCGGCTCATCTTGATGAACACGACGGCGCGGCCCCGCTACGACCGGGCGGTCGAGGCCCTCGGCCGGCTCGGCGGACCCGAGGCCGGGCGGGTGGCGGAGCGGTTCTTCACCGAGTTCGGCCCCGAGGCCATGGCGGAGTACGTGCGCACCTGCATGCCCCTCTACGACCGGCGCCCCCGGGACCGGGCCGTTCACCGGCGAATGATCGTGAACCGGCGGCTGCTCGAGGCTCACATGTCGCCAAACGGGGAGCTTCATAGCCTCGACCTGCTCGAACCGTTAGGCCGATTGTCGACGCCCATTTTGGTGCTGACCGGAACCGACGATCCGATCGCGACCCCGGCGCACGCCGCCGATATTCTTGAGGCAGCCCGCCATCAGAACGTGAAGGTCGTGTGCCTTCCGGACTGTGGTCACGTAGCGTTCCACGACGCGCCCGACGCCACCCTTGAAGCCATCCGAGCCTTCGTGACGGGCCCCGGGAACGAGCCATGAAACGCAGCTCGAAAAGGGTGTGGCTCCTCGGGCTCCTCACGGTTCTCGGGTTGCCGGTGGCCGGAGTGCTCTGGCTGCGGACATCGCTGCCCCGGTACGCCGGGTCGGTGACGGTCAGCGGGCTGTCCGGTCCGGTCGACATCGTCCGGGACAGCCGGGCGATTCCCCACATCTTCGGGGGGAACTTTGCCGATGCCCTGTTCGCCCTGGGGTTCGCGCATGGGCAGGATCGGTTGTTCATGCTCGAGTTCTACCGGCTCCAATCCCAGGGTCGGCTTGCCGAGTTGCTTGGGCCTGACGCGCTCCCGGGCGATCGCTTCGTCCGGATCATCGGTCTGGCGACGACGGAGAAACAGATCCTCGCCGTCTTGTCGCCGCTGGACCAGCGTCGAATGCAGGCATACGCCTCGGGGATCAACGCGTTTCTTGAAACGCGGACCGGGGCGCTGCCGCCCGAGTTCGTCTATCTCGGGATTCGCCCGGCGCCGTGGACCGTGACGGACATGGCGAGGATCGGGAACCTAACGGCGCTCGAGCG
>JANPEL010000175.1:0-4291 GCA_031431925.1 Gemmatimonadota bacterium | reverse complement strand
GCGACACGGCCACCGTGCTCTTCGCGGCCCCGTTCACCAACGCGGAGGCCTGGGTCACGGTCGAGCGCGAGGGCGTGATCGAGCAGCGCCGGTTCACCGTCAAGGACGGCGCCACCACGCTCAAGCTGCCGGTGACCGAAGCCTGGGTGCCTAACGCGTTCGTGTCGATCGTGGTGGCCCGGGGCCGGAGCGCCAAGCCGGGGCCGCTCGATGACCCGGGCCGGCCCACCGTCCGGGTCGGCTACGCCGAGGTCCGGGTCACGCCCGAAGGCAAACGGCTGCAGGTGCGCTTGGCGGCCGATCGCGCCGAGTACCGGCCCGGCGACCGGGCCACCGTCACGGCCACGGTCAAGGAAGGGCCGAAAGGCGCCCGGAGCGAAGTGACCCTCTGGGCCGTCGACGAAGGGGTGCTCTCGCTCACCGGCTACAAAGTGCCCGATCCGGTCGAGCTGATCTACCGGCCCCGGGGGCTCGGCCTCCGGTTAGGCAGCAACCTCTCGACCGTGGCGCCCCAAGTTGCCGCGGGTGACAAAGGCCGTAATCCGGGCGGCGGCGGCGGGGAGGGTGCCGCCGACATTCTCCGGTCCCGATTCCGAACCACGGCGTTTTTCTTGGGCTCCGTCGTCACGGATTCCCTGGGCATCGGTCGCGCCACGGTCAAGTTGCCGGACAACCTCACCACCTTCCGGGTCATGGCCGTCGCAGTCACCGCGGGCGATCGGTACGGGAGCGGCCAGTCTTCGATGCTGGTGACGAGGCCGTTGCTGGCCCGGGCCGCGGTCCCGCGCTTCGTCCGGCCCGGCGACCAGATGACCGCCGGTGTGGTCGTCAACCACCGGATCGGGGGCACCCCGACCGTCGAGGTGTCCGCCGTACCGACCGGCATCCGGCTCCTTGGCGAGACGACCAAGTCGGCCACGCTCGAAGCCGGCCGGGGCCGGGAAGTCCGGTTCGACTTCCGGGCCGAACCGGGAGACAGCGCGGTGTTTCGGTTTGATGTGTCGGGTGCCGGCGACCGGGATGCGGTCCGGTTGGCGATCCCGATCCGGCCGGCATTCCGGGCCCGGTTTGCGACCGTGGCGGGTGTCGTCATCGATTCCACCCGGGTCACCCTCGACGTGAGCGCCGATGCCGATCCGGCGCGGTCACGGGTCAGCTTCAACCTCGGCAGTTCTCCGGCGGCCCTGCTCAAGGGGTACGCCGCGGACCTCCGGATCTATCCGTATCTCTGCAGCGAACAACTCAGCAGCATGGCGCTCCCGATCGTGGCACTCTATCGGGCTCGGAAGCAGGCCGGCCCCGAGGCCGGCGACACGGTCAAGCTCAAGGGCGAAATCGAGCGGGCGGTCGGCATGTTGGTTCGCCGACAACGGGATGACGGCGGGATCGGTCTCTGGGGGGCACGGGACTGGTCGTCACCGTCCTTGACGGCCCATGCCGGCGCCGTGCTGATCGAGGCGAAGGCGGCGGGGTTTGCGGTTCGCGATACCGTGATTGCCGCGATGGCCGGATATCTCACGGCCAGTCTCGAGCGGCAAGAGAATCTGGCACTCTCCGTGTCCATTCGGGACACGGACGTGCGGACCCGGCTCGCTGAACGGGTGGCCGTGGTGGAGTTCCTGAGCCGGGCCGGCAAGCGGAATCGCCCGGCGGAGAACGACTTGACCCGTCAGCTCGGTCAAATCGCCCCCGACGACCGGCTCCAGTTCGCGATCACGCTGTCCCGGGGTGGCGATGTCCGCACCGCTCGCCGGATCCTCGAACCGATCTGGACGACGGTGAAGGTCGAGGGCCGGACCGCGGTGCTTCCCGATTCCGCCCGAAGCCGGTCGTACTGGACTTCCGCCAACCGGACCCCGGCGCTCCTCTTGATGGCCACGTTGGTCGTCGACGCCACCCATCCGCTCGCGGGTCCCCTCTTGGAAACGGTCGTCTCGCGCGGGCGGGGAGCCGGCCGGGATTGGTGGTGGAATACCCAGGACTATGCCATGGCCGCCCGGGCGGTGGATGCCTGGCAGCGGCGCTTCCCGCCGACCGAACGCCGGTCGATCGAGGTCCGGGCCGGTGGCCGCCTGGTCTTCGCGACCGCGGCCACGAAAGTGTTAGGCGATTCGACGCTCAGTTTGGCCGACCTGCTTGGGCGGGCCGCACCCGGACCCTTGTCGCTCGATATTCGCGGTGCGGGATCGGGCGCCGCCGGGTTCTTCTATCTCACCCTGTCCGAGACCCCGCGGACCACGCCGGTCAATCCGACCGATCAGGGGATTCAAGTCGAACGGTGGTACGAGGATTATCAGACCGGGAAGCCGACGACCTCCGCCACGGAGGGCGATCTGGTCCGGGTTCGGCTCCGGGTCACCCTCCCGAGCGAACGCTCGTTCGTCGTGCTCGACGATCCATTGCCGGCCGGTCTCGAGGCCATCGATCTCAGCCTTCGGATTGCCGGGGGGCTGGGCGGTCCCGGCCTCGACGTGCCCGAGGGTGACGGTGCCGAGGGCGACGGCGAGGCTCGCTGGATGTTCGGCTCCTGGGATTCGGGTTGGTGGTCGCCGTTCGATCACCGGGAGCTTCGGGACGACCGGGTCATCTATTCGGCGCGGGCGCTCTGGCAGGGGACGTACAGCGCCACCTACTTGGCCCGGGCCACGACGCCGGGACGGTTCGTCAAACCCCAGGCGCACGCCGAGGAGATGTACAACCCGGCGGTGTACGGCCGGAGCGACGGCGGTCTGTTCGAGGTGAGGCCGAAGACGCGATGAGCTACCCGAAGTCGGTCCGGCCCCGTTGGGGGCGGCGGATCGCCCGGGCCGGGTTGCTGGCCGCGGTCGGGCTCTCGGTATGGATCGCGGTGCCGGTCGATCCCGATCTGCTCCGCCCCCCGGCCGATCACGGGGTGGTCCTGCTCGACCGGGCCGGCGGGTTGCTCCGCTCGACCCGGAGTAGCGCCGGCAGCCGACGGCAGTGGCTCCCGGCGGGCGAGATCGATCCGGATCTGCTGGCCGCGTTCGTCGCCGCCGAGGATCGTCGGTTCTACGAGCATCCGGGTGTCGACCCGGTCGCACTGCTGCGGGCGGCGCGTCAGAACGTCAGGGCCGGGCGGGTTGTGTCGGGGGCTTCGACCATCTCGATGCAGGTAGCCCGGTTGGTCCGGGGCACCGCGCGAACGTGGGGCGGCAAGCTCACTCAAGCGGCCTGGGCTCTCCGGCTGGACCGGCAGTTGGGCAAGCAATCAATCCTGGAGCAGTACCTGAACCGGGTCCCGTTAGGCGGCAACGCCGAGGGGGTCGAGGCCGCGGCACGGCTCTATTTTGGCAAATCAGCGGCGAGCGTCAGTCTGGCCGAGGCGGCGATGTTGGCCGGCCTGGCCCACGCGCCGAGCCGGGACAATCCGCTGGTGTCGGTGGAACGCGCCACGGCGCGGCGGAACCGGGTGCTCGACCGGCTCGAGGCGGCGGGTGCCGAAACGGGCGCGGCGGCCGCGGCGGCCCGGTTGGAGCCGGGGCTGGGTGGAGGAGCTCAGGGTCGTTTTCTGGCACCGCATTTTACCAGCTGGGTCTTGGCCCGCTCCGATAGTGCGGTGGCCCGCGGGGTCATTCGGACTTCGCTGGACCAGGTTTTGGAACGGGCCGTTGAAGCCGAAGTGCGGCACACGGTGTCCGAGATGCGCGGCGCCGGGGCGGAACACGCGGCGGCGGTCGTGCTCGACAACCGGAGCGGGGAAATTCTTGCGTGGGTCGGGTCGCCAGATTTCTTCGCACCGTCCAACGGCCAAGTCGATATGGTGGTGTCGCGCCGGCAGCCGGGGTCGACGCTGAAACCGTTCCTGTACGGGGCCGCGTTCGACCAAGGGTACACCCCGGCGTCGCTGCTGCACGACGTCGCGACGGTGTATCGGACCGCCACCGGCCCCTACGCGCCGCGGAACTACGATCGCCAGTACCGGGGCCCGGTCCGGGTCCGGGATGCCTTAGGTAGCAGCCTCAATGTACCCGCCGTGCAGCTCGCCTCGGAGGTGGGCGTGGCCCGGCTCCTTGGCGTCCTCCACCGCGCCAGGTTCGCGAGCCTCGATCGGCGGGCCGATCACTACGGGTTGGGGCTCGCGCTCGGCAATGGCGATGTCACGCTGCTGGAGTTAGCCAACGGATACCGGGCCTTGGCCAATTTGGGGCTGTGGCGGCCGGCCCGATGGACGGCGGCCGATGAGGGCGGCTCTCCCGGAGACGGCGTCCGAGTCTTCTCGGCGGAGGCGGCGGCCCTGGTGCTCGACATCCTGGCCGATCCGGTGGCCCGG
>JANPEL010000174.1:0-2913 GCA_031431925.1 Gemmatimonadota bacterium | reverse complement strand
CGCGCCCAGGGGCAAGTCGATCAGCAGCGGACCGATTTCGAGTTCCGAGCATTTGTGATTCTGACGGTACCGGTCATCGCCCTTGTGGTCGCCGTCGGAACCGCTGGAGGCCGACGGGGTCGAGAAGTCACAGTCGCCGCTGCCTTTGACCCGTTTCAGCTCGACTTCGCGGAGCACCAGTTCCACTTTGGTCAGGACCAGCGTGTGACCGCCGACTTTGACGGTGTCGGGCCCGGCCAAGGCCGGAGCCCCAGACAGACCGTTGGGCAGGGTCGTCACCATGAGGCCGACGCTCTGGGTGCCGTCGGCCGGGCCACTTGAATCCGAGCAGCCGACGCCGCCGAGCGCTCCGGTCACGATCGCGGCCAAGATGAATGATTTTCGCACAGTCCCCCCGATGAACGGATGTTGGGTTTGATATTCACTGGAGACGAGTGACCGGGACCGAGGGACACGTCCGACTCCCTGCAATTGTCGGCATGGACCTCAACGGAGTCCGTCGCCGGTTACCGGCACCCCCGTAGCCCGCACCGACCCCGGAGAACCAGGTGGCCATGTGGGCCAGCGTGGGAATCACCATCGATACTTCTGGGGCAATGGTCGTCTCACGAGACACCCTCGACTGAGTGGAGAGTGTGAGGCCAACACCCAGGGCCGTGTGGGAGGGGGTGGGTGGCGCCCGGCGTGGCCGGAAACGTTAGGGGCCGGTGAGGTTCTGGCCGCCACACTGCCGACCGCCGACGCCCTCATAGCCCCCGAACTTTCCGCCCGGGCATCCGTAAGGCGCCTCCCGCTCGCTGCGTGATCGCACGTTAGGCGGCTCGCGGGCATGTCGGCCCGGGGCGAGCCGCGGGCGCGGGCGGGGGTAAACCTCGACGGCGCGAGTTGGACCTACGAGTTGATCGATGCCGAAGTGCGGACCCCGTTCCTGACGCACACGCCGACCGGCAGGACCTGGTGCCCACTCTCCTGGATCGCTACGTCAAGGACCGGGCGAACGGGTTTTCGCGTTCGGTCCTGAAGCGGTATCCTCAGTTGATCGTGCGCAACCGGTTCGACCTCAGAGTGCGGCGGTAACGAGCGTTTCAGATCGCTGGTCGGCCTCGGGCCACGAATGGGTCGGCATGGGGGCCGTTGGACTGGTCCGGCCCGACCCCGATAAGAAACATGTCGCCGGCGGTGGTCAGCGACGGATCGCTTCCCTTATGGTCGAACTGGCGCACCGACCACCACAGATCGGGCCCGCCGAAGCCGCCCGGGATGTTGACCGGCGCCCCAAGACTTTGGGGCTCGGCCCACGAACCGTTGCTGAACTCAGCCCGGTAGAGTTTGGCCGCAATCGGTGCGCCGAGGGGGGTTGGCGTCTCGAAGGCAGGGACGGGAGCCGGAGTCTCCGCAGTCGGGTTGCCGCATCCCGCCACGGCCAAGAGCAGAAGGAAAATCAACCTCATGTGGATCAAGTCCTATTGGCCGGGGGCCGCAATCGTGTAGCCGGGCGGCGGCTTGGCGCCGAGGAGGTTGACGACGAAGTAATCCCACTGCCGCCGGATCAGATAGGGTGTCGCCAGAAGCCCGTGATCCTGGTTCGGGATCATCAGGAAGTCGAAGTCTTTGCCGTGCCGGACCAGTTGATCGACGACCCGCATCACGGCGGACGGGTGGACCACGTCGTCCATGTCTCCGATCGCCATGAACAGCTTTCCTTTGAAATTCGCCACGTTGGAGGCCGGCGCTTGTCGGGCATAGCCGGCCGAGTCGTACGGTCCCTGGTACTTCTGCCCCCAGCTCCACTCGTTCAGCATCGGGTCGTAGTTGGACGCCTCGATCCCGACCGTATAGAAGTCGGGATGGTCAAACATCGCCCGGACCACGGCGTAGCCCCCCGCCGAAAAGCCGAAGATGCCGATTCGGGCCGGATCGAGATACGCTCGCGAGCGGGCCAGTTCCCGAATGGCGGAGACGTGGTCCTCCTGGAAGCCGGCCCTACCCAGGTGCCCGTACCCCGCGTCGAAGAACGCCCGCGACCGGAACGGCGTGTTCCGCCCGTCGACGACCACGGCCACGCTGCCGAGTTCGGCGAACGAGCGGCCGTAGAGGCCATTGAGGTCGCCGCCGTACCGCTTCGGGACGTACACCGTCTGGGGACCGCCGTACACGGCGTCGAGAATCGGATACCGCTTGGTCGAGTCGAAATTGGACGGCTTGATGAGGATGCCGTACACCGGCGTCCGACCGTCCGAGGCGAGGGCCCGAAACGGTTCCGGCGGCCGGTAAAGGCGAGCGAACCCGGAGTCGAGCCGGGCGGTCTCGAGCGTCATCACCGTCCGGCCGCGCCGGTCGCGCACCACCGTCCTGGTCGGGAGATCCACCCGCGAATAGGCGTCGACGAAGTAGCGTCCGCTCGCCGAGAACGCCGACGGCACGTCAAGTTGGGGGACGCCGACGAACTGACGGCCGCCGACCCGGACTTGGTGATCGGCCGGCTCCGGCGCAAGGACCCGCAACCCGCGACCGTCGAAGCCCACTTCAAAAACCTGTCGGAGATAGGGATCGAGACTTGGCTCCCGGCCGCCGGCTGAGAACACGACCGTGCGGGCCTTCTCGTCGACCCGGAGCAGTTCGCGGACCACCCACTCACCGTCGGTGATCGACCCTTTCAACGTACCGGCACGGTCGTACCAGTAGAGATGCTGCCATCCGGTGCGCTCCGAGGGCCAGATGATGTCGCCGGTGTCGAGGATCGCGAATCGCGGGGTGGCGTAGGAGAGCTGGTTGGTCTCACTCCGTTCGGCAATCAGCCGAGCGGTCTTCCCGGTGGCCACCTCGGTCCGGAACAAGCTCCGCTCGCGGAGGTCCTCGCTGTAGTCGACGAAATAGAACGCCAGGCCGTCGGCGGTCCACTCGACCTGGCGG
>JANPEL010000173.1:0-2804 GCA_031431925.1 Gemmatimonadota bacterium | reverse complement strand
CAACGTGTTCGACGCCCTCGATATCGCCAACGACGTCGCCGCGTTCCTCGGCGGCCTGCCCGATCCGACTCCGGTTGTCCGATCCGTCATTCCGGGTCGGGAAGCCTCCCAGTTCGGCCGCCCGACCTCAACGGTCAGCTGCCCGATTGCGGCGAGCCGGACCTTCTTCCGCGACTCGATCTATGTGATCCCGAACGGTGCCAGCGCCACCGACATCTGCAGCGTCGGTACCAATGACGGCGCCGGGGCCAACACCGTCCTGACCATCCAGGCCGGCACCCGGATCGAGCTTGGCTCGACGCGCACCTTGGTCATCGGCCGAAACGCCCAGATCCAGGCCATTGGGACTGTCGCCGAGCCGATCACCTTTACCTGCTCGGGCGTGCCCAGTAACGGCTGCTGGGGCGGTCTCTATCTCAACGGCAACGCGACCGTGAACAACGGCACGGCTACCAGCCCGGCCATCACGGGCCGGCAGGGCGGCGGCGCGCTGGAAGCGATCGGCGAAGGCAACACCGGCCTCTACGGCGGCAACACCGATACCGACAATAGCGGGACCCTCAAGTTCGTGATCGTCGAGGGCGCCGGGACGATCTTCACCGGCACCGCGGAACGGAACGGGCTCACGCTCCAAGCGGTGGGCAGCGGCACCTCGATCGACTACGTCCAGGTCCGGTTGGGTCGCGACGACGGGATCGAGTGGTTCGGCGGCACCGTTGACGTCAAGCATGCCTACGTCGACGAGAGCTGGGACGACTCGTTCGATTGGGTTGGCGGCTGGCGCGGCCGGGCTCAATACCTCATCAGCCGGGGCTGCAACACCGGCTGCGATAACGGCATCGAGGCCGACAACTTCGGCATCGACGGCGGCAACGTCGACCCGGAAGCGACCCCGAAGTCCAATCCCACGATCTACAACGCCACGCTCCTTGGCGTGAACGGGGCCATCACGGCCACCACCGGGTTCCACGGAATGTTGCTCCGCCAGAACACCAACGCGACGATCCGGAACATCCTGGTGTTCGGTTATAAGGCCGGCCTCGACGTCGACTCGACCGGTCAGGCCACCGCCTACACCGGGCTGCCGGTCCTCGGTGCCATCTGTAACCAGCTGAACGCCGGGACCTTGAGCGTTCAATTCGGATACTTCGGCCAGAACACGGCCGACGGCGACGGTGACGCTGCGGACCCCAGAGGCCTGGCGGCGGCGCCGTATTGCAACCACACCGGAGCGAACCTCGAGGCGACCTATATCGCCGACGCGGCCAACAACCTGTTCGGCGGGCAAGGCAATGCCTCGGCGCACTTGGTCGATCCGTGGTCGGCCGTGCCGGACTTCCGGCTCCTGTCCGGTTCATCGGTCGCCACCTGCTCGGCGCCGCCGAGTGGAGGGTTCTTCGATACCGGAGCAACGTATTGCGGTGGCGTGCCCCGGCAGAACACCGTCGCGGTCAACCTGCCGTGGTATTCAGGCTGGACCGTTCCTCGGAACTGAGTGAGCGGAGCCGTACCCGTAGGTAAGCAGCATCGCATCACGCCGCGCGGGGTGGACGGTCCATCCCGCGCGGCACTGTGGTTTGAAAGAAGCAATCTATGATTCGAAACCGACTGTTGGTTCTCCTGGCGATCTCCGGGCTGGCAGCATGCCAGGGGGACTCGCTCGGCCCCGAGGCCCGGAAGCCGCCCTACCTGGCCGTGCTGGCCAAGATCGAGACCGGAAACCTCCCGGACCCGAACCTCAAGTTCGAGTACCGGATCGTCGACGTGTCCGCCGGGGGCGTCTTCGATACCACCGTCCGGGTGGCGCCATCCGATACCCTCATCTTCAGCGTCCGGTCGGCCACCTACGAAGTCAGGCTCCAGAACCTCCCGGCCAAGTGTGTCTCCCGCTATGGGCCCACCGAGTTCGTGGTCATTCCGGCCGAGATCAACACGGCCATTGCCAGGTTTTTCGTGAGTTGCAACCTGCCGCTCGCGGTGACGGTGTTCACGGCCGGCGGGCCGGATTCCGTGAATTTTGTCTGGGAGTTGACCGGTCGGGATGGAACCCAACGGACCGGGGTGGTGCGCGTCAAAGAAGACGTCATCATCCTGAACCCGCTCGCGCCGGGCGAATACACCTTCGCGCTTTGGAATCTCCCTTCCAACTGTGAGATCGTCTCGCCGGGGCGCCGCCGCCAAGTGGCGCTCGTCTATGCCGACGGCGGAACTCAGTTGCAGTTCTCAGTCGTCTGTTCCCAAGTGGAAAACCGCCCGGTCATTACGGCCTTCGCCTGGAGCTATCACGATAGTGCCGCCGTGCTCCTGGCCCAGGTGAGCGATCCGGATCGCAACCTCGTCGGCTACTACTTCGACATCACGGATTGCAACGGCCGAAGCCTCCTCCCTCGGGGTGAGATCGAACGGGGCGGGCTGGCCGGCGGCCGGACGGCGCTCTCGCCGACGGCCACCTTCGTTGGGGCCTACGAGTTGAGCCAGCTCAGCATTCCGGACGACGCCCTGGAGGGAAGCTGCGCGACCCTCCGGGTCGTCGATGGATTCGGCAACACCACACCGCCCGTTGAACGGCCCCAGTTGCGGCCTTCCCTCACCGCGCCCCCGAATGCGACCTCCTACAACGCCTTCCTCGTGGGGACCAGCTATCTCACCACCCGGCTCGAGGTGGAGGATCCGGACGCCGACTACTGGGGGGTCTTTGTCGCCGCGGAGCTCCGGGATGGAGCCCTTCGGGGCACCACCGACGGGACCAACGACATCGGGATCTACAACACCCAAGGCTACGAGTCGAACCAGATCCCCGACCT
>JANPEL010000172.1:0-9151 GCA_031431925.1 Gemmatimonadota bacterium | reverse complement strand
TACCCTGTTCGACCAGTCGTTGATCGCGGCGGCCGCCGTCGGACTCGGGCAGTCGGCCCGGTTCAGCGTGCTGTCCCGAAGCCGAGTGGTGGGGGCCCTGCGGCGGATGGGGCAGCCGAGGGCTGACACCGTTCGGCTCAGTTTCGACCTGGCGCGGGAAGTGGCGGCCCGAGAGAACACCCAGTACGTCCTCGGGTTCCGGATCGAGCGGGCTGGTGAGGGGTACCGCCTCTCTTCGGTCCTCGCCGATGCGGGGTCAGGTCAAGCGGTGCGCCAGGCCGAAGCCAGCGCCGAGACCCGGGCCGGCACAATGAGCGCGCTGGACCGGTTGGTGGACGAGACCCGGGCGGGTTTGGGAGAGACCCGGAGCGAGCGCCGCGGGCGTTCGCTTGGGCTCCCGGCGGCGACGACGCCTTCTTTCGAGGCGCTCCGGTCCTACGCCCAAGGCAGCATGGCCTGGGGATCCGGCCAGTATGAGATCGCCCGGGAGTTGTGGGGGCGGGCCCTGGATCTGGATACCGGCTTTGCGATGGCGCTCGGGGCAATGGGAGCATACTACAACCGGCATCACGATCGGGCCGCTGCCGCCCGGTTCTATGTCCAGGCCCTCCGCCAGAAAGACCGCCTGACGGAGTTGGAGCGGCTCCGGCTCGAGGAAGGGTACGCCAGCCTCCGGGGTGAAACCGACTCGATGCTTGCGATCAACCGAGCCATCGTGGCGCGGTTTCCCTCCGCGGAGAGTTGGTATGGCTACGGCACCGAGTTGATGCGCTTGGGCCGGGGCCGGGAGGCACTCGATGCGCTGGCGGAGTCGCTCAAGCTCGACTCGACCTATGCCAATGGCCATGCCAATTCGGCGAACGCCGCGAAACAGGTCGGCCGTCTGGATGTTGCCCTGGAACATTTCAACCGGGCCGCGTCGCTCGACAGTACCATTCTCCTGCACGGGTTCGCCATTGCCGAGTACGGAGAACTGCTGGTCCAATTGGGCCGGTTCGACGAGGCCGATGCTCATTTTCGGCGGATCCTCGACCGCCCGGGGATTCGGGACCGGCCCTACGCCCTTCGGAGCCTCGGGCTGCTCCGGGTCTGGCGGGGCCGGCTCGACGAAGCGGTCGGGTTCCTCCGCCAAGCCACCGCCGCGTCGATTCAGATCGACGACCGAACGGCGATCGGCGCGCTCCGGGGCCGGGCCTATGAGGGCCTCACGCTCCTATTGATGGGCGATGCCCAGGAAGCGAATCGGGCGTTCGACTCGCTGATGGCCAGTGTCCGCCCGAACGCCGAGCCGTTGGCGCTCGCCCTGTATGCCAGGAGCCTGGTGCGGGCCAACCGGATCGCCGATGCGCGGCGGCTGGCGACGCTGCCCCGGGATACCATGGGCCGAGCCGATCGGCAAGCTCTCCAGTTCATCGCGGCGGCAACGGCCATCGCGTCCGGTCAGGCGGATTCTGGCGTGGCCCTCTTGGCTGCCGGCGCCGCCGCCCCCCAGGCCGCGTTGACGAACTGGCTCCGGGTCGACGGCTTAGCGGGTCAGGGGAAAACTGCGCTCGCCCTGGCGCTTGCGGACTCACTCACCGCCGCGCCGGAGTTCGGGAATGAATCCCAGTTTGAGTGGATCTGGGGCATGGTCCGGGCCGCCGACCTGGCCGCCGAACTCGGCCAACGGAAGGTGGCGCTGGCCGGGTACCGCCGCTTGATAGACCTGTGGAGTGGCGGAGACCAATCGTCGGTCTTGCTCAATCACGCCCGAAAACAAGTAGAGGTCCTCGGAACCGCACGGTGACGTTATATTCGCTGGTCCTTTCCTACTACACCCACGCCTGGAAACTCGCGGATGTCCATTAAGTCCGATCGTTGGATTCGCCGGATGGTGAAGGAACACGCCATGATCGAGCCGTTCACCGACTCGCAGGTCCGGCACGTCGATGCCCAGGGCCGGAAGGTGATTTCCTACGGCGTGTCCTCGTACGGTTACGACATGCGGGTGGCCGGCGAGTTCAAGATCTTCACCAACGTGCTGTCGGCCATCGTCGATCCCAAAGACTTCGATCCGAAGAGCTTCGTCGAATTTCAGGGCGACACCTGTATCGTCCCCCCCAACAGTTTCGCGCTGGCCCGTTCGGTCGAGTACTTCCGGATCCCGCGCAACGTCCTGACCATCTGCGTCGGGAAATCGACCTACGCCCGGTGTGGCATCATTACCAACGTGACGCCGTTCGAGCCCGAGTGGGAAGGCCACGTCACCCTGGAAATTTCCAACACAACCCCGCTTCCGGCCAAAGTCTACGCCAACGAGGGCATTTGTCAGGTGCTGTTCTTCGAGGCCGATGCCGATGACGTCTGTGAGACGAGTTACAAGGACAAGGCCGGCAAGTATCAGGGTCAGTTGGGCGTCACCCTTCCAAGGCTATAGACCCATGGCGTACGAGTACATTGACCCGGCCCTGCCCCGCCGCCTCGATGGGTGGCGGAGTCCGACGCTCGGGCTCGACATGCCGGTGGTGCAGTACGGGCACGCCGGCCATCCGCTGCTGCTCTTCCCGACGGCCGCCGCCGACTATCTGGAGTGCGAGCGCTTCTTCCTGATCAAGTCGGTCGAGCCGGCCATCATGGCGGGGCGGATTCGGGTGATTTCAATCGAGAGCATCAACAAACTCGCCTGGATGGACCGGACCTTGCCGGTGGCCGAGCAAAGTCGGCGCCAGGACCTCTACGCCCGGTACGTCGAGAATGAGTTGGTGCCGTGGATCCGCAATGTGGTTGGGAATTCGAGTGCCCGGATCGCCACCTCGGGAGCCAGCTTCGGGGCGTACCACGCGGCCAACGCGTTGTTCCGGCGCCCCGATTTGTTCGATGCCACCATCGCGATGAGCGGTTTCTACGATTTGGCCCCGGACTACTTCAAGGGCTATACGGACGACAATAGCTACTTCAACAATCCGATGTGGTACCTCGATCGGCTCGAAGGTAATGCCCTCGAGAACCTTCGGCGCCACTGCCGGATCGTGATCGTGAGCGGCCAGGGGGCGTACGAGGCTCCGGAATGTTCCCGCCGGCTCTCCGAGTTGCTGCACCGGAAGGGGATTCCGCACACCCTCGATTTGTGGGGGCAGGACGTGAATCACGATTGGCCCTGGTGGCGCCGGATGTTGCCGCACTTCGTCGATCAGCTCTGGCCCTAGACCCGCTGCAACGGGCGGCTCAACGACGTCGCCCGCCAACTCCCGAGTTCGCTTTCCATGGCCCGGGCCGCGCCCAGCGCCACCGGCCCCAGGGTGACGGTCGACAGCTCGGGCAATCCGTCGATCGATCGTTCGAATTCCTCCAACCGTGACTCGACCTCCGCCGACCGCAGCGCGCCGGCGTGAAAATCGGCCTGGCCGGCCCAGCCGTGGAGCGCGGCCGCCCGGGCCGGCAGGAACACCGACAGCGCCGTGAGGCTCGCCGAAACCAGGAACTCTTCGCTCAGGTGCATAACATGGAGCGCCGCGACCACGGCCGCGCTGCCAAACAACACGTCGGTCCG
Source organism: Gemmatimonadota bacterium (assembly GCA_031431925.1). Taxonomy (GTDB): domain Bacteria; phylum Gemmatimonadota; class Gemmatimonadetes; order Gemmatimonadales; family GWC2-71-9; genus SHZU01. Next base: position 5,622 of record JANPEL010000172.1, on the reverse strand, counting down.
GCGGTGGACCACATGGCTGAGATGCCGGAGTCGCTCGGCGTTCCGGTCGTGATACCTTCGCTGATCCTGGATCTCGAAATCCCGGAGCAGCCGGCGACAGGTGGCGAGGTGCTCGGTCGAAAACGCTTGGGTGCCGAACCCGAGTTGGCGGACCAGTGCCCGGTAATACCACCCGGTCCACTGGACCCTTGGGTCATCGGCCGAGGGATTGGCCGGCAGGCGGGTGCCGGTACTGCTCACTCCGAGCGGCCAGAGGAAGGTGAGATGCCGAACCTGCTCGGCCAGGAGCCGGTAGTCGATCCATCGCTCGTGGAACCGGCGCCGCTTGCCCCAGATGGTGAGGCCGAGGATCGCGAGGATCACGGCCAGTTCGATCCAACCCCAAAGGCCGGCGGTCTCCCAGCCGCTTACCTTCGCGATGAGACCCATGACGGCCGCCACGGCCGCCATCCACGCCAGGCTGAACACCATCGTGAAGGCGGACCGATATCGGTCGGCGTAATAGGTCGCCAAATGGTCAAACCAGCCATGGGCCGGGGCCAATCGATCGGTCAGTTGGCCGCGAATGCCGGCGTCGAGTTCGGCCCACCGAGCCTGCCACTCTCTGGCAGTGGCCTCGGGATAGTTCAAGGGGAGCCGGCGCACCGCCAGATTCCGGAAGGCCCCAAACCAGGCGAATGCCGTCGGAGCCAGGGTCGAGAGCACCGACCCCGGCAGCCGTCCGAGGTAGGTGGTGAGCGCCCGGTAGGAGGTTCCCAAGTGCCCAGCCACCGTCTGTTCGCGGAAATAGGCCGCGCGCCCGTTCCAGTTCGACGGGTGGGCCAGCCCCGCGATTTCAGGCGGCAACACCAGGTCGCCGATCCGCCGTTCCAGTCGGCTCAAGCCCTTCTCGGCTCCTTGGTCGGGATCGCGGGCGTCTTCGAGCCAGGCAGTGGCCGGGTTGGCCGGGTCGATCCGGATGATGGGGATCTCTTCTCGCCGGGCCGCCGAGAGCACGTTGGCGGTGCCGCCCGGCCCGCGACCGTGCTCGCCGTCCCAGATCACGATCAACAGGTCCGAGTGACTGAGCACCGCCCGGCCGAGACCATCATAGGCGTCAAACCGGCCCGGCTCTCCGTCCATGACCATGGTCGCGGCGGCGGCCCGGCGGAGCCGATCGAAATCGGCATCCGATCCCGGCCGGGACCACGACGGAGCCCGCCAGGCCCCGTCGAAGTCTTCCCGATAGCGATTGGCTTCAAACGGGAGGATGGCCCAGAGTTGGTAGCCCGCCTCGATCCCTTGGTTGGCCACGATGCGGTCGGCGCCCTCGGCCAGACCTGAGATGATTGCGAGAACCGGAGCGGCGGCCTTGGCATAGCCGTTGGCCGGGTTGGCGGTGGTCGCCTCCAGTTGCCGTTTGACCGCATCGAGGACGCCCCGAACGGTGGTACTGAGGGTTCGCTCGAGCGCGGCCGTTCGATCATCCGGCCCGGGGGCCAGCCGGTCCCAACGGTGTCCGGTGACCCCGACTCGAAAGGTGAGCTCCGGCCGGGGCGGGTAGAGCGGCTCTGGATCCATGCGGGGAATTGGCGCGTTCCGGAGCCTACGGTCAAGTCCCTTCCGGCTCCAGGTTGCGGCCAAGGCAAAACCGGATATTCTAGGACGCAATGGCCCACGACGTCTTTGTCTCCTATTCCAGTCAGGACCAGCCGACGGCCCTCGCCGTCGTCACGGCGCTCGAGTCGAACGGGGTGCGGTGCTGGATGGCGCCCCGGGACATCCGGGCCGGTGATGTCTGGGCTCAGGCCATTGTCGAGGCGATTTCCTCGGCCCGGGCGTTGGTCCTGGTGTTTTCGTCCGGGGCCAACCGGTCGGGACATGTGGCTAACGAAGTGGATGCGGCCATTCGGAAGGGCGCCATCGTGGTCCCGTTCCGGATCGAGAACGTGATGCCGGACGGGGCGCTCGAGTTCCATCTCCGGAGCCGCCATTGGCTCGATGCCCTCACACCCGACCTCGGGCGTCACATCGGCGAGTTGGTGAGCACGATGAAGGCCCTGCTCGGGCAGCCATCCCCGGCATCGCCGCAGACCGAGTTTGGGATCCCGTTGCCGCCTCCGGCGACCCCTTCCGCCTCCAAGCCGAAAGCGGTGGTCGAAGCCACGGACAGCGGGTTCCACTTCAAAGTGCCGAAACCTCGGCTCCCGTCGTCACCGAAGACCTGGAAGTACCTTGCGGGTGGCGTCGGCGGGCTCGCCGCTCTTGTCCTGGTGAGCCGGTTGGTGGGTGGTTCTGGATCGGCCCTTCATTCCTTCGAGGTCAAGGAAGCGACGTCGGGATCCGAGTTTCGAACCACAATCCGCCCTCGGAGCATCCGGTTCTTCGAGAGCCCGTCGAACGTTCCGCCGCGGGACAACCGGGTCTATGACGACTCGTTCATCGCCTCCCAGACCCGTTACATCAACACCGAGGTCTGGCTCGACCTCGACGCGCCGAAGCGGGAACTGTACGTGCCCCTCAACTGCACCACGTACGATCAGGCGGGCGGCGTGGTGGCCACTTTCGTCCTGGCCAATCGGATCCGGTCCGACGCGACCGACTGGTACAACCAACTGGGGTGGGGCCGACAGACGCCGGGATCCTGGAAGGCCGGCGGGTATCGGGTCGATTGTGCGTACGGGGGGCAAGTGGTCGCGAGCGGCTCGTTCAAGGTTACCGACTAACGAGTGATGTCGTAGACCTGAAGACTCGGGTTGGGCGCGTTCTTGGCGGCAAACACGAAGAGCCGGCCACCGATCCGGGCCACCTCGCCGGTATGAAGTCCGTTGGCCACAACCACCGACCCAACGAGCACCGGCCGGGCCGGATCGGCCAGGTCGTAGACGTAGAGCCCTGGTTTGGCCAACCGTTCCGCCGTCACGACGAGCAAGGTGCCGTCGTCGCTCACAGCCACGTCGCTGATCGTCCGAATCTCGGGGATCCGGAGCGAATCGACCAGGACTGGGCCGCTCCCGCTGATCTGCCAAATCTTGACCGCATCGCCGACGCCCGACCCGTTGCGGGGGCTCCCGCCCCAGGTGCCGGTGTACGCATACTGGCCCTTGACCCAGAGATCGGATCCCCAGCGCTCCGGGACGTTGTTGCCGCCGCCTAACGTGGCGAGGGTGGTCGGGTCGAGCTTCCAGAGTCCGCTGGTGAAATCACTGGCCCAGAGCGCGCCACCGGCCAGCATGACCCCCCACACGAAGGTGTTGCCGGCTCCCCCGGGGCGGACCTGGGCCCGGATCCGGGAGGTCAAGTCGCCGTTCAAGGTGCCAGACACGTCGAGCGCGACCACCCCGCCGTTGTAGAACGCCGCATAGAGGATCTGCTGGGCTTCGTCCATCCAGAAATTGTGGACGCCGGCGCCCGGAATCCGAAGCGACGCCACCTCCCGGGGGGCGGTCAGGTCGGAGACATCGACCACATGGAGGTCGCCGGCGGAGGTATCGATCAGCCGGGCCGGGCCTTCTTGCCCGATGAAGAGATAACGCTTCTCGCCGGATACCGGGTTGTGGAACCACCAGGCGTTGTGGACCGCCGGACCGCCCGGGACATCGTTGGCGCTGGTAACGAGCCGGCTGATTTCGACCGGGTTCGACGGCGACCCGCCTTTCCGGCCGTTCCCGACGTCGAAGATGACCACGCCGGTGTTCCAGGCGCAGACGAAGGCGATGCCGTCCCGGACGAAGGTGTCGTGAATGCCGTACTCCGGCGGGATCGGCACCTCGCCGACTAGCCTCGGCGCGACGGGCGTGGGCGGCGGCGGTGGCGGCGGAACCGGTTCGCTGGTGCAGGCGACGGTTGCCGCGAGAAGGCAGGTGATCGTTCTCATGGGTCTCCAGCATAACACCGTACGCCGGGGCCCGCCCTGACGGATCAGGCGCCGTCGCCGCCCTGGCTCTCGGGACGAGTCGTGGCGGAGGCTTTGAGGAAATCGGCGTTCATCCGGGCAATGGTCCAGACCCCGATTTCTTTTGGACACGCCTCTGAGCACTCGCCGAAATTGGTGCAGCCCCCGAAGCCCTCGAGATCCATCCGCCCGACCATCGCGAGGGCCCGGCGGTATCGCTCAGGCTGTCCCTGCGGGAGCAACCCCAAATGGCTGACCTTGGCGGCCGTGAACAACATGGCGCTGGCGTTCGGACAGGCGGCGACGCAGGCTCCACACCCGATGCACTGGGCCGCGTCCATGGCCCGGTCGGCCAGGTCCTTCGGCACCGGCACCGCGTTGGCGTCGGGCGCGTTGCCGGTTGCGATGCTGACGAATCCGCCGGCCTGGATGATCCGGTCGAATGCGCTCCGGTCCACCGACAGATCCCGGAGGACCGGAAACGCCCGGGCCCGGAACGGCTCGACCGTAATCGTGTCGCCGTCGTGGAACGACCGCATATGGAGTTGGCAGGTGGTGGTGGCCTTGTGGGGCCCGTGCGGGATGCCGTCGATGACCATGGCGCAACTGCCGCAGATTCCTTCCCGGCAGTCGTGATCGAACGCCACCGGTTCGGTGCCCTTGGCAATCAAATCCTCGTTGACGACGTCCATCATCTCGAGGAACGACATCTCGGGGCTGACGGCGTCGGCCTGGTAGGTTTCGAACCGGCCGGCCGCCGTTGGCCCGGCTTGCCGCCAGACTCGGAGCGTGATCTTCATTTGTAGCTTCTCGTCGCGAGCTTCACATTGTCGAACTGGAGCCGCTCCTGGTGCATCACCGGCGTCTTGGTGTCACCCTGGTACTCCCAGGCCGCGACGTAACAGAACCGCTCGTCGTCGCGCTTGGCCTCGCCGTCCGGGGTCTGGTACTCACTCCGGAAATGGCCGCCGCATGATTCGTCCCGGTGGAGCGCGTCCCGGCACATCAGCTCGCCGAACTCGAGGAAGTCCGCGACTCGGCCGGCCTTCTCGAGCGACTGATTCATTTCCTCGCCCTGGCCCAGGACCCGGACCGAGGACCAGAACTCCGCCCGGAGTCCCGGGATCAGGTCGATGGCCGCCCGGAGGCCCTCCGCGGACCGTTCCATGCCGCAGTGGTCCCACATGATCTTGCCGAGTTCCCGGTGGAACGAATCGACGCTCCGCCCGCCGTTCACCGAGAGCAACCGCCGGGTCCGCTCGGTGACCTCCGCCACGGTGGCGGCGGCTCCGGCAATGGCGGCTGGGCCGGCGCCGGGTTTGACCTGGGCCAGATAGTTGCCGATGGTGTACGGGATCACGAAATACCCGTCGGCCAGCCCCTGCATCAGGGCGCTCGCGCCGAGCCGGTTGGCGCCGTGGTCGGAAAAGTTGGCCTCGCCTAACACGAACAGCCCGGGAATCGTGCTCATCAGGTTGTAGTCGACCCAGAGCCCGCCCATCGTGTAATGGACCGCCGGGAAGATCCGCATCGGGAGCCGGTACGGGTTCTCGCCGGTGATCCGTTCATACATATCGAACAAGTTGCCTTAGCGTTCCCTGATCTTGGGCTAGCCCATGAGCTTTATGGCGTCGGCAAAGTCGAGATATACGCCGAGCCCGGTCTCCCCGACCCCCCGGCCCTCGTCGCAGGCCTCCTTGGCGGCCCGAGAGGCAATGTCTCGGGGCGAGAGGTTGCCGAAGCTCGGA
>JANPEL010000171.1:0-10141 GCA_031431925.1 Gemmatimonadota bacterium | reverse complement strand
CCGACGTTGTCAGGTTGCAGAACGTCGCGACGGCAAAGCGCTGGTCGGGGAAGCGTAGGAAGTGACCCCGGAATCCTCCCCAGCTGCCGCCGTGGGATACCACCCGGAGGCCGCGCGCCGTCCCAACCGTGAGGCCGACCGCGTACGCCAGGCCCGGCGCCGAGGTGGCCGGGGAGCCGTTGTTCAACGTGGTGGCGGTCGTCATGGTGGTAATGACGTCGCGGCCGCCGACGGTGGCGGCGTCGTAGTTGTTGAGCCAGCGGCCGAAGTCCTCGACGGTGGTATGGATTCCGCCGGCCCCCATGATCGCCCCGTCATAGGGATTGCGCTGGACCCGGTAGCTCTTCTCGCGGAAGGAGTAGCTCTCGGCCAAGTTCGGGATGATGGCGGCGCGGTCCACCAGGAAGCGGGTATCCCGCATGCCGAGGGGCCCGAAGATCCGCTCCTCGGCGAACTGGGCCAGGGTCTTGCCCGTGAGGCGGTAGACCGCCTGCGCGGCCAGGATCCACCCGGTATTGGTGTAGAGGTAGCTGGCACCTGGCTCGTAGTTGGGCTCCGCCGAATGGATGATGACGTTGAGCGCGTCGACCGTGTCGCCCGCGAAGGTCCGTCCGGTCTGTCCCCACAAGCTCCAGAGATCGCGGAGCCCGCTGGTTTGGCTCAGGGCCCGCCGCCAGGTGATCCGGTCGGCGTACGGGGGCATCTCGGGGTAGAGCTTCCGGATCGGATCATCGAGCGAGAGCTTGCCGTCTTTCTCGAGGATCAGCATCGCCATCGCGGTGAACTGTTTCGAGATCGAGCCGACGTCGAGAACCGTGCGAGGCGAGAGGGGCACGCTGAACTCGAGGCTGGCGAGGCCGTAGCCCCTGGCGTAGCGGATCGCCCCGTCCTGATAGACGCCGAGGGCGCAGCCGGGCGAGTCGGTCCGGTCGAAGGCCCGGAAGACGCTGTCGACGCGAACCGCCTTGTCGTCCCGGGCGCCGATGATGTACTGGGCGGAGGCGGTGCTCGCCAGGGCGAGCGAGAGGAGAATCGGGGCAAGAACCAGGGAGTGGCGGCGCATTGGCAGAGTCGGTTGGGGTGGATGAAAATGGTTCGGGCAGCGGCGATCGGCTAGTGGGGGGACGGTGCTACGGAGCGGGCGGCGCGATCAGGTAGTCCGGCGGTGGCTCTTGACCGAGCAGATGCCGGACGAAGTAGTCCCAGGTCCGCCGGATCACATAGGGATGCTGGGTCATGTTGTGATCGGCGTCCGGCAAAATCAATAGATCGAAGCTCTTGTTGGCCTTGATCAACGCATCGACCAGAGCGATCGTGTGCGCCGGATGGACGTTGTCGTCCAGATCGCCGTGCATCAGGAAAAGCTTGCCTTTGAGGTTGGCGGCGTGGGTTTTGTTGGCCGCCGCCTCGAAGTTGTCGGTCTTCCGGAGCGTGTCGCGCACCAAGAGCCCTTGAAAACGTTCGCCCCAGCCCGAGTAGTAAGTCCGGTTGTCGTGATTGCCGGCCGTCGAGACCGCGACTTTGTAAAAATCGGGATATCGGAGCAGTGCGTCGGTCGAGGCAAAGCCGCCGCCGGAATGCCCGTAGATCCCGACTCGGTCGAGATCGAGCTGGGGGATCCGAACGGCCAGTTGCTTGATGGCGGCCAAATGATCGGGGATGCCGTTGTCGCCCATGTTGCCCCACCCCGCCGTATACAGCGCCTTGGCCCGCCCGGTGTTGCCGAGCGCGTCGATCGACACGACGACGAAGCCGAGCTCGGCCACCGCCTGCACTTGGCCGGTCATCGGATACGTGAAGGGGTCGCGACTGGGATAGAAACTCTTGACCGCAGGACTGATCAGCGGGCCCGGGTAGATGTGGTCGAGCACCGGGTACTTCTTGGTCGAGTCGAACCGGCTCGGCTTCCAGATCACGCCCCAGATATCGGTGATGCCGTCCCGGGCCTTGGCGGTAAACACCTGGCCTGGCCGCCAGCCGGTGGCCAATAAGTCGGTGATGTCGGCCCGTTCGACGTCCGAGAGCACTCGGCCGTCAGCGCCGCGAATGACCGAGACGGGTGGTTCACTGATCGTCGAGTAGGTGTCGACAAAGAACTTGCCAGACGGCACCGCCGTGACCTGATGATTGGCCTTCTCGGGTGACAAGAGCGTCAGACCGGTCCCGTCGAGATTGACGGAGTACAGCGCCAGGTAGTCGGGGTGCCGGTCGGTCTCCCGGCCCTTGGCCGTGAAGTACACTCGGCCCAGCGTCTCATCGACACCAACGAGCGCGGCGACGATCCACGGGCCGACCGTCACTTGATTCTTGATCGCACCGTCCGCCCCGTGCCGGTAGAGATGGGCAAAGCCGTCCCGCTCGGCCAGCCAGAGCAGGTCGCCGTTCTTCAGGATCTTCCAGTTGGTGGCGAAGGAGAAAAGGTCGATCGAGCCGATGACGTAGGTGGCGCTGCTGTCGGCGAGGACCTGGGTGACCGCGCCGGTGGCCGGATTGGCGGCGAGCAGCCGGACCTTCTTCGGCCCTCGGTTGACGTGGGTGAAGAGCACCCGATCGCCCGACGGCGACCACTGGAGCTTTCCGCCGCCGAAACTGTACATCGACATCAGGGGCTGCGGGGGCGCGTCGATCCGGCGGACCTCTTTCGTCCCGACGTCGGCCACGTACCACTCGGTCATCTCGACGATCGAATCGCCGGGGAGTCCGTAGGGAAACCGGTAGTGGGCGGGCCGGGTCGAGGTCATGCTGATCAAGTCGACGGTGCCGACCTTCCGCTCATCGATCCGGGCCACCGCCAATCGCTTCGAGTCGGGTGACCAGACCACGTCGGGCCTCGAGGGGATCTTGAGCCGAACCTGTCCGGCCCGCGGCGCTCCCTGCCCGTAGCCGTACCCCTCGGCGCCATCAGTGGTGAGCTTGATGGAATCGGTGCCACCCACCGGCCGGAGCCAGAGGTTGGAGCCGGAGACGAAGGCGTCCCACCGGTCGTCGGGCGAGCGGACATAGCGGGTGAGGTTCGGCAGGGTATCCGCGGTAGCGCAGCGATAGCCGGCCAGTTCGCAACGGAACCCCCGCTTCCCGATCCGGATCCGGATGGCGCGCTCGTCCCGGCCGTCGCGATCAAAGGCAAAAGTTTGGAACGGCAGCTTCCGCGGGTCCAGGGCCGTATCGGCGGCCACCGACAGAGCGGCCGCCAGCCGGGCGTTGTCGAAGAGCACCGCCTTTCCCCCGGTCGCGGGATTGACGGTGACGAACTCGAAGCCGCGCCGGGTATTGACCCGATACCAGAACCGGGTGCTGTCCGGATACCAGACCGGGGCGACCTGATCGTGATAGGTGTGGCGGAGCGCATTCCAGGTCAGAAACTGCTCGGCGCGGCGGTAGTCGGCCTGGCCGAGCGCGGGGCGGACGGCGAGCAGGAGCCCGCCCACGGCCAACAGGATTCGAGTCACTTGGATTACTTCTTCAGCGCGTCGCGAATTTCACGGAGGAGCAACACGTCCTCGGGCGTCGGGGCGGGCGGAGCGGGGGGCGCCGGTGGCTCGGCCCGCTTCATCCGGTTGACTTGGCGGACCATCATGAAAATGATGAAGGCCAGGATGAGGAAGTTGATGGCGACCGTCAGAAAATTCCCGTAGGCGAACAGCGGAACTCCCGCCTTGGACAACGCGTCGTACGTCATCGGCCCTTGGAAGTCGGCCGGCGGTGTGGCGAGGGCAATGAAATAGTTGGAGAAGTCGAGACCGCCGAAGATCTTGCCGACGAGCGGCATGATGATGTCCTTGACCAGCGAATCCACGATCTTCCCGAATGCGCCGCCGATGATCACGCCCACGGCGAGATCCATCACGCTTCCCTTGAGCGCAAATTCCTTGAACTCCGACGAGATACTCATGTGGCTGGGCCTTTGTGGTGGGGGATGTACTGGGGCAGGCTACCGCCGGAGTCGAGCGTCGTCAAGGTGGCGTTGCCGAAGAGGATCGGTGGACCTACGATTGACCGGTGGATCGACCGATCCTGCCCCAGGAGCCGAACCCCGTGACCACTTTCGAGGCCGCCACCTACCGCAAGGTAGGCCGCCGGCTGATTCCCCTGCTGTTCGTCTCGTATGTCGTGGCCTACCTCGACCGGGTCAACGTCGGCTTCGCCAAGCTCGGCATGGCGTCCGACCTCGGGTTCAGTGACACCGTGTACGGACTTGGTGCGGGGATCTTCTTTCTCGGCTATTTCCTGTTCGAAGTCCCGAGCAACATGATTCTCCACCGAGTCGGGGCCCGAATCTGGATTGCCCGGATCATGATCGGGTGGGGCCTGGTGTCCGCGGCCACGATGTTCGTCACGACGGCGCCGGCGTTCTACACGATGCGGTTCATTCTCGGGGTCGCCGAAGCGGGGTTCTTTCCGGGCATCATCCTCTATCTGACCTACTGGTTTCCGCGGACCCACCGGGCTCAGATGATTGCCGCGTTCATGACGGCGGTGGCGGTGGCAGGCGTGATCGGCGGCCCGTTGTCGGGCTGGATCATGGGGAGTTTCAATGGCCTCGGCGGGTTGGCCGGCTGGCAGTGGCTGTTTTTGCTCGAGGGGTTGCCGTCGGCGCTCGTGGGCGTAGTCGTACTGCTCTATCTGGATAATGGTCCGGCGACGGCGCGGTGGCTGACGGAACCCGAGCGAGTCCTGCTGCTCGAGCGGTTGGCCGAGGACGAGCGGACCAAGGAGGCGGCGGGGGGCCACCGTACCACGATGGCGGGGGCACTGACCGATCCCCGAGTCTGGATTCTCGCCGCGGTGTACTTCGGCCTGGCGCTGGGCCTCTACGCGATTTCGTTCTGGCTGCCGCAGATCATCAAGGAGACGATCACCACCGACAACGTCGCGATCGGGTTCATCTCGGCCATTCCGTGGTTGGCCGCCGGGGTGGCCATGACCTGGAACGGACGGCGTTCCGACCGGACCGGAGCGCGGCACCGGCATGTCGCGGGTCCGGCGTTTCTGGGTGCGCTCGCGCTCGCGGTGAGCGCCCTGCCCGGCGTCGGCGGGTGGGCCGGCATCGCCGCGATGACGGTGGCCACCGCCGGCATCCTCTCGGCCATGTCCTGTTTCTGGTCGCTCCCGACGGCGATCTTGAGCAGTACCGCGGCGGCCGTGGGAATTGCCTGGATCAATTCGGTCGGGAACTTGGCCGGCTACGCGAGTCCGTTCCTGGTTGGGAAGATTCGCGATGCCACCCAGAGTATGGTGGCCGCGCTCTGGATGTTGGCGGGCGCGCTGGTGCTGTCCGGGCTGCTGGTGCTGTTGCCCCGGCTCCGGAACTCCGGTCGAGACCTCCCGACGTCCCAGGGCAGTCCATGACGTTCGATTACGCGGCCTACTATCGCCGACCCCAAGACTTGAAACGCCTTCAGATGCCGACGGAGGCCATCCGCTGGCTCGAGCGGTGGGAGCCGCCCGCCCGATCGCACCAGATCGTGCTCTATCTCGGCTGCAACATCCTCCGAACACCCGATCTTGCCGCCGACGTCGTGGCGGTGTTCGAGACGTTGGGTCTCGACTTCGTGGCCGTGGCCGGGGTGCAGTTCTGCTGCGGGGTGACCTGGGACCACCACGGCGAGGTGGCCAAGGGACAAGGCGTGTCGTCGACGACACTCGAGCGGATCGGGGCGTTCGGGCCATCGCTGGTGGTTCACTGGTGCCCGTCGTGCGACGTGCACTTCAGCGACGTCGTGACGGGCCGGGACCGCCACGCCCTCCCGTTCGAGACCACCAGTGCGGCGGCGTTTCTGGCCGAGCTGGCCGGGGCGGGCCGGATTCCCTGGCGCCAGTCGGTACCGGGACGGGCGGCGCTGCACGGCCACGTCGGGCGCCGTGGTCACCACCACGGCGAGCGGCGGGCCCGAGAGGACACCGAGCAGGTCGGGGTCATTCTCCGGTCGGTGCCGGGACTCGAGTATCTGGGGGTGGTCGAGGCGCCCCCGGACCTCGACTACGATTGCGGTCCGAGCATCACCGGGCTCGAACCGAGTCGCTGGCGAGCGATTCAGACCGAGCTCTGGTCGGCGCTCCGGGCAACCGGCGCCGATCTCGTGGTCACGAAGTCCCATGCCTGCCAGCGCGAGTGGTGCGACTTGGCGAATGACGAGGTTGCGGTTCGGTGCTACATCTCCGTTGTGGCCGACGCCCTCGGCTGCCGGCGGGAGTATCGGGGCAACCTGATGCGCGACCTCAAGGCGGTGGGCGATGCCGATGGATTAGTCCAAATGACCCGGAGGAACTGGACCAGTCACGGACTCTCCGAGGCGGAGGCGCGCGAGGTGGCGGCGCGGTACAATTGGTCGGGGCGAGACGCTGATTTGCCGTCGCCGTAGGGCGGTTCCGGGCGTTAGGCGTCTCCGCGATGTTTCCCTGGGGCATAGCGGGACACGAAGCCCAGTCGTTCCATCCTGACAAAATCGGAATCGAGCGACCAGAGTTTGGCCTGGTGGTCGGCGGCGGTGGCGGCGATCAGGAGGTCGGCCAAGCCAAACCGATGACCGGCCTCGACGGCGGTGGTGACCCAGCTGTCGATCCGGACCCAGGTTGCCTCATCGGGAACCGCCCGCGGCACGGCCGACAGGCGGTCCCGCAACTGACGGTGCGCTTTGCGCGGCGAGCCGGCGAGCAGTTCCAGCCGGACCGGGACCGGCAGGATCACTTCGTCGGCGTCGAGCAGGTCGCCGAGGTGCCGGGCCTCGATGCCGGTGGCGTCGCGAAAGGCCGCGATCCAGACCGAGGTGTCGACGCAGATCATGCCGGCGACCGGGAACCGGGGCGGCGTCGCGAGGCCGGAATGTCGACCTCGACCTGAACCGCACCGAACAGATTTTTCAGCTGCCCGATCTTCCGGCGTCGAATCAGCTCCTCGAGCGCGAAGACGATGGTATCGGTCTTGGATTTGTAGCCCAGCATGGCCTTGGCTTCCTCCACCAGGCCGTCGGGTAGATCAAGGGTCGTTCGCATACGATCTACTGTAATTGGTATGCTTTCATATGTCAATTCCGCGAGATTCGTATGCATTGTTCGCTCCGGGGGAGGTGGATTTGGGACCACCCCAAGGGTAGTACCAGCCGGTCACCCAGGCTTCATCTTTTTCCTCGGATTTGGATCGGATTTGCGCGGGCAGTGGGAGATCGGATCGGGTCGGGCTGCGAGCCGATCTCCCTGGGCCGTGAGGGTTCCCTATTTGGCTCCGGCCGGGGCCGGCGCCGGCCCGACGTTGGTTATGCTCCAATGAATCTTCCAGCTGTTGTCGGCCCCGCGGCGGGCGAGCAGCATGTAGGCCCCCATCCGGCCGACGGGCCCTTGGGGTGTCGTGGCCTTGATCTCGAACCAGCCGCCGTCGATGGCCCAGCCGTCCGGGAACTCCGTCGTCTGGACCGCGTGAATCGTCAGCTGGGGTGACCCCTCTGCCATCTGCTCGGTGAGATATGCTTCGATCGCGGCTCGGCCCTGCTTGGCCGGGGCATCCCCGAAGGCGGAGAAGGCACTATCGGTGTAGAGGCCCGCCACGACCGACGCATGGCCTTGGTTGTAGTGCTCGGTGTAGGCGGCGACCAGGTCCTTGAGGGTGCCGTTGTCCGGGGGCACCGGTCCGGCTGGCGGGGTGGTATCACGCGGGGTTCCGGCCGGCGGCGGGGCGTCGTAGTTCGTCACGACCCCGCCGATCTTCCAGGCGCCGTTGTCGCGGACGAAGGTCGTCATGTAATTCCCCGCCAGGGTGACGGCGGCGCCGCCGGGCGGCGTCATGGCGATCGTGTAGGATCCGCGGGATGCGGCCCGGTCGCCGAAGATCTTGGTCTCCGCTGCGTTGAGCGTGAGGGTGGGTGACCCGGCCAACCTCCGTTGCAGCCCTTTGAGAATCGCGGGCTTGCCCATCTCGACGGCGCCGTCGGCGCCAAGCGCCACCGCGGAATCGCTATACAGCGCGGCGACGGCGGAGTCGTGGTGGAGGTTGAAGTGGGTGACGTAGTCGGCGTGGAGTTGGTCGATCGCCGCTTGGGCCGCAGCTCCGTCTGCGGCCGGGGGGGCGGCCTTGTCGCCGGCGCAGGCGGATGCCAGCACTCCCACGGTCAGTATCAAACTGAATCGGTTGGTCATGGTTCCTCTCCGAGAAACGTTCGGGGTCATCGTTCCATGCCGGCGAACTTACGGCTTGGCGGGGGTTTGAGCCAGTATTCCCGCGATCTGGCCCCCCGGGCCGGCCGGCGAATATCCCGTGGCTTGGCCTTCGGCCCGGGGATAGATTGGAGTGAGTGGCGTGTCGCGGAGCGCGTAGCCACATCAAGACCCCACCAGGAGCCTCAAGGTATCACCATGAAGATTTGCCTCGCCGCCGGGGGACTGCTCGTGGGCCTCGCCGCCGGGCCGGCGGTTGCTCAGCCGCTCATCACCGTGGCGCCGGTCACGACCCATCGGCTGGTGTCGAAGGCCGTGGGTGATTCCTTTGAAATCCGGGTGCTGCTGCCCCCGATGATCCCCGGCGAGACGACTCGGTTCCCGGTCGTCTACATGACCGACGTCCACAACGGGTTCATCGTCGACGAGGACCACTTGCGGCTGATGATGATGAACGACACGCCGCGGTACATTGCGGTCGGGATCGGGTATCCGGGGGCTTCGAGTCTCATGCAAGCCACCTTCATCCGGTCCCGCGATTTGACTCAGGTGCTGGTCAAGGACCGCGAGGGCGGGGGAGGCATGCCGGTGGCCGGGGTGCTCCGGCCCGCGGTCACCAGCGGTGGAGCGGACAAATTCCTCGCCTTCATCCGCGATGAACTGATGCCGTTCATCGACGCCCGCTATCCGACCGATCCCGCCGACCGGGGCTACTGGGGCGATTCGTTGGGGGGCCTGTTCGGATCCTACGTGCTGTTCACCAAGCCCGACACCTTCAACCGCTATATCATCGGGAGCCCGTCGCTCTGGTGGGGTGGGGAAGACGCCCTCAAGCTGGCCGAGGCGTACGGAAAGACCCACAGCGACCTCCGCGCCAACGTGTTCATCGGCGTCGGCGGTCTCGAAGAAATGGGGCCGGCCGCCTCGTCCCGGATGGTGACCAATGTTCTCCGCCTGGAAACCATGCTCCGGGCCAAGAAGTATCCCGGTCTGCAGTTATCGACCCGGATCTTCCCCGATGAGTCCCACATCTCGGTGGTCGGGATGAATCTGGTCCGCGGACTGGTGTCGGTGTTCGGACCCCAGTCGCCCGAGACCGGGCTCGCGGCGAAGTATGCCGCAATGGTCAAGCTGCCCCCGAAATGACGGTGCCCGAACAGTCCGTCAGCCGGCGGTTGGCGTCGTTCTCGTCGAAGGCCCGATTCGAAGATCTTCCACCGGCCGCGCTCGCCGATACCCGCCGGGCGGTCCTCGACTGGCTCGGGTCCGTGTTGGCGGGCGCCGAGGAGCCGGCCGCCCGGATGACGCAACGGGTCGTGGCCACGCTCGGCCGTTCCGATGAAGCCACCGTGTTCGGCGCCGGCCGGTCGGCGGCGGCCACCGCGGCGCTCGCCAATGGGGTGGCCTCCCATATTCTCGAGTTGGATGACGTGCACAAGGGCTCGACCCTCCACGCCGCGGCCCCGGTCATTCCCGCGGCGTTGGGCGTGGCGGAACGTGAGCACCGGACCGGCCGGGACTTCCTCCTGGCCGTCGCGTTAGGCTACGAGGCCGCCCTCCGGATCGGGGAGGCGGTGAACCCCAGCCACTACCGCTTCTGGCACCCCACGGGCACCGCCGCCACGTTCGGGGCCGCGGTGGCCGCCGGGTCGCTGCTTCGGCTCGATGAGGCCGCGATGCTCGATGCGCTCGGCAGCGCCGGGACCCAGGCCGCCGGGCTCTGGGAATTCAATGCCGACGGCGCGATGAGCAAACATCTCCACCCCGGCAAGGCCGCGTTCAACGGCGTCCTGTCCGCGGCTCTCGCCCGCCAGGGGTTTACCGGCGCGAGCCGGATTCTCGAAGGCGCCCGGGGTTTCTTCCGGGCCACCAGCACCGATTTCGATGCGACTCGGATTACCGACGGCCTCGGGACCCACTGGAAAGTCAGCGAGAATTGCTTCAAGCTCCATTCGTGCTGCGGGCACACCCACTCCGCCATCGATCTGGCGCT
>JANPEL010000170.1:0-30886 GCA_031431925.1 Gemmatimonadota bacterium | reverse complement strand
GCCCGCGGCATCGCGTTGCCGCAGGCCGCTCCGGTGGCCGCGTTGGAGCTCATCGTCCCTGCGCAGCCGGCGACCGGACCCCTCGTCATCGCGCTCGTCGGACCAACCGGGGCCGGAAAGACGACGACGGCCGCGAAACTGGCCACCCATCCGCGGGTCTTCGGCAACCGCAAGGTCGGGCTGCTCGGCCTCGATACCTACCGGATCGGCGCCATCGAGCAGATCCGGACCTACGCCGGCATTGCCCGGCTGGCCTGCGAGGTCGCGTACGGCGTCGACGATCTCGAGCGAGCCCGGCAGGCGCTGGCCGGCTGCGATGTGATTCTGGTCGACACCCCGGGACGGAGTCCCCGCCAGCGCCAGGATCGGGAGTTTACCGAGGAACTGCTTCGCCGGATCGGGCCGACCGAGGTTCATCTCACGATCCCGGCCGGAACCGCCGCCCATCTGGCCCGCGCCATGATCAAGGACATCCGGTCGCCCCGAGTGACCCATGTCCTCGTGACGAAATGCGATGAGGCGCCGGACGAGTTCGGACTCTTCGAAATGGCGGTCGATCTCAAGCTGCCGATTCGGTGGGCCACCGACGGCCAGGATGTGCCGTTCGACCTCCGACCGGCTGCCGAGGCGGTCGCGGCGGTGCGGGCCAGCCGGTTCGAACCGATCGGCCGGGAGGTCATGGTATGACCGATCAGGCCCTGGGCCTTCGTCAGATGATGACGGCCGCCCCGACGCTCGCGCCTGAGCCCGCCGCCAAGCCGGTGCTGGTGGTTGGGAGCGGCAAAGGCGGGGTCGGGAAATCGGTGATCTCGATCCTGATTGCGCACGCGCTTTCGGAGCGAGGTCTTCGAGTGCTGCTGGTCGATGGGTCTCAAAACCTCGGGCACCTCCACGTCATCCTCGGTGTGTCGGTTGGCGCTCGCCTCGAGCATGTCTATCGCGGCGATGCCGATCCGGCCTCCTTGATTCGGCCGGTAACCGAACGGCTCTCGCTCCTCGCCAGCGACTCGGGCGCGGAGGCTCTCTACGGGCTGGCAGCCGTCGATCAGGCCCGGCTTCACCACCGGCTCGCGGCCGCCTACCACGAGTTCGATCTCGTCGTCGTCGATGCGGGATCCGGGGTCGAGACCGCCGTACGGTTGGCCACGATGGGCGGGACCCGGCTGGTCATCGTCACGGTGCCCGAGGTTGCGGCGCTGACCGATGCCTATGCCCTGATCAAACTGGTGCACGCTCAGCTGCCGTCGTTGCCGATGGACGTCATCGTGAATCGGACCGGCGAACCGGCCGATGGCGACGAGGCCTTCGATCGCCTGGCCTCTGCGGCCGAACGGTTTCTCGGCCGCGAGGTGGGGAACCTTGGCGGGCTCCCGGAAACGGCGGCGCTCCGCGACACCATGAAACGGCCGGGTGCCCTGCTGACCGATGAAAACCTTGGAAGCCTCCGCCGCGCGATTCGCGATCTCGTGGTGAACCACTTGCCGGCGGAGGCCTTCTTGGTCCCGGCGGCGCTACCGTCTGAAAGAGTCGTATGACGACAGTCACTGACGTTCTCTGGGAGCGGTTCTCGACGACGGGCGATGTCGACGCCCGGTCCCAGTTGCTCGACCGCTATCTCGGCCTGGTGCACCACAGTGCCCGGGATATGGCCAACCGCGTCGGGCATGCCGTCGAGTTCGAAGACTTGCTCAGCGCGGGAACGATCGGATTGGTCCAAGCGCTCGAGGGGTTCGATCTGAGCCGCGGACTCGCCTTCAGCACCTACGCGATGCGGCGGATTCGGGGCTCCATTCTCGATGAACTCCGGAGCCGCGACTGGCGGCCCCGGAGTGTCCGGTCGAAGGGCCGCCAGTTGGCCGCGGTCGTTGTTGCCCTGGAGACCCGATTCGGGCGGGCGCCTGGTCCCGAGGAAGTGGCCCGGGCGATGGGCATCGATCTCAAGACCTACTACCGAATGAAGGAAGACGTCGACGGCGGGGTCATGGTGTCGCTGGCCGGCACCGTGGCCCGCGGGGGTGATGACGCCTTGAAGCTCGAGGAGACCCTCGCCGATCCCACCGGGGACGAGGCCTTCGAGGATGTCGGCCGGCGCGAAACGTTCCAGCGGCTCAAGCTCGCGATCGGGCGGCTGCCCCCGCGGGAGCGAACCGTACTCTCGCTCTACTACTACGAGGAGCTCAACCTCAAGCAGATCGCCGAGGTGCTCCATGTCACCGAATCGAGAATCAGCCAGATCCGAACCCAGGCCCTGAAACGGCTCCGGGAAGAACCCTTGGTGAAGCAGGAGGATCGATGAATCAACGACTGTGGGTTACGGTGGGTGCGGTGGTCGGCCTGCTCGGGGTCGGATCGGCGCTGACCGAGTCGGGAACCAACCTGGCGGCCGCCCGAGACCTCGGCACCCGCGCCCTGCACTGGGTGGAACAGTCCACCAAGGACATTGGCTGGCCGGCTCTCACGGGCATTGCCGTGGTGGCGGGTGCCGCCGTGTTCCTGACCACCAAGCGAGGGCGCCGGCGGTCGGGCCACGCGGAGCCTTGGCGGACGGTGATCCAGATGGGTCGCCAAGGGCGGAGTCCGTCCGCGATCGCCCAAGCCACCGGCCTGCCTCAGGATGCCGTCCGGATCGTCCTCGCCCCGGTCCAGGTCGAAAGTTTCCAAAGGGGCAACTCCTTCCGGTCGGCTCCGGCGGGGGATGCCGCGCCACGGTTCGACGGCCCGGCCGGGCCAAAACACTGAACCGCTTGCCGTCCATGCACTTGCCTCTCCGATCGACCGTTGGCGGGCGGGCCCCCCGGTCCGGCACACGGGTTGCCCCTGGACATCTCGGAGGCACACCATGAACCCCATTGCAGGTCTTCTCACGGCGGCGCGGACGCTGTCCTATTACAGCCGCCGCCAGGAGATCACCGCGAACAACTTGGCCAACGTCAACACCGCCGGCTTCAAAGCCGACCGGCTGGTGGCGCACGGCCTCAGCGACTACTCGAGCCCGGTGCCGGTTGAAGCAACCGACCTCCGGCAGGGCGCCCTTCGGATGACCGGCCGCCCATTGGACGTCGGCCTCGAAGGCGGCGGGTTCCTGGTGGCCGAGTCACCCGGGGGTGAACGGCTGATTCGGGGCGGGAGTCTCAAACTCGACGGCGCCGGGCAGTTGATCACCTCGGACGGCCTCCCGGTCCTCGGGAGCCAAGGGGCGATCGTGGTCACCGGTTCGACCATCGCAATCGCTCCGGACGGAACGGTCATGAGCGACGGTCATGCGGTCGACCGGCTTCGGATCGTGTCGCCCGACGAAGGTACCACGCTGCTCAAAGAAGGGGCCGGCCGATTCGTGGCCACCGGGATGACCGACGCCCCCGATACCCAGGTGCGGCAGGGCCAGCTCGAAGAGGCCAACCTGGATTCGATTGGCGGGATGGTGTCGCTGGTCGAAATCCAACGCGCCTACGCCGCCAGCATCAACGTCCTTCGAACGATGGATGGCGTGCTCGGATCGATCACTACCGACGTGGCTCGAGTCTAGGCCACAGGAAGACGCTTCTCATGAATCCAGCACTCCGCACCTCCGCGAGCGGGATGGTCGCCCAGCAACGGCTGATCGATGTCATCGCGAACAACTTGGCCAACGTCAACACCACGGCGTTCAAGCGGAGCCGTGCCACGTTCGAGGACGTCCTGTATGAAACCCTCCAGGGTGAATCCTTGGTGAACTACCAGAGCAACGAAAGCGTCGCCCCGGTTCAGGTCGGGAAGGGCACCCGGGTGGCCAACGTGCTCCGGTTCCATCAGCAAGGCACCCTCCAGGAAACCGGCCGCCCGTTCGACCTGGCCATCGAGGGTGACGGCTTCTTCCAAGTCCAACGCCCGGACGGCAGCACCGGCTTCACCCGTGACGGGAGTTTCACGCTGTCCAATACCGGCGCCCTGGTCACCGGGGCCGGCTATCTGCTCCAGCCCGGGGTTACCATCCCGCCGGATGCCATTGATGTGACGATCTCCGCCAACGGCGTCATCGCCGTTCGCTCGGGCGACAGCTCCACCAATCCGGTGGAGATCGGCCGGCTCGAACTGGTCCGGTTCGCCAACCCGACGGGCCTCGAAAGCTTGGGCGAGAACCTGTACCGCGAAACGGTGGCCTCCGGGCAGCCGATGACCGGGCAACCGCAGGAAGCCGGCTTCGGCCGAATCGTCCAGGGCAATCTCGAAGGGAGCAACGTCGAGATCGTCGTCGAAATGACGGACATGATCGCGGCCCAACGGGCCTACGAAATCAACGCCAAGGCAATCCGGGCCACCGACGACATGATGCAGACCACCAATGATCTGGTCCGGTGAGCTGGTGGCGGGTCTGGTCATCGCGTTAGGCGACTCGGTCCCGGATCTCGTCGCCGACCGGGTCCGCGCCGCCATCGCCCGGACCTGGACCGTGCCCGCCGAGCGGGTCCGGATCGAGTGGGGCCGGATCGGCCGGGCGGCCGCCATCGACGCCGACGCCGCCTTCCGGCTGTTCGGAGGAGGCCGGGACGGGCGCTTCGTGGTTGCCGTCAAAACCCAGTCCGGCGGCGAAGCTGCGATTGGGGTTCGAGCCGGACTGCTCGACTCGGTTTGGGTGGCCGCGAGGCCGATGCCGGCCGGCACCCGACTCGCCGCCGCCGATCTTCGTCGCGAGGAGCGCCTGCTCTGGGGCACGCCCGTTGCCCGAGGGGTGCCGAGTCCGGTGGGCTGGCTGACCGTGCGAGCCGTCGGCGAGGCCGATCCGCTCCGGCCACCGGTCATCGCCGAGGCGCCGATCATCGCGGCGGGCGACCCGGTTCGGTTCCTGTGGGAACACGACGGCTTGCAGATCGTGCGAGAGGGGATCGCGACGAGCGCCGCCCGGAGGGGCGATCGGGTCACGGCGCGGGACCCGAATCGCCAAGAATCCATTCAAGGCATTGCCACTGGGCCCGGTGCGGCCCGGCTGGCCCGGAAGGAACCCAGATGACGATTCTCCGAGTGGCCGCCCTGGCGGCGGCAACGATCGCCACCAACGTGGCGGCCCAAGCACCGGCCGCTCGAGACAGCGCGGCCGCGACCGTGGCAGCGGCGGTGGTCCCCAAAGTATCCCCGCCGCCGCCGCGGGCCGGCTGGCTGTCGGACCGTTTACCGCTCCGGATTGGTGACCTCTTGACGATCGTGGTCGACGAGTCGGCCGCGGCGAGCGAGCGCGTCTCCACCAACGCAACCGCCGATCGGGCCCAGCGCGCCCGGCTCAATGCCGGCGTCGATGCACTCGCCCGGCTCGGGCCCCTGAAAGATTTCGGTACCGGCATGGAAAGTTCCTCCCGCGACGTTGGTGAGAGCGGACGCCGGGGTGAGTTGTCCGCCGTCCTGACCGTTCGGGTGGTCGACGTCGATCCGAGCGGGGTGGCGACGATTCAAGGCGCCAAGAACGTCACCGTCGACGGCCGGGCCCAGTTGGTCGAGGTCCGCGGCTTGGTGCGGGCCGAAGACGTGTCGTCGGCCAACATGGTCCCGTCGAGTCGGATCGCGGATGCGGTCATCTCGTACAAGGGCAAGAAGATCGCGCCGCGGTCGGGCATTCTCGGGAAAATCCTTTCGATTCTGTGGCCCTGATGCGTCGCCTTCATTTCGTTGTTGGAACCGTGGCCGCCGGTCTCTGGGCGGCTCCCGTGCTGACCGCGCAATCGTCCGCCCGAGTAGCCGACCTCACGGTTCGCCAGGGTGTCATCCCGCGGCGCTTGGTCGGGTACGGGCTGGTCACCGGCCTCGACGGCAGCGGCGATCGGAGTTTCGGCACCCAGAACGCCGCCACGATGACTGTTCGGTCCGTCGTCAACTTGCTTCGCCGGTTCAACGTCGAAGTGCCCCCCGAACAACTTCGGCTCCGGAACGTGGCCGCGGTGCTCGTCACCGCGGAAATGTCGCCGTATCTGTGGCCGGGCGGCCGGTTCGAAGTGCAGGTCTCCGCGTTGGCGGATGCAACCTCACTTCGGGGCGGGGTGCTCTGGATTACCCCGATGTTGAGCGATCCGAATCAGCCGCCGATCGCGACCGCCCAAGGACCGCTGATGGTGGCGACCGATGGGACCGGGCGGGTGAGTTCGCGCCAAGGCAACTCCGGCCGGATCGCCGCCGGCGGGATTCTCGAGGTCGACCAGCCGGCGGTCCAACTCGCCGCCGAGCCCCGTTTGGCGCTCCGCGATCCCGATCTCCGGATGGCGTCGCGGATCGCCGCGACCATCGTGGGCGTTTTCGGGCCGGGTGCGGCCCGGGCCGACGACCCGGGCAGCATCCTGCTCAACCCCGGGGCGGGGCGTGCCGATAGTCTTGGAGCGTGGCTGGCGGCCATCGACACCCTGTCGGTCACGGTCGTCGAGGCGGCCCGGATCATCATTGACGGGCGAGACGGCACCGTCGTCGTGGGCGGCGAGATTCAGATTGCCCGGGCCACGGTCAGTCATCGGGGTATCACGGTCCAAGTCGGAGCGGCGCCGGATTCGACCCGAACCGCGGCCGACTCGACCAGCCCCGGGTTGGTGCGAGCGGCGTCGGGCGCCAGTGTCCAGGCTCTGGTGGCCGGCCTGCACGCCGCCGGTGCCAGGCCCCCGGAAGTCGCGGCGATATTCGAGGCGCTTCGGGCGGCTGGTGCCGTCCGAGCGGATGTGGTGATTCGATGATGGATCCCGTGATCGGGCCGGCGAGATTCGCACCACCCGCCGGCCGGGGCCAGGACGCCGATCCGCTGCGACGGGTTGCCCATGAGTTCGAGGGGGTGTTCGTGGCGCAGCTGTTCCGCGAAATGCGGGCGACCGTTCCGAGCGAGGACGATGCGCCCGGACAAGAGATGTATCTCGGGCTCATGGACGATGCCCTCGCCGGACAGGCGGCCGAACGGTCGACCCGCGGGCTCGGCGAGGCGCTCTATCGGCAGTTGGCGGCGCGGTTCAATGGGACGGAACATGGCAACGGAAGTCGCTGAACGGATCGCGCCGGCCGAACGGGTCACCACGTTAGGGCGGGCTTTGCGCGCCGAACTGGGGCTCTTGGCCGAACTCAAAGCCCAGTTGGTAGAGCAACGCGCGGCCTGTGCCGCGGACGATCCAGCGGCGCTGGAATTGGTCCTCCAGCAGATCAGCCGCACCCTGCTCACGATTCGCGAGGCCCGCAAGCAGCGCGCTTTGCTGCTGGAAATGGTCACCGGCGAGCCCGGCGTGGTGCTGGCGACGGCAGCCGATCTCCTGCCCGAGGCCGAGCGGCCGGGATTCCGGGTCCTCTGCCGGGAACTGCATGCCAGCGCCGTCGCGGCCAACCGTGAGTTGGTGATCAATCAAGCGGCCATTCGCCGGGCCATTGAATCCGGCGAACGGTTTCTTCATCACCTGCTGACCGCCCCCGGACCGACGTCCGATCCGGAACCGGCGCAGTGCGGTGTGCTCTTCAACCAGCGAGCGTGATCCATGTCGCTCACCAGTCTCCTCAATGTTGCCCGCGGCGCCATGCTGGCCCACCAGCGAGCCGTCAGTGTGGCCGGGCACAACATTGCCAACGCGGAAACCCCTGGATTCAGCCGCCAACGCGTCAACCTCGCGGCGGCCACACCGGAACCGATTCCGCCGTTTGGTCAGGTCGGGCGGGGCGTCGACATCCTGAGCATCGAGCGGCTCCGAAGCGGATTCTACGACGAGAACTGGCGCCGGGAAACCGGCGTCGGCGGGCAGTTTCAGACTCTCAGCGAAACCCTGCAACAGGTCTCGGGGATCATCGGCGAGCCGAGCGACACCGGCATCTCAGCCGGCTTGGACAACCTGATCGACGCGTTCCAGACCCTGGCCTCGAACCCGGTCGACCAGGCGGCCCGGGCGGTCGTCCTGGCCAACGCCACCAGTCTGACCGACAAGTTCCACAGCATCAGCAACCGGATCGACAGGGTTTCGTCCAACATCGGTGCCCAGGTGGCCCAGATTGCCGGCGAGGCAAACGCGCTTCTTCACGAACTCGGCGAGCTCAACATTCAAATCCGGGCCGCCAACGGGCAGGCCCCGGATCTCCTCGATCGGCGGGACATGGCCATCGACCGGTTGAGCGGCTATCTCGATATCCGGGTGGTCGAACGGGAGCAGGGGACTGTTGACGTACTTCGAGGCGGTCTCCAACTGGTTGCCTCCAGCGGCGCAACCCAAGAACTCTCGGTGTCCGGCACCGGCCCCTATCAACTGGAACTCGGGAATCCCCCGATTCCGATCTCGGCCGGGGGCGGGCAACTTCGGGGATTGTTCGACGCGGCCACCGCGTTGGGTACCGCGGGCACCTCGACGGCTCGCGCCACCGGGATCCGCGGTCAGTTGGACGACTTGGCCCTCGCCATCGTATCGGCCGTCAACCAGATTCACTCCAACTACGATCCAACGACGAAGCCCCTGCAACCGACCCTCGTGCCGGCGCCGACTCCGCTTCGAAACATCGTAGCGTTCTTCGATCCTGCGGGGGTCACGGCGGGATCCATCACGCTCAACAGCGTGATCGCGGCGGACCCGGCTCAGTTGGCGGCCGGGTGGAGCACGGCCGCGGGCGACAACTCGGTGGCGCTTCGCCTTGGGGAGCTTCGGAATCTCGCCGTGCCGATTCCCGGTTCCACCGGTGCCACAACCACCTCGCCCGCGGTGGCCGCCGGACCCGCGGCGATCCTCGGCGAGTACTTCACGGCCTTTGTCGCCGGACTCGGCGTCACGGTTCAAGATGCCGAGAACCGGGCAGCGGCCCAGGCCGCACTCGTCGATCATCTCGAGGCGCAGCGTCAGGATGTGGCAGGGGTCAACATCGATGAAGAGATGGTGCGTTTGATCGAGCACCAGCATGCCTACTCCGCCGCGGCGCGCCTGATCCAGGTGGCCGACGACATGTTGCGAGAACTGATCAACCTCGGGCGGTAACCGGCAGAATCAGTCTGACCTTGGTCCCGCCCGACGACCCTCCGTCCCAACTCAACTCGCCCTGATACTGCTGGGCGAGCGCCCGGCTCACCCAGAGGCCGAGGCCGCCGTGGTTCGTGCGGTTCTTGGTCGAGAAGTACAGGGTTCCCGCCTCGACCGGCATGCCTGCACCCGGATCCTCGACCACGACCGCCACCCGGCCATCCATTGGCATCGTCACCGTCACGGTCACCAGGTCGGTGGCCCGCTCGCTGGCCTCCTTGGCGTTGACGATCAGGTTGAGCACCATTTGATGGATGACTCCTCTGGGCGCGACGACCACGGTCGGTTCAGACGGCGGTTCGATCCGGAGTCGAAGGGTGGGGGTGTTACGGACCAAGTCGGCCAAGACGCCGACTTCCTCCAAGGCCTCACCAAGGTCGGTGGTCGGCGGGTCGTCAACCGAGGGCCGGCCTAGGCGGCTCAGCAGTTCGAGCGAACCAATCATTTCCTCGAGCGACCGGTCGACCCGGAGGGAAACCGCCGATCCCTGGTCCTCCGCCCCAAGACTCGCGCCGAGGGCCACCACTTGGAGATTGTTCCGGAGATCGTGGGCGACGCCGCGCAGAAGCTGCTGGGCGAGGAGGGCCCGGTTGAGCGTGATCAGGCTGGCGAGGGGCGGGGCGCCGTCGGACATGGGCGAATATCATACGCCGCCGTTACGCCGGGAACAAGGTCGCTGGCTCGTTAGGCTCGGCGATGGTCCCGTTCGATCCAGGCCCCGTGCACGATCGGGTCGCTCCGGTGACGGCGGAGAATGGTCTCCAGTGTGGCCGGGCCGAGGACGGCGCCTTTCGCCAGGAGCTTCATGCCGGAGCTGGTGAACAGATCGTCGGCGAGGATCATTCCTTCCGTGAGGTCGCTCACCGGCACCCGCATCCGCGCCTCCTGCCAGTCGGCCTGATGCGACGCCCGAATGATCGCGTCGAAATAGGCGACCGCCAGCGGATCGTACCGAGTCCCCGCGCAATCGTGGAGCCGCTCGACTCCTTCTTCGGCCGTCAGCGCTCCGCCGGCAACCGCCCGCTGGTGCTCGATCAAGATCCGAAGAATCCGCGATCGGAGCGGAATCTGACCCTGCCGCAGCCGGTCCGGGTGGCCGGTGCCATCCCAGTTTTCGAAGATCCCGCCGATCAGGTCGGCCGCACCCTCGAGTCCGTCGGTTCGCTCCAGGAGCTCCTTCGCCGCCACACAGTACCGCCACGAATCGCCCTCGATGACATCCTCGGGGCCTTCAGCATCGTCGCGGTCGGTGCTCAGGATGACTTTGCCGATCTCATGGAGCCGGGCCGCCACCTCCAGATCCCGGAGCAGGGGCTCGGGAATCTCGAATCGCTCGGCCAGGCGGGCTGCCAACCGGGCGGTTTCCGCGCCGCGGAGGGCCGCGCCGGGAACGCTCAAGTCGACGATCTGCGCCAGCAGGTCCAACAGCCGGTTCGAGCGGTCTTCCACCGCCCGATGCAGTCGCCCGAGTTCGAGCGTGTCGGCCCGCAACTGGTCGTGGAGCCGCTTCAAGCGGAGCATCGCCCCGATCTTCACGTCGAGCTCGGCGGCGGTAACCGGCTTGATCATGATATCGTCGATGCCGGCTTCCGGATCGAGTCTGGCGTGCGGATCCGGCACCCCCGTCACGATCACGAACATGGTGCCTTCGAGCGTGGCTTCCTGGCGGACTCGGCGGCAGAACTCGACTCCGTCGGCGCCTTCCATCCGCAAATCGCTGAGGATCAAGTCGGGCCGGTGAATCTTGGCCGCTTCAAGGCCGGTGGCGGTTGATTCGGCCGTCAAGACCTGAAGGCCGGCATGGCGGGCCAGGAGCGCGGCGTAACTGGCCAGAACCGCCGCGTCGTCGTCAACCAACAGGACAGTGCCGGAGGGAATCATCGTCGCGGCCGAAGCGCCGACCGGACGCTATCCGACGAGACCTCGGTCTGGCCGACCTTTCGGTTGAGGAGCACCGTGATCGTGATCCGCCGGTTCCGCGGATCGAACGGCGCCTCGGCATACCGAAGATTGCGGTCCGCCATCCCCCGGATTGCCGCGACCCGGTCGCCGGCCACCCCGGCCGCGCTGAGGATCCGCCGGGCGCTATTGGCGCGATCGGCCGAGAGCTCCCAATTCGAGTACCCGTTCATCGCCGAGTAGGGCCGGGCATCGGTATGGCCCTCCAGCTGGACTTGGTTTGAGTCGCGGGCCAGTTCGGTTCCAATGACCGACAGCAGTTCCTTGCCACGCTGGCTCATGTTGGCGCTGCCGGATTCGAAGAACTGGGCGGTTGAGTCCTCGATCAGCTCGATCCGGAGGCCGTCCTCGGTCATCGTGATTTCGATATGGTTTTTAAGCGAATCGAGCAGCGGAGTCTTCCCGAGTTTGTCCTGAATCGCCTCCGACAGCTTCTGGAGCCGGTCGATCCGGATGTCGATGATCTGCATCGGAGCGAGCGGTCGCGCCATTTGGGTCTGGGCCCCCTCGCCGGCCACGATTGACGAGCCGAATTCGTCGGCCCGGCCCAGCGGATCTTGAAAGTATCCGGCAATCGCGGACTTGACGTCGGAGCTTTGGTTCACCAACCAGAGCACCAAGAACAGCGCGAACATGGCCGTCATGAAGTCGGCGAACGCCACTTTCCAGGCGCCGCCGTGGTGGGCGTGGCCACCCACCACCTTCTTGATAATGATGATCGGCTGTTCGCGGTCTTTGCTCGCCATCTGGCCCTCGCTACTTCGCTTTGACGGACTTGCAGGCCGTTTCCATGGCCTGGAAGGTCGGACGAGACTCGGCCGGAACGGCCCGGCGGGCAAACTCAACCGCCACGATCGGCGCGAACCCCTTGGCGAATCCGACCACCGCGGCCTTGAGGACCTGGTAGAAGTGGCTCTCGTTGGCGTTGAGGTGCTCGATGGCCGTCGACAGCGGTCCGAAGAACCCGTAGGCAAAGAGCACCCCGAGCATCGTACCGGTCAGCGCCGCGCCGACCTTTTCACCGATTTCTTCGACCGGCCCCGAGATCGCCCCCATCGTCACGATAATGCCAAGGACGGCGGCCACGATCCCGATGCCCGGCAACGCGTCCGACACTTTTTGCAGGGCCCCGGACATTGCTTCGTCGTTGTGGTGGTGGAGATCGATTTCGGCATCCATCAAGCTGTCGAGGTCGTGCGGCGGCACGCTCCCGACCAAGACCAGCCGGAGGTTGTCACAGAGGAATTCCATGCCGTGGTGGTTGGCCAGGACCGCGGGGTATTTTTTGAAGACGGCGCTCTTGTCGGGGCCCTCGATGTGGGCCTCGATCGCCACCAAACCGTCCTTCCGGGCAATCTGGAACAACTCGTAAAGCATCTTCAGGGTTTCGAGGTAGACGGCCGGCTTGACCCCGGCCCCCTTAAGAACTGCGACGATCTTCCCGATCATTCCTTTCAGGACGGGCATCGGGGTCGAAATCAGGACCGTACCGAGCGCCGTACCTAGAATGGTGATCATTTCTGAGATGTGGAACAACGACGGAATACTGCCCCCGGCGATCGTGAAGCCGCCGAGAACCGATGCAATGACGACGATGATGCCAATAAGTGCGAGCATGCCTTTGGTCCCCTATGCCATGACTTCTAGCTGGGGAGTATCGGTTTCTCGCGGGGTCATCTTGAGGCGGAATAGCCCGCCAAGTAGAGGAGCCATACCGAGATGACGATCGAAAAGGCGGAGTTCAGGCCCGCGCTCGAGGCCCTGCTGGCCAGCGGCAAACAACTCCCGACGCTCCCCGTCCTCGTGGTCCAGGTCCAACGGGCCATCGGGAACGAAATGTCCGGGCTCCGGGACATCGGCCTGATCGTAGAACGCGATCCCGCCCTCACGGCCCGATTGCTTCGGGTCGCGAACTCGGCGGCCTTCTCCCGCGGCGATCCGGTGACCTCGGTCGGGGCGGCAATTGGTCGGCTCGGCATGGGGCACGTTCGGTCTTTGTGTCTCGCAGTTGGGGTAGTCCGCGCCTTTGGCGACGCGAGCCAGCGACTCGACCACAAGCGGTACTGGGAACACTCTGCCGCTGTTGGGCTCGTTGCTGAACGCTTGTCCTCCTTGAGCAAGCGGTATGCCCAAGTCGACGGATCGGAAGCCTATACGGCGGGCCTACTTCACGACGTGGGCCTCTTGATTGTTGACCAGTTTTTTCCGGAAGATTTCGCCGGGGTGCAGGCGGAAATGGACGCCGACATGGCCCCGAGGTCGGCGATCGAGCTCGACCGGCTCGGGATGGACCATGGGGCAATCGGGGGCCGGGTTCTGGAGCGGTGGCAGCTCCCCGATACGGTGCGAGGGGCCGTTGGGGCTCATCACCGTCCGGAACTGGCGCCCGGAGACGCCGGGCCGCTCGCCCACCTGGTTTGGGCCGCTGAGGCACTCTGTACCGCCTCGGGGCTGGAACTGCCCCAGGAGGGCCCGGCCACGACGGCGACACCGGATGTCTTTGACCGGCTCGATGTTCCCGCGGACCAACGCGAGTCGGTCGTGAACGAAGTCGGAGCGATCGGGGCGCGCGCCCGTCAATTCATGGAGTGAGCGTCGGGGGGACCATGCCGGGCTTGGGGTACGAAATGGCGGACATCGTTGAGGGCACCTGGCGTTCGGTCTTCGACTCCGCGGTGGTGGCCGAGGATTCGGCTGCCCTTGGGGCCCCACGGGCCGGTGCCTTGGCGGCTGTCGTCGAGATCTCCGGGGCGTGGGAAGGCTCGGTGGCGCTGCAATGCGACGAGCCCTTGGCCCGCCACGCGTGTTGGCGACTATCCGGCGTGGCCGAGGACGCATCGCCGGAACAGCAGGGGCGGGCCCTCTGCGAGTTGACCGTGATGATTGCGGAGGCGTTCAAGGAGCTGCTGCCGGCTCCCTCCACCTTGTCGGCCCCGGCCGCCACCGCCGGCGCGACCTTTCCCATGAGGCTGCCAGGCGCTGCCCAGGTGCTCCATTGCGTGTTCAGGGCGGACGACTACCGGTTCGGTGTCACGGTCTTCCAGCGCCTACCGGGGACGGCGCGGTAGCCCGGTTTGGCCGGGCCCGTTTTTCTCGGTAGAGGGCGCTGTCCGCTCGGGCCAGTAAAGCGCCTAACGGCTCGTCGAGGCGTCCTTCGAACGCGATGATGCCGACGCTCACGCTGAGCGGATACGGCTGCGATTGGCAGGCGGTCTCCGCCGCGAGGCTCTCGGTCAAACGCCGGCGGATCGCCAGGCCCTCGTCGCCCCGGTTGTCGAGGGCCAAGATCGCGAATTCGTCGCCGCCGAACCGGGCCACCACGTCGGACTGGCGGAAGGTCCGGCGGAGGACATCGCTCACCCGGGCCAAGGCATGGTCGCCTTCATGGTGCCCGAAGGTGTCGTTGATCTGTTTCAGCCCGTCGACATCGGCGAACAAGAGCAAAAACCGCTGGCCGGTCCGGCTGGCCAGGCGGAGATGGCCCTGGGCAATCGTGGTAAACCCCCGCCGGTTGAGGAGGCCGGTCAACTCGTCGGTCAAGGACAGTCCGCGAAGGGACGACACCAGCTGGTGCCGTTCCATGGCGCATCGGATCAGACGAGCCAGGCCCTCGGCGCTTGCCTGCGACTTCAACACCAGGTCCTGGGCCCCGAGCTGGATGGCTTTGAAGCCGATTGACTCGTCGTCCGGACCGGTCAAGACGATCACCGGGAGCGAAGGCGCCGCCTGCGCCAGGCTCGAGTAGGTGTCGAGGCCGACGCTGTCGGGCAGGTTGAGGTCGAGGAGCACGAAGTCGATTCCACCGCGGGCCAGCCGATCTTGCGCGGCGTGGAGGCTGGCCACCGACTCGACCACGAAGTGACTGGAGCGCGCCCTTGCCAAGAGCTGCCGCATTCGCATCGCATCAATCGGATTATCTTCGACCAGCATGACCGTGAGCGAACCGTTCGGCGTCGGTCCGACCGCCGCCAGGCGGGGCCGTCCGTTCAGCATCGGGCTCTGGCCAGTCAACGTCATGGCACTTGGTTGTCTCACAATACGCTCCAGTTTTTCCCCGCGAGTTGACCGAGCCCCGGGGCAATGGTTCCCCAGGTCCACCCCCGAAAAGCAGGCCCTGTGCCATTCTGCTTCATTGCCTGTAAGCCTTTATTCAACAATCAGTTGGAGGCGTCGATCCGGACTGCTGGCGGGGTCGGAATGACCTCCACCCGGCAATTTCTTCCGACGCCGGACCGTCGCAGGCACCGGGTCCGAAGGGCCGGAGCGACAGGGTGATCGCTATGTTTCCGTCCATGGATTCGTCCCGGTTTCCCCCGGCAGTGGCTGCCCTTCTCGAAGCCGGCATCGACTACGCCGGGCTGTTTCCGCCCGCTGGCCTTTCGCTCGATGAAACGGTCGAGAACTATGCCCGGTATCGCACCGGGCCCGACCGCCGGGCGCTCGGTCGTTTGATCGTGCCGGCCACCCGGCTGGCGGAGTTCGTTGCTCTCACCGCCGCCACCGACCGGGACCTGGCCGGTTGGCGCCTGTCCGCAACGTTAGGCGCGGGCGGGGCGGCTGAATGCGGCCTGGTGGCCGAGGCCAATCGGCGGCTGGCGGCCCGGGGTGCCGCGGTCGACGCCATCGAGGCCAAGGTCCTCGATGGGCTGGCGGTCGCCACGCTGGCTCGGTCGGTGGAGCCGGGGGCCGCGTGGTATGGCGAAATCGCCCTCGACACCGAGTACGAGCCGGTGCTCGATGCGATCGTCGCCCACCGGGGGTACGCCAAGATCCGAATGGGCGGTATCACCGCCGACCTCTTCCCCGATCCGGACTCGGTCGTCCGGTTCCTCCAGGCGGTGTCCATCCGATCGCTGCCGTTCAAGGCCACCGCCGGCCTCCATCATCCGCTGCGGGGGCCGTACCCCCTCACCTACCTGCCGGCCAGTCCGACGGCCACCATGTACGGATTCCTGAACCTGATGGTCGCGACGATCCTGGCCCGCCAGGGGGCCGAAGCCGCCGAACTCAAAGCGGCGCTGATGGAGTCCGACATCCGCGACCTTCGGATTCAGGACGGTTGCCTCGCCTGGCGGGACCGCCGTTTCGCCGAATCCGGATCCTGCCGGGTGTCCTTCCACGGATTCGGATCCTGCTCCTTTCGCGAACCGATTGACGAACTTCGAACCGTGTTGACCCCATGACCCGAAACCTCGATCACACCCACGACCCGGCGACCAAATCCTGGCTCGACTCGGCTCGTCGCCCCGGCACCGATTTTCCGATTCAGAACCTGCCCCTCGGCGTGTTCCGGCGCCGGGCCCCGTCAGACTCGGCCCGAATCGGTGCGGCCATCGGCGACCAGGTTTTCGATCTCAATCGAGCGGCCGGGCAGGGACTCCTGGCGGGATGCTCACCGGAGCTCCAGTCGGCCGTTGCGGCGCGGAACCTCAATCCGTTGATGACGCTCGGTCGCTCCGGCGCCACCGAACTCAGGCACCGGCTCTTCGCCCTGCTCAAGGAGGCGGCGCCGGACCGGCAGGCTGCGTCCGACTGTCTCGTTCCGGCCGAGACGGTGGAACTCATCCTTCCGGCCGCCATTGGCGACTATACCGACTTCTATGCGTCGATTTTCCACGCCACCAACGTCGGCAGCATGTTCCGACCCGAGAACCCCCTGCTGCCGAACTACAAGTATGTCCCGATCGGCTACCACGGACGGGCCTCATCGATCGTGCCGAGTGGCACCCCGGTGCGCCGCCCGATGGGCCAGATCAAGGAAGGCCAGGCGCCGGACCCGGTGTTCGGCCCCACCCGGTCGCTCGACTATGAATGCGAGGTCGGCGCCTATCTCTGCGGGGCCAACCCGTTGGGCACCGAGGTCCCGATGGCGGAGGCCGAGTCAAGGCTGTTCGGGATTTGCCTGTTGAACGACTGGTCGGCTCGGGACGTCCAGAGCTGGGAGTACCAGCCGCTCGGGCCGTTTCTGGCCAAGAACTTCGCAAGTACTGTGTCGCCCTGGATCGTGACCATGGACGCCCTGGCGCCGTTTCGGGTCCCATCGTTCGACCGGCCGGCCGGTGACCCCGACCCGCTCCCGTACCTCCACGCCGAGTCCGACCGGCGGAGTGGCGGCATCGATGTGACCGTGGAGGTCTCCCTCTCGAGCCAGAAGATGCGGGCCGACGGGCTCCCGCCGGTTCGGCTGAGTGTGGGCCGGCTGGCCATGATGTACTGGACCTTCGCGCAACTGGTGGCCCATCACGCCAGCAACGGATGCAACCTCCGCCCTGGTGACCTCCTCGGCAGCGGGACGATTTCCGGGCCGACGCGCGAGAGCCGCGGGTGCCTGTTGGAAATGACCTGGCGAGGCGCCGAGCCGATCACGCTGCCGTCCGGAGAACTCCGCCGGTTTCTCCAAGACGGTGACGAGGTCATCATGCGCGGGGCCTGCGAACGGGAAGGGGCCGCGCGGATCGGGCTCGGGGAATGCCGGGGGACAGTGGTGGCCGCCTGACGCCGGCCGAGGAGATCAAAACATGACATTGGCAAACGAACGAATCGAATACGGGCAAGGAAGTCTCGATGAGTCGACCGTGGCGGTCGAGCCCTTGGCCCAGTTTCGGGATTGGTACCAGCAGGCGCTCACGGCCGCCGTGCCGGAGCCGAATGCGATGACGCTGGCCACGGCGTCCGACGGCCAGCCCTCCGCCCGGATCGTACTCCTGAAGGGGGTCGACGACCGCGGCTTTCTGTTCTTCACCGACTACCGGAGCCAGAAGGGAACCGAACTGGATCGGAATCCCCGCGCGGCGCTGGTGTTCTTCTGGCAACCACTCGAACGGCAGGTTCGAGTGACCGGCTCGGTCGAACGAGTCAGTCGGTCGGAATCGGAGGCCTACTTCGATTCCCGGCCCGAGGGCAGCAAACTCGGGGCATGGACCTCGTGCCAAAGCCGGGTCATTGCCGACCGGAACGTCCTCGAACGATCCCTGGCCGAGGTGACCGCCCGGTTCCACGGGCAGTCAGCCCCCTGTCCGCCGGATTGGGGCGGCTACCGGGTGATTCCCGACACGGTCGAGTTTTGGCAGGGCCGGCAGAGCCGCCTGCACGATCGGTTTCGATTCCGGCACCTCGCCGGGCTTTGGTACCGTGACCGTCTCTCGCCCTAACGTCCGTTCGAGGATGTCATGTCACAGCCATTGATTCGCCTCGTGGGAGTGTTGATCGCGGCCCTTCCGTTGCAAGCGCAGACGGCGGCTGCCCCGTTAACGGTGCCTTGGATCATGAGAGGCCCGGAGTTGGTCGGGCGGGAACCGGGCAACGTCCGATGGTCGCCGGACGGTCAATGGATCCACTTCAACTGGCTTCCCCCGGGCGAGTCCTGGCGCGAGAATCCGCGGCCCTATCGAGTCCGGGCCGTTCCGGGCGCCGCCCCGGAACGCCTCACGCTAAAGCAAGCCGACTCGGTGGCGCCGCTGCTGGCCGATGGGGTTACCAGTCGCGATCGCAAATGGCGAGTGGTCTCGGTGCGGGGCGATCTGTTTCTCGTGGCCCTCCCGCAGGGCACCATCCGGCGTCTGACCGAGACCCCCGGCCCTCAGGAGGTCGACCCGTCGTTCGACGCCTCGGGGACCCGGGTGTTCTTCCGCCGCGATCAGAACCTGTTCGCTTTCAACTTGGCGACCTGGGGCGTCCGCCAGCTCACCGACGTCCGGCCCGGGCCCGCTCCGGACCAACCGGCGGCTAAGGGCCAACGGGGCATCCTGGCGCGGGAGGAAAGGACGCTGCTCGGGGCGGTCAACGACCGACTTTGGCGGGACAGTGTTGACCTCGCCGACCGGAAAGCCCGCGAGGCAACCGGCATCCAACCCATCTACCTCGGCGCGGCGGAGCAGGTGGTGCGGATCGTCCCGTCCCCGGCGGGGACCCACGCGCTGGTGTTCACCACGACCGCGCCTGAATCGAGGCGGGCGCAGGTCCCGAACTACGTCGCCGCCTCCGGGTTTTCCGAAACCCTCGAGAGCCGCACCAAAGTGGGCGATGCGATGCCGACGCAACGGGTTGGTCTGGTGGCGTTGGGACCGAGCCGCGTCACCTGGATCCGGCCCATTCCAACCGACTCGTCGGCCACCTTCGCCACCCTCGGGCAACTCGGGTGGAACGATGCCGGAACCTCGGCCCTGCTGATCGCGGTGCCCCGGGATTACGCCGTTCGGCATCTCCTGCGGGTCGATGCCGACAGCGCCGCGACGATGACCAGTCTCGATGTCCTCAGGGACTCAGCCTGGGTCGGCGGGCCCTGTTTTGGGTGCGGTGGCTGGCTCGCCGACGGTGGCGTCTGGTTCGTCTCCGAAGCCGACGGGTTCGCCCACCTGTATACGATCACGGCCGTCGGAACCCAACGAAGCCAGCGAACCCGGGGGCGATGGGAAGTGTTGGCGGCGGAACTCACCCCGGATCGCACCAAGTGGGTGCTCCACACCAGCGAAGTGTCGCCCTTCGAACGCCACCTGGCGGTGCTCCCGGTCGCCGCCGGTCCATCGGAACGCCTCACCGCCGAGGTCGGCGGACATCAAGGCGTGCTTTCGCCCGACGGCCGCTGGCTGGCCGATGTGTTCTCGAGGGCCAATCGGCCCGGCGAGCTCGTCCTCAAGGCCGCCACGTTCAGTGCCCCGATGGCCGCGCTCACCAAGTCACCTACCGACGAGTGGCTGGCATTTCCATGGCTCACGCCGGACATCGTGAAGATTCCGGCGTCTGACGGCGTGGAGGTGCCCGCCCGGATCTACCGGCCCGAACAATTAGGCGCCAAATCGAACGGGGCCGCCGTCATCTTCGTTCATGGAGCCGGATACCTCCATAACGTCCACAATTATTGGTCGTCGTACTATCGAGAGTACATGTTCCACCATCTTCTGGCCCAACGGGGGTATGTCGTCCTCGACATCGACTATCGGGCCTCAGCCGGGTACGGCCGAGATTGGCGGACAGCCATTTTTCGCCACATGGGTGGTCGCGACCTCCAAGACCACGTGGACGGTGCCCGCTATCTCAACCGGCAGTTCGGGGTCGATTTCGAACGAATCGGAATCTATGGAGGCTCCTACGGCGGCTTCATTACGTTGATGGCGTTGTTTACCGAGCCGAAATCATTCGGCGCTGGTGCGGGCCTCCGGAGCGTCACCGATTGGGCCCATTACAACCATCCGTACACGGCGGCCATCTTGAACGAGCCGCAGGACGACTCGACCGCCTATCGGCGTTCCTCGCCGATCTACTTCGCCGAAGGGCTTGAAGACCCGCTCCTGATGGCCCATGGCATGGTGGACGTCAACGTCCACTTTCAGGACATCGTCCGCTTGAGCCAGCGACTCATCGAGCTCGGCAAGACTAACTGGGAGCTGGCGGTCTACCCGGTCGAGGACCATGGCTTCGTTCGGCCTGACTCCTGGGCCGATGAGTATCGGCGGATTCTGGAACTCTTCGAAAAGACGTTGCCGCGACGATGACCGGGGCTCCCGGGATGGGGACCGTCCGGGAACGGTTCGATCGGGCCCTGGCGCGGCTCGGGCCCGGGCCGGCAACGGCCATGGTGGCGGTATCCGGGGGGCCCGACTCAATCGCGCTGCTCGACCTGGCGGCCACGACCCAGCCCGGGTGTGGGTTCACCTGGGTGGTCGCCCACTTCGACCATGGCATCCATCCCGACAGCGCTGACGTCGCCGCCCGCGTGGCCGCGGCAGCGGGGCGCTACGGACTCGAGTACCGGAGCCACCGGACCATCCTCGGCCCGGACGCCACCGAGACGACGGCCCGGCGGGCCCGGCTTGCCTGGCTGCAAACGGTCGCGGTCGAGACCGGGGCCAAGGGGATTCTGACCGGTCATCATCGAGAGGATCAGGTCGAGACCATGGTCATGCGGTTTCTCAACGGCTCAGGTCCTTCGGGGTTAGTCGGGATCCGCCCCCATTGGGGCCGTTGGCTGCGCCCCCTGCTCGAGGTCTCCCGCCAGGAAATTGAGGCCTATTTGGCCGAACGGGGTCTCGCCTCGTGGGTCGATCCCGGGAACGCCGATCAGCGGCACCTCCGAAGCTGGGTCCGCCATGACCTGCTGCCGCGGATCGAACGGCGAGTGCCGAAGGTCCGAGAAAACCTGATGGCCGCCGCCGGCGTATTCGAGGAAAACCGGCGGGGCTGGGATGACCTGCTCGGGCAGCTTTCGGCCCTTGAATTCCAGCCCGAAGTGGACGGCGTGTCCGTTGCTGCTGACCCTCTCAAGGGGTATTCTTCGGCCGTCGTTCGGTCGTTGCTGAAGGCCTTGGGTTTCCGGCTCGACCTCGGGCTCGGCAAGGGCCAGCTTGACCGGCTCCAACGCCTTGTGGTCAAAGGTCATACCGGGCAGATGGTGGATCTGGTTGGAGGCGGACGGGGCGAGTTAGCGTTTGGCCGACTCAAACTTTCTCGGGGGCTGGCGCATCGTCCCGAGTACCGCGCCACGATTTCAGGGGCAGACCAAACCGCCGAAGCAGGCGATTGGTGGGTGACTTCCAGTCGGTCAACCCCGCCCGAGGTGGTGCCGCGGGACGGGTTTACGACCTGGGTTCAACTGGGTGTCTGTCTCGTGGCTCGACCGTGGCGGGCCGGCGATCGGATCCGGCCGATTCGGGGGCGAGGCAGCCGGCTCGTGGTGCGATGTATGCAAGATCAGGAAGTTCCTCGGTCCCATCGGCCAAAGTGGCCGGTGCTCGAGCACGAAGGTGTAGTGGTTTGGGTTCCGGGGGTCTGCCGAAGTGACGGGCTGCTGCCGGATCCGAGCGCTCTGGCGATGAGGATTGATGTCAGTTCACGCTGAGACATTGAGGCGGACCGGCGGTCGGGATGTCAAATCGATCGTGTTCGATCAAGCCGCGTTGGCGGCCCGAGTTCACGAACTTGGGTCGGCCATCACGGCCGCCTATCCCGACGGTGATTTGCTGGTCCTCGGGTTGCTCAAGGGCAGCTTCATCTTCTTGAGCGATTTGGTTCGCTGCGTCGAACGGCCGTTGCAGATCGATTTCATCGTCGCCAGTTCCTACGGGCGGGGCACGATTTCGAGCGGGGAAGTCAAGTTGCTGTATGACCCCGAAACCAAACTCGAGGGCAAACATATTGTCCTGGTCGAAGACATTGTTGATAGCGGCAATACCCTCCGCCGGTTGCTTGCCTTGCTGGCGGGCCGGCGTCCGAAGTCGCTCGCGATCTGCGCGTTGCTCGACAAGGTCGAGAAGCACGATCCATTTCCCGAGCTCCGATTTGTTGGCTTTGAAGCACCGCCCGCGTTCCTCGTGGGCTACGGGCTCGACCACGCCGAGGATTTTCGGCACCTTCCCTTCATTGCGGACTTGATGTAGATGCAAAGACCTTCGCCGCGCCCGCCGACCCAGAATTGGGGTGGCATGAGCCGTAACCTTGCCCTCTGGGCCTTGGTTGCCCTTCTTGGCCTCGCCCTCTACCAGTTCGTTGACCAAAAGCGGACCACCACCGCCGAGATCGACTACACCACGCTGAACCGGCAACTCGAGTCTGCCAACATTGCCCGCGTCGAAATTATCGACGGCAAGTTTCTCAAGGGCGAGTTCCGAGTGGCCGTGCCGACCGACAACGTGACCGTGAAGAACTTCACGTCATTGCTCCCGGTCGCCAACAGCGAAGAGTTCATGAAACGGCTCGAAGCGGCGGTGCCGGTCATCGTCGCCCGGGAGCCGAAGCTCGGCTTCCCGATCATTCTGATGCAGGCGCTGCCCTGGATCGTGATCATCGGCCTGTGGTTCTTTATTCTCCGCCAGATGCAGGCCGGCGGCAACCGGGCCTTTTCGTTCGGGAAGTCGAAAGCCAAGCTGGTGGCGGGCGACACCCCGAAAATCACCTTCGCCGATGTGGCCGGTGCCGACGAGGCCAAAGTCGAGCTCCAGGAAATCATCGAGTTTTTGAAGGATCCGCAGAAGTTCACCCGGTTGGGTGGCCGCTTGCCGAAGGGTGCGCTCCTGATCGGACCTCCCGGCACCGGCAAGACACTCCTCGCCAAGGCCGTCGCCGGCGAGGCGGGAAGACCGTTCTTCTCGATGTCCGGCTCGGACTTCGTCGAGATGTTTGTCGGGGTCGGCGCGAGCCGGGTTCGCGATTTGTTCGAACAGGGCAAGGCGCACGCGCCCTGCATCATCTTCATCGACGAAATCGACGCGGTCGGTCGGCACCGGGGCGCCGGTTTGGGCGGGGGCCACGATGAGCGGGAACAGACCCTGAACCAGTTGCTCGTCGAGATGGATGGCTTCGAATCGAACGAAGGGGTGATTCTGGTGGCCGCCACCAACCGGCCGGACGTGCTCGATCCGGCGCTGCTTCGGCCGGGCCGGTTCGACCGCCAGATCGTGGTGGATGCCCCCGACGTTCGCGGCCGGGAAGGGATCCTCCGGGTTCATACCCGGAAGATCCCGTTGGCCGCCGATGTCCGGCTCGATGTCTTGGCCAAGGGCACCCCGGGGCTCTGCGGGGCCGACTTGGCCAATCTCGTCAATGAGTCGGCGGTGCTCGCGGCGCGCCGCAACAAGACACTCGTCGATATGCAGGACTTCGAGGATGCCAAGGACAAAGTCATGCTTGGCGTCGAACGCCGAAGCCTCCAGCTCACGGAGGATGACCGCAAGCTGACCGCCTACCACGAGGCCGGCCATGCGATCGTGTCGCTCAAGATTCCGGGTCTCGACCCGATCCACAAGGTGACGATCAGTCCGCGGGGCCGGGCCTTGGGCCTGACCGTGTGGCTGCCCGAGCAGGATCGCCGGAACGTCACTCGGCATTGGTGCGAAGGCAATCTGGCGTGCGGCTTCGGCGGCCGGGTAGCCGAAGAATTGGTCTTCGGGTCCGAGAAGATCACGACCGGTGCGGCCGGCGATATCGAGCAAGCCACGACCCTCGCCCGCCGGATGGTGACTCAATGGGGCATGAGCGACAAGGTCGGGATGATTGCCGTCGGTGATCGGGAGCAGGAAATCTTCCTGGGCCGCGAATTCTCCCAGCGCCGGTCGGTCTCGGAGCAGATGGCCGAAACCGTCGATGCCGAGATCAAGCGGTTGATCGACGAGGCCTATGAACGCGCCCGCACCATTCTCGCCGCCAATCGGCCGTTGTTGGATGTGATGGCGGACGCCCTGCTCGAGCGCGAAACGCTCGATCGCGAAGAAATCAACATGCTCTCACGGGGCGAACCGCTGCCCCCCCGGATCATGCCCCAGTCGTTTGCGCCCTCACCGCAGAAGCCGCCGGCCGCGAAATCGGCGTCGGCACCCGGGATTCTCGGGGCGCCACCGGCCGAGCCGGCCGGCGCCTGAATCGGTCACTCGGACACCACCTTCACGCAGAGGGGGCCGCCAACGGCCCCCTCGACGTATCGTCTATGATCGAACGCCCTCCCTACCGTGCCGCCGTGGTGGCCGCCCTCGTCGTGCTGGCGGGCTATGTGTTCACGCTGGCCCCCTCGGTGACCTTCTGGGACGCGGGCGAGTTCATCGCGGCGATGAAGGTCCTCGGCATTCCCCATCCGCCGGGCACCCCGTTGTTCATCCTGCTTGGGCATGTGTGGGGCAACGCCATTCCGCTGGGGGAGTTCGCGTGGCGCACCAACCTGATGAGCGCGGTCTTCAGCGCCGCGGCGGCCGGGTTCTGGTTCTTGATCGTCCACCAGGTTCTGGTCCGGACGGTGCCAGGCGATGACCGGGGCATTCGCTGGCTCCGGTATGCCGGCGCCATGGCCGGATCGGTCATGGCCGCGTTTTCGTTCACCAACTGGCAGAACTCGAACGAAACCGAGGTCTATGCGATTGCCGCGTTCGTCGTCGCGGCGATTGGATGGCTGTGTCTTCGCTGGCGGGCCAGCCGGGGGTCCGACCATTCGTCCCGCATGCTCCTCTTGGTTGGCTATCTCCTCGGCGCGTCGATCGCCAACCATTTGCTGGCCCTTCTGGCCGGACCGGCGGTCCTGGCCTTCTTGAGTGCCCACCTGTTCGAGGCGCCAAGCGGCGATCGCGCCGAGCGGAAGCGGGAGTGGGCCCAAGTTGCGGTCCTCGGAGCGGTGTGGATCTTGTTGCTCGGAGTCGGACTGGGCAAGCCGACCCTCGCGGCCGCCGGGGCGGTCCTGTTCATTGCCTCGGCCGCGTTCGCGGCCTCGGCCCAGAGCCTCGGATTTGCGGTGGTCGCCGTAGCGGTTGCCCTGATCGGCGTCACTCCGTACTTGTTCTTGTATCTCCGCTCGCCCCAGAACCCGTTCATCAACGAGGCGGCGCCCGGTACCTGGGACGCGCTCCTCGCGGTCATTCGGCGGGAGCAGTATCCCCCTCGAAGCCCGCTCGACGATCCGACCTTTGCGCACGGACCCGACAATCCCGGCCGAAATCTGACGATCATCGGCCTTCAAATGGTGAATTACCTCCAGTACTTCGACTGGCAATGGGGGCGGGGGCTCGTGGCCAAGGTCGGAGCGCTTCCCCTTCGCCTGCTCCCGACGATGCTTTTCCTCTGGCTCGGTCTCAAGGGGTCGTTGGCCCATCGGCGGGCCGATCGGAGCGGTTGGTGGTTTCTGTTTGCGCTCTGGGGTGCTACCGGCCTTGGGCTGATGGCCTACATGAACTTCAAGCCGGGCTACTCGGTTGGGTGGGAGCAGTACCCCCGGGGTGATCAGCATGAAGTACGGGAGCGAGACTATTTCTTCGTGCTGAGTTTCGTGGTCTGGGCCTGTTGGGCGGCCATGGCGCTGACTGACTTGGCCCGTCAATGGGTGGGCCGGCTCGCGCCGGCTCGCCGGGGTCTGGCGTTTAGTGTGTTCGCGGTCGCCCTGGTCCCGGTGATCGGCAACTTCAAAGACGCCGACCGTCGGCATGGCCCCGATGCCCGCTTAGCCGGCGACTTCGCCTACAACATGCTCAACTCGGCCCCGCCGTACGGGGTGCTGTTCACGTTTGGCGACAATGACACCTTTCCCCTGTGGTGGGCTCAGGAGGTCGAGGGGATCCGCCAGGATGTCCGGGTCGTGTGTCTCGCGCTCTCGCGCACCGATTGGTATATCCGGCAACTGCGGGACAATCCCGAGCGAGACTTCAATCCGGCCACTTCGATTCCGTATTGGCGCGATGCGCCGGCGGTCAAGCCGACCTGGCCGCTCCACAGC
The DNA here is from genome assembly GCA_031431925.1 of Gemmatimonadota bacterium. Classification (GTDB taxonomy): domain Bacteria; phylum Gemmatimonadota; class Gemmatimonadetes; order Gemmatimonadales; family GWC2-71-9; genus SHZU01. The sequence goes on along the minus strand of JANPEL010000170.1, from coordinate 4,768 downwards.
ATGACCGACGCCGAGATCACGGCCGCCGTTCCCCAATATCTTCCCAAGGCGGTTACGGTCAGCTTCGGCCCCTATCAGACCCGGCTCGACAGCAACACCGTGGTCTACACCGAGGACTTCGTCTCGATCCGGATGATCCAGCAGAATTTCGGCAAACGCCCGATTGTCTGGGGGCTGACCTCCGGCGGCAAGTACTACGGTCTCGAGCCGCTCCTCCTTCAGCGGGGAATCGGGATTTCTCTGGAGGCCAAGGTCGCCGATACGGCCGATACGAATCTCGACTTCCGGCGGATGTTCGACGCCCCGCTCGACCTCAAGGCCACCGAGGAGTTGCTCACCAAGAACTACCGGTTCGCCGACTTGATGACCCGGTCCGCCGCCGGGCTGGAAACGACGGCCGCGGGGATCGCGCAGACCCTCGGGATGCCCTTTACCCAGCTGGCGTTTCATGCCGAGGAGAAGGGTGACTACGCCGCCGTGGTCCGCCACCTGGAGAAGGCGGCGCAGCTCTCTGCCAATCCCGGCGTCAAGGACGCCCTCGCGGAGGCCCGGCGGCGAATCCAGCCGAATCCGAGCTCGGCGCTTCCAATACCTAGGTAAGTCCTTCTATTTTACATGGTTATGGGATACGAGGGCCTGCCGGAACGACTGGTTGAGATTCGGGAGCGGATCGCCAGGGCCCAGGCCCGGGGCGGTTTCACGCATCCGGTCACGATCGTCGCCGTGACCAAGGGCCACGGGCCTGAGGCGGTCCGGGCCGCGATGGCAGCCGGCCTCACCGACGTCGGTGAGAACCGGGTCCAGGAAGCCCTCGCGAAGCAGGAGGCGATTGGTCTCGATGCCGTCGGCTGGCATTTGATCGGGTCGCTTCAGCGGAACAAGGCGCGCCAAGTGCTCGGTCGGTTTCGGCTCATTCATTCGGTCGACCGAGAGGAGTTGGCGGACGCCCTCGATCGTCGGGCCCCGGCGGCGGGGCGGCAGGGGGTGCTGGTCGAGGTGAATTGCAGCGGCGAGGCTCAGAAGGGCGGGGTGGCGCCGGAATCCGCCCCCGGGTTGGTGGCCAGCATCATCACCAAGCCAGGGCTCGAGTTTCGGGGTCTGATGACGATGGCGGCGCTTTCCGACGACCAAGAGGTCCAGCGAGCGGCCTTTGCCAGGCTGCGAGGACTCAAACAGGCTTTGGAAGCAGCGGGTACCCCGGTGGTCGAGCTCTCAATGGGCATGTCGGGGGATTTTGAAGCGGCGGTCGAGGAAGGCGCCACCATGGTGCGGCTCGGGACGATTCTGTTTGGAAGGCGGGAGCCATGACGGAAGACGGGTTCCAACTCAGCGCGCATGATGTCCGACATCAGGAATTTGGCCGGGCGATGCGGGGCTACGACCCCTCACAGGTTGATGACTTCAAGGAACGGATTGCCCAGGAACTCGACCGGCTCTGGCGGGACCGGGGGCAGATCAACGATCGCCTCCAAAGCATGATGGAGCAGCTCAAGGTCTTCCGCGATCGCGAACGGGCCATGAACGATGCCTTGATCGCCGCGCAACAGCTCCGGGCCGACGTTCAGTCCCAGGCGGACAAGGAAGCCGACTTGATTCTTCAGCGGGCCCGCGCTCAGGCCGACCAGACGTTGCTCGAGGCCCGGAACGAGGCGGAGCGCCTCATGGAACAGGCCCGGGTCAACGAGGAGCGCCTCCACTATTCGAGCGAGACGGTGCGGCGGCAATTCTTGGCGTACGTCACCAGCTATCGCCGCCTGCTCGAACGGGAGCTCGACGAACTCGAGGCCCTCTCGTCCGCGGACACTCGCGCTGAGGCGCGGGCCGACGCCGTGCTGCAGAGGCCCGCCTAGATGGGGCGTTTCCCGGTCTGGCCGGACGGTGGTGCCGATCGTCTCGAGCAGAGCGTGCTCGAGCGGTGGAGAGCCGACCGGCTGTTCCACCAGGTCGAGGCCCTCCGGAAAGACGACCCACCCTTCGTCTTCTTCGAAGGGCCGCCGACGGCAAACGGGCGGCCCGGGATTCACCACGTCTTTTCGCGGACCATCAAGGATCTGTTCTGCCGGTTCCGCTCCATGCAGGGGCGGGCGGTGACCCGGATTGCCGGCTGGGACACCCACGGCCTCCCGGTCGAGATTGAAATCGAGAAGCGACTCCAGTTGAAAGGCAAGAAAGACATCGAGGCGTTCGGTGTCGAAGCCTTCAACCGGCTCTGCCGCGAGAGCGTGTTCACCTATCAGAATGAGTGGGTGGCGCTGTCCGACCGGATCGGGTATTGGCTCGACTACGACCGTCCCTATGTCACCTGCACGAAGGAGTATATCGAGTCGGTGTGGTGGCTGCTCCAACGACTGCATCAAAAGGGGTTGCTGGTCCGCGGCCACCGGGTGCTCCCGTACTGCCCGCGATGCGGAACGACCTTGTCGAGCCACGAGCTGTCGTTAGGCTACGCCGAGGTCAAGGACAAGTCGATCTATGTGACCTTTCCGCTCGAGGATGGTAGCGGCCGGGAGCTGGTGGTGTGGACCACGACGCCCTGGACCGTGGCCTGCAACGTCGCTGCGGCCGTCCACCCCGACCTCGAGTACGGCACCTACCGGATGCCGGACGGGCGCCGTCTGGTCGTCACGACGGCCCGCGCCTCGATCCTGGTGGCGAGCAAAGATGACAGGCCGCCGGCCCCGGACTCTGTCGAGTTGGGCGCGGCGTTGGTTGGCAAGATGTACCGCCGACCCTTCGATATCTTCCCGATGCCGCCAGGCGCCCACTCCGTGGTGGTCGGGGCCGAATTTGTCACGGCCGCCGACGGTTCTGGCATCGTGGGCATGGCACCGGCCTTCGGCGCTGATGACTATGCCACCGGGCAGCAGCACGGGCTGGCCATGCTTCGGCCGGTGGCGCCCGACGGGACCTTCACCGGTTCGGCCTGGCTGGAGCTCGAGGGAGCGTTGGTCACCGCCGACAGCACCACGGAGCTGATCATCCGGCGGCTCAAGGCCGACGGCCACCACCTCAAGACGGAGCAGTACGTCCACAGCTATCCTCACTGCTGGCGGTGCAAGAGCAAGCTGATCTATTACGCCAAAGATTCCTGGTTCGTCCGGACCTCGGCGGTCAAAGACCGGATGGTTGCCCTCAACCAGACGATCAACTGGCACCCGCCGGAGGTCGGCACGGGACGGTTTGGCGAGTGGCTGGCCAACAATGTCGATTGGGCCCTCTCCCGCGACCGGTACTGGGGTACACCCCTCCCAATCTGGGTCTCGGATGCCGATCCCAACGTCATTGAGGTCGTCGGCAGTCTGGCCGATCTCGAACGGCATCTGGGCCGGACACTGCCGGAGGATTTCGATCCCCATAAGCCGTTCATCGACGACCTGACCTGGCCGGCGCCGGCCGGTGGGACGATGCGGCGGGTCTCGGAGGTCATCGATACCTGGTTTGATTCGGGCTCGATGCCGTATGCCCAATGGCACTATCCCTTCGAGCACCAGGCCGAGTTCAAGGGGCACTTTCCGGCTGATTTCATTTGTGAGGGCGTCGACCAGACCCGGGGCTGGTTCTACTCGCTGCTGGCGATTGGGACGGCGGTCTTCGATGAGATCCCGTACCGCAACGTCGTCGTCAATGAGCTGGTCCTCGACGCCGAGGGCCAAAAGATGTCGAAGAGCAAGGGCAACGTCGTCGATCCGTGGGCGGCGGTGGGCGAGTTCGGGGCCGACCAGGTCCGGCTCTACCTCCTTGCCTCCAGTCAGGTCTGGGTGCCGAAGCCCTTCGACCGGGCGGCCATTCCCGACACGGCGGGTGGATTTCTGAACACCCTTCGGAATACCTACAATTTCTTCGCCCTGTACGTCACCGAGACCCCGGCGCCCGCGGTCGGCGACTCGCTGCTCGATCAATGGATCCGAAGCCGGTTGGCCTCGACCGTTCAGGCGGTCACGGCGGCCTGGGACGGGTACGATGCGACCACCGGGGTCCGGGCGGTCATGGACTTCGTCGACGAGCTGTCGAACTGGTATGTCCGGCAAAGCCGGGCTCGGTTCTGGGCGCCCGGACGCGATGCCGATCCGGCGGCCGCCGCCACCCTGGCCGAGTGCCTGGTCACCGTTGCCCGGTTGATCGGGCCGGCCGCGCCGTTCGCGAGCGACTGGATGCATCAAGCACTGGTGGGCGAATCCGTCCACCTCGCCGATTTTCCACGGACCGACTCCGGCGTGATCGATCCCGACCTCGAGCGCGCCATGGACGGGATCCGGCGACTGGCGTCGCTCGGCCGGAGCGCTCGTGAAGCGGGCAACCGTCGGGTCCGTCAAACCCTCGGGACGATGCGGGTCGCGGTTCCCAAGGAGGTCGACAATGCTCGGTTCCGGGACTTGCTGGAGCTCTTGGCGCAGGAAATCAATGTCAAAGCGGTCGAGGTCGTCAGTTCCGATCGGGATCTCGTTCGGCTCAAAGCCAAGGGTAACTTTCGGAACCTCGGCAAGCGGTTCGCCAAAGACACGCCGCGGGTGGCCGCGCTCGTCGCCACGCTGCCCGCCGGGCACCTGCATCGCCTCGACCGCGGGGAGACGGTCACGACCGACTTCGAAGGGACCGCCATCGACCTGGGACCCGACGATGTCCTTATTGAACGGGAAGTGACCAGCAATTGGCTGGTCCAAAGCGCCGGCCCGTTTGTCGTTGCGCTCGATCCGGTAATCACACCCGACCTGGCGCGGGACGGTCTGGCCCGCGAGATCGTCAGCCGGGTCCAGCGGCTCCGGAAGGA
>JANPEL010000169.1:0-8901 GCA_031431925.1 Gemmatimonadota bacterium | reverse complement strand
ACTGGACGTGCCGGTCAGGACCCGGGACTCGAACAGCTTCCGTTGGACGTCGGCGGCCGGCCGGTCGAGCCGGAGGCCGAGGAGGAGACCCCGGCCGCTGATATCGGTCACACCGGCGATCCGGCTCACCGCCCGGCGGATGTGGTCACCCACGAGTACGGCGTTGTCCACCAACCGATCCCGCCGAATCACTTCGAGATTCGCGAGGGCCGCCGCGCAGGGCACCGGGCCGCCGCCGAAGGTGCTGCCGAGATCACCGACCTTGAGACCCGCGGTAATGGCCGAGGTGGCCACCATGGCCCCGATCGGCAAACCGGCCGCGAGGCCTTTGGCAAAGGTCAGGATATCGGGAATCACCTCGTACGCTTCCGCCGCACTGAACGCCCCGCACCGGCCCACCCCGCATTGGATCTCGTCGAAGATCAGCACGGCGCCCTCCCGATCGCAGGCAATCCGGGCCGCCCGCAAGAAGTCCGGGGCACAGTCGCGGGCGCCGGCCATCCCCTGGACCGGCTCGACGATGACCGCGGCCACCGAGTCATCGACCGCGGCGCTCATGGCGGTGACGTCGTTGAACGGCACCTTCACGGAGAGCGGAATGCCGGCCCGACGGGCGCCGTCTTCGTACTTGGCGCCATCGGTTACCGCCAGCGTTGCCACGGTCCGGCCGTGCCACCCGCCGGACACCGAGACGATCTGTTGCCGGCCGGTGACCTTCCGGGCCAGCACCAACGCGTTCTCATTGGCCTCGGCGCCGCTGTTGCAGAAGAACACTTTGGCCAGCGGATCAGGACAGAGCGATGCGATCACCTCGGCCAAGGCTTCCCGGCCGGCATGCGGAATGACCGTGGAGTAGAAGATCAGCTTGGCCGCCTGCTCCGCGATGGCGCGCACCACCTCCGGGTGCGAGTGCCCGGTGGCGGCCACCGCATGGCCGCCATAGGCGTCGAGCCACTTCTCGCCCTGGTCGTCCACGATCCACGACCCATGGCCGGACACGGCCCGGAGCGGGAACTGGGCATAGACGGGGAGCAGCGCCCCCGTGGTTACTGCCGGCATCGATTACTCCTCGGGATATGCATTAGATCGGAAACGGGGAGCTCACCCGGAGTCCAGCAATTTCCGGGAGGCCGAGCGCCAAGTTCATGGCCTGGACGGCCTGGCCGCCGGCGCCCTTCACCAAGTTGTCGATCGCCACGGAGACGGCCACTTCGCGGCCATCGGCGGTGGCGGCTATGTGAATTAGCGCGTCGTTGCTGCCCACCACATGGGTGAGCTCCGGCGGCCGGTCGATCATCCGCACGAACGGCCGGCCCTGGAAAGCGGTCTTCGCGTTCGCGAGCACCGCCGCACCCACGGGCTCCCGCAAGTGGGCGTGGATGGTGGCGTAGATACCCCGGACAAACGGGCCGGAGTGCGACATCAATCGGGGCGTGGCGTCGCCCCGACCGGTCCAGGCCCGCCACTGCTCCGCCATCTCCGCCTCATGCCGGTGGCCAAGCATCGAATAGGCGAACACGTTGTGGGCGCGGGCCGGATGATGGGTCGTTGGCTTCGGCTGGACCCCCGCGCCGCTCGAGCCGGTGATCGCGTAGATCGCGGGCTCGCCGGCCAGCGGCGCCGCGCGGAGCAGGTAGAGGGCAAGCTGAGATGCCGTCGCGAAGCAGCCGGGCGCCGCAATGGCCGTGGCCCCCTTGAGGTCCGTGCCGCGGACGTCCGCCAGCCCGTACTGGAACCGAGGAACCAACCCCGGTGCCGGATGGACCCCGTAGTACGCCTGGTAGAGCCGCGGGTCTTGAATCCGGAAATCGGCGGCCAAGTCGACGATCAACCCGGCGCCCTGGTCCACGATCTCGGCCATCAGTTTCGATGACTCGCCGTGTTCGAGTGCCAGGAACACCACGTCCCTGCCCCGGGCGGCGTCCGCCGGCGCTGCGCCTGAAAACCGGGCCTCGGCCAGATGGGCCAGCCCCGGGTGGGTATCGCCTAACGGCCGGCCGGCCTGGCTCCGGCTGGTGGCCAGGACCTCGGAGACGTCCGGGTGCTGGAACAGGAGACGGAGCAGCTCGCCGCCGGCGTAGCCGGCCGCTCCGATGACCGCGACCCGCATCAACCGGCCGCCACCGGGGTTGCCGCGGCCATGGCCGAGCGGACCAAGGGTTCGATCCGATCCACCAGCCCGCCGGCATCCCGGAGCGCATTGTGGGAGGGCAAACCGAGGGTGCCCTCAATGAAGTCGCGACCGACCTGATTATCGGTGGCGGGGCCGGTGAACACCGCAATCGGGAGCTTGAAGCGGTCGCGGAACAGTTCCACCGCGCCCCAGCATGCCACCGGATCCGGGGCCGCCATCACGTGGGCGGCCGCCACGGCCATCAACTGGGCATCGAGCAGAATGTCCTGGACCCCGTACTCGCCGAGGATGCCGTCGCCCAACTCCGCCACAATCACGTCCGGCGATCCGGCTTGCCGGCTGCCGAGCCGGTTGAGGAGACCCTTGGCCACCCCAACGGTTTGACCTGGATGGGTGCTCGCGATCCCGGCATCGTTGAACGTCAGGGCCGCGATGGCCCCCGCGTCGAGCATCGAGAGCGTGTCCCGCATCAAGGACACCCCGGTCAGCTTGGCCGCACCCACCTTGAGCCCCCGGCGCGACAAGCCCCGGACCAACTCAGTGGCCGCGACGGTCTTGCCGGCGTTCATACAGGTGCCCGCCACGAATACGATCGGGGTGTCCGACAGAAGAGAGTCGGCGGTCGGGATCGCGCCGTCTCGAATCGTCGCGGGCCGGCCGATCCGGTCGCCCAGTTCCGGGAATGCCAGCACGGCCCCGAGCACCTCCGCCTTGAACGGCTGCCCGATGTCGGGATTGACCGAGGTGCACCGGCCGAGAATGCCGCCCAGGTTGAGCACGTCGATCGTATCACCGACCGCCACCGAGGCGGGGACCTCACCGGCGTACCCCCGAAGCGCCCGGCGGGAGCCTAACGTGCCGGCCAGAACATCGCCGGCCCGGAGCGCCATCATCCGCCCGCTCGGGTCTTCGACCGTGTTGTAGCTCGACTTGTCGGTCAGGATCCGGACCGCCAGAATCCGGCCCTCCTCGGCCACGATCTCGTCACCGAGGATCACGTCCGGCGTGAGCCGGGCGTTCTTGGTCGAGGAGGCAATCCGGTCGAGCCGGACCCGCGTTGTCCGGACCACGTCAGCCGCCTTTCGCGGCAACCTTGGCCGCGAGCAATGAGGGGATGGCACCGATCCGGGCAAAGGCCCGGGCCTCGTCGCCGGTCCAGAGCCGGTTTTCCTCGCCGTAGGTGGCGACCGAGCGGTCCATCAGGGAGAACGGACTTCGGGTCCCGGTGACCATGAACCGGCCTGGGGCCAGCCGAACCCGGGTGTCGCCGGTGACCCGCTGCTGCGAACTGGTGATCAGGGCCTCGATGTCGCGGAGCGACGGATCGAAGTACTGCCCTTCGTGGAGCCGGTCGCCGTAGAACCGGGAGAGGTGGTCTTTCCAGTAGCTCTGCCACTTGGTGAGGACCAGCTTTTCCAGGTCACGGTGCGCGGTGATCAGGATGATGGCGGCACCGGCCTCGAAGCCGATCCGGCCCTTGATGCCGAGTGCCGTTTCGCCGACATGGATGTTGTGGCCGATCCCGAACGATTCGGCGGCCCGGCTCATCGCGGCAATCAGATCCGGCGGCGAGAGCTTGGCGCCGTCGAGGCTGACGGGAATGCCCTGCTCCCATCCGATGACGATGTCTCGGGGCGCCGGGGCATCAGCGGGCGGATCGAGCAGCTCGGTCGGGGGTGCGGCCCAGGTGTCGTGAGTCCAGCCGCCACCCCAGGTGGTGCCCCAGAGCCCTTTGTTGATGCTGAAGGCCCCGGCCTTCGGGGGCACCGGGAGTTTCCGGGCCTCGAGGTACGCGATGGCGGCGTCGCGCGACAGGTTTTCGTCGCGGATCGGGGTGACGATGGCCAATTCCGGCGCCAGCACTCGGAGCGCGATGTCGAACCGGACCTGATCGTTGCCGGCGCCGGTGGAACCGTGGGCCACCGATCCCGCGCCGATCCGGCGGGCCACCTCGACCACCGACAGGGCCTGTTGGGTCCGTTCGGCGGCCACGCTCAAGGGGTAGACCTCGCCCCGGAGCACGTTGCCCTGGATCAGGTAGCGGACAAACCGCTCGAACACGGCCTGGCGGGCGTCGACTTCGTGGTGCTCAACGGCGCCGACGGCCATGGCTTGGCGGCGGATCTGGGCCAGTTCTTCCGGGCCGGCGCCGCCGGTATTGATGTAGACGGTGTGGACGACGAAGCCCTGGTCGGTGAGCCGGGGGACGCAGTAGCTGGTGTCGAGGCCGCCGGAAAAGGCGAGCGCGAGAGTCTTGTTATGCATAATGCATAAATATGCAAAACCGATACCCCGACCGCAAGGGCTCCCGACCGCCAGCTTGCCCCCCGGGAACGAAGCGGTACATTGGGTCCGGACGCAACGATCTGACCCGGTTCGGACTCCTCAGGTACCCCGGAGGGAGTATGAAACACGCGGCATGGCTTGCCCTGTCCCTCGCCCCCGTCTCGCTCTCGTTGGCTCAAACCAGGACCACCCCTGACCTCACGGCCAAGTTCCGCCAAGTCGTCGAGGCGGTCCAGAAGCGTGACACCGTAACCCTCAGTGGGATCTACGCCCACGGCTATACCTTCGCCATCGGGGGTGGCGACTCGGTCACCACGCTGACCAGGGCCGAGCGACTGCAGTCCATCGCCGCCAGCAACGACAGCATCTCGACCTTGAACCTCGAGCGGTGCGATTTCGACCGTTTCGGCGCGACCGCCGTCGGACACTGTTGGATCCGCCAGCAGAACATCGAAGGCCGCCAGAGCGAGTGGGTCGGGATCTACACGACCGTCATCTTCAATCGCACCCAAGCGGGGCGGTGGCAGCTGGTGGCCAGCCACGCCAGCGTCAATCGCCCCAAGCGGCGCACTCTCTCACCGTAGGTCGGTCCACCGATGGCGTTCGACTCCACCCGCGGCGTCCCGACCCTGGCCACGGGCCGCCTCCGGCTCAGGCCCCTGACCGAAGCCGACACCGACGCCATCTTCGCCCTCTACTCCGATCCGTTGGTGACGCGGTACCTGAGCCGCCGCCCGATGAGCACCCCCGCCGACGGCCAGGCCGCCATCGAACGCGCCGCCCAGGAATTTGCCGCGGGCACGGCACTCCGAGTGGGGCTGGTGCGACCCGAAGACGATCAGGTCATCGGCACCGGAAACCTGTTGCACTTCGATTGGCCGTGCCGGCGGGCGGAAGTCGGCTATGCCCTGGCCCGGCCGTTTTGGGGCCAGGGCCTGGCCTCCGAGGCCACGGCCGCCCTGGTCGAGTATGGATTCGAGACCCTCGACCTCCACCGTCTCGAAGCGGAGCTCGACCCGAGGAACGACGCCTCCGTCCGGGTGCTCGAGCGCCAGGGGTTTATCCGAGAGGGCCTGCTCCGGGAACGCTGGATCGTCGGCGACGAGGTCTCAGATTCCCTGCTGATGGGGCTCCTCCGAAGCGACTACCGAAACCGGGCGATCCGGTCCACCGCGTGACGATGGTGCGGAAACCCCGGCTCGTCTCCCAACCCCATCGCGATCACCGCCGGGATCGTGACCCGGTCGGGCAACCCCAGGATCGACTTGACCTCCTCCGGCTTGAAGCCCAACATCGGTGAGGTCCGGTAGCCCATCGATTCCGCCGCCAACAGCAGGTAGCCTAACGCGATGTAGGCAATCCCGTGGGCAAACCGTTGCCGCTCCTCGACCGACTGCCGATCCCACTCCTTCGTGACCCCCGCCAGCGCCTTGACCCGGGCCTCCCCGGTGATGCCCGGATGCACGATGTCGGCGGACGTCGCCAGCACGTCCTCCATGTCGGCATAGAGCACGATCAAACAATGGGTCGAGAGCACTTGGCGCTGGTTCAGCACCGCCGGTTCAAGCTGCTTCTTGAGCGCCGGATCCCGGACGATCACAAACCGCCACGGCTGAATGTTGTTCGGTGACGGCGCCAGGCTCACCTGGCGGAGGATTTCGCGGACGTCCTCCTCCGGCACGGGCTGCTGGACGTACTTCCGGATGGCGCGCCGGGACTCGGCGGCTTCCCGAACGGTCAATGGATGGGGCGTCGACATGGCAAGGCGTCTTTCGGTGAATCGGTACAACGACGGAGCGCTTCAGGAAGTTCCTACGGCAGGACCTCGACGTCGACCGCATCCCGGACCCGGCCTTGAACGGCTTCGATCCGGTGGCGGCCAACCACGAGCGGCCACCGCGCGGCGACCTGAGGCCGGCCGTCGATCAACCAGCGGACCGGCGCCCGGCCGGCCCCCGCCACCCGAAGGCCGACGGTGGCAAACGCCGAATCGACCCCAGGAACGAACCGGAACCGGTCGCCATCGCGGGGTGAGATAATCCGCAAGCCGGCCTCGGCGGGAGGCGGGCCGGACCGGAGGACGCCGGCCGCCGCCACCGGATTGCCCGCTTCGTTTCGGGTTGCCCAGTCAGCAAAAGCCGTTGGGAGCGTGACACCATCGGCTCCGTGCCAGGTGTCGGGCCCCGGCACCGTCCCGGGAACGAACCATTCCGTCAAGGCCGGACAATACCGGTTGGCCCTGAGACCTGACAGCCGGCAGATCGTAGCCGAGGCGAGTCCGAGATCCCCCGGCACCGGAAGACGGCCCGGGTCGTAGCGCGATGCGACGGCCAACACGGTTCGCCGGAGCAGCGGACCGGCCCCGCTGACCCCGCTCACCCCTTCCATCGGCCGGCCGCTGAAGTTCCCGACCCAGACCGCCACGGTGAACCGCTCGGTCGTCGCGGCGGCCCAGTTGTCGGTGAAGTGCCGGCTGGTGCCGGTCTTCGCAGCCGCGCGAAACGGGAAGTCGAGCGGGGTCACGAGACCGAACCCCGGGATCCGGGCCACCGGATCGGCCAGGATGTCGAGCACCAAGGCGGCCGCCTCCGTCGAGAAGACCCGGACGCCGTCTCCCGGATAGCCGCCCTCGTCCGCCGCCGTCCACCGGGCCGGCCGCCAGACCCCCAAATTGGCGAGGGCCCGGTATCCGTTGGCCAGCTCCAGCAGCGTCACATCGCCATTGCCGAGGGCGAGCCCCAACCCATAGTGATCCGCCCGCCCGTCGAGGCTCGCAAACCCGGCACGTTGGAGGACGCCGAGCAGGCGGGCGACTCCGACTTCCGAGGCGAGCTGCACGGCGGGTACGTTGAGGCTGCTGCCTAACGCATCCCGGACCCGGACCGGGCCCCGGTACTGGCGGTCGTAATTCCGCGGCGCATAGGGGCCGGTCGCGGTTCGATACACAGTCGCGACGTCATGGAGCATCGAGGCGGGCGTGTAGCCCTGGTCGAACGCCGCCCCGTACAAGAACGGTTTCAGCGTCGACCCCGGTTGCCGGCGCGACACCACCATGTCGACTTGGCCGTTGGCCGGGGCGAAGAAATCGGGCGACCCGACCCAGGCCAGAATTTCGCCGCTCCGGTTGTCGAGTACGACCGCCGCCGCGTGCTCCGCGCCCGCCGCCCGCATCTCGGCCACCGTATGCCGCACTTCGGCTTCAACGGCCCGCTCCAAGACCTGGTCCAGCGAGGTCCGAACCACGCCGCGGGCCTCGGCGCTATCGGACCGGGCCAGGACCCAACTGGTGAAGTGCGGGGCCAGAAACCGATCCGGGGCCCCCCCGCCCCACCCCGGCTCCAACCGGGCCGCGGCGACCGCTTCGGCGGTTTCGGCACCAGCCGCCTCGAGTTGGTCGAGCACCCGGTTCCGCCGCACCGTGGCCCGGTCCACCGACACCAACGGATTGTCGCGGCTCGGAGCGTGGGCCAAGCCGGCGAGCATCGCGGCCTCGGCCAGGCTGACGCTGGCCGCCGATTTCCCGAAATAAAGCCGGGCCGCGGCTTCCACTCCTTCGGCGTTGCTGCCTAACGGAACCCGGTTCAGATACTGCTCCAGGATCGCCTGCTTCCCGAACTGCCGGTCGAGCCGAAGCGCCCATGCCGTCTGAGCCAGCTTCCCGCTCCAAGTCCGCTCGGTGCCCCGGACCAGCCGGGCCACCTGCATCGGGATCGTCGACGCGCCCGACACCACCCGGTGGGCCCGGAGGTTTTGCCGTGCCGCCCGGAACAGGGCAGCCGGGTCGACCCCCAGGTGTCCATAGAACCGACGATCCTCAGCCGCGACGAACGCCGCGAGCAGGTCGGGATCGATCTCGCCGATCGGACGCCATTGCTGGCGGCTGCCGTCGCGGCTCCTCGTCGATCGGAGCAGACCGCCGGCCCGGTCGAGCAGCACCACCCCGTGATCCGCCGGGGGCCGAAGCAGCGCGGGATCGACCGGCAGGGCGACCCAGGCGGAGAGCCCGAGGGCGGCCACCACCACGACGCGCGCCAACCGCCGCCCCCAACGCGGCCGAACCGATGTCGGGTAGCTCATCGGGCCTTCGGCCTCACTTCGAAGAATCCGCCGTCGCTCCGGCCGTACACAGCCGGGTTGTACATCTCTTCGGCGTGGGCCTGGGGTTTGACGAATCGTCCCGGCGTGGTGGCCCGGGCCAAGTAGGTGGCGGTGTAGGTCCCCTGCCAGAGCGCCCGGGCAGAATAGATGACCCGGTCGTCCCGAAGCTCCCGGTGATCGAACGGCGACCACCAGCCCGAGTCCCAGGAGCCGAACATCCAGCGAGCCTCGCCGTCGCCCTCGGCACCGTCACCCTCGGGCACGTCGAGGCCGGGACCGCCCAGCCCTCCGGCGGTGCGAAGGCTGAGGTCGATGGCCTCGAGACCGGCCGGCAATGGATCGTCGAGCACCACGAACGAGCGTTCGCTCGGGAGGGTGACCCG
>JANPEL010000168.1:0-1965 GCA_031431925.1 Gemmatimonadota bacterium | reverse complement strand
GTCGATCCCGGCGTGACGGCTCGGTATCCGGCCGAGTGGGGCACTCGAATCAGGTTCACGCGGAAGGATGGCACCGGGTCTGAAATGTCGGCCGCGTTCCCGAAAGGCAACCCTGAAAACCCCGTGACGACGGCAGCGCTGGAGGCGAAGCTTCGAGATCTGGTTTCGAGCCGCCTCGGGGTGCCGGCGGCCGAGCGGGCAATCGCGGCGGTCGGGGCGCTCGAGAGCTGTCCTGACATGGCCGGGGCGTTTGCCGGACTCGATCGATGAGCGAGATCAATCCCAAGACCCGCGAGTACACCGATATCCGCGAAGGGGTCCGCGCCGCCTGCGCCCCGTTCGACAGTGCCTACTGGCAAGAGATCGAGCGCCGGTCGGGGTATCCCGAGGCCTTCGTGCAAGCGCTGACCGATGCCGGTTGGCTGGCCGCTCTCATTCCCGAGGAGTACGGCGGCGGCGGGCTCACCCTGACCGAGGCGTCGGTCATTCTGGAGGAGATCAATCGGGCCGGTGCCAACTCCGGCGCCTGTCATGCCCAGATGTACGTGATGGGGACGGTGCTCCGTCACGGGTCGCTCGAGCAGAAACAGCGCTACCTCCCCGAGATCGCGGCGGGGCGACTTCGTCTCCAATCGTTTGCCGTGACCGAACCGACGGCCGGGACCGACACCACCAAGATCAAGACCTTTGCCGAGCGCCGGGGCGATCGCTATGTCGTCAACGGCCAGAAGGTCTGGATTTCCCGGGTTCAGCATTCCGACCTGATGCTGTTGCTGGCCCGGACCACGCCGCTCGAACGGGTGACCAAGCGGACCGAGGGTCTGTCGGTGTTCCTGGTCGATTTGAAGCAGGGCGGAAACGAGGGGCTCACCGTCCGCCCGATCGAGAACATGGTGAACCATGAGACCAACGAGCTGTTCTTCGAGAACTTCGAAATCCCGGCCGACAACCTGATCGGCCAAGAAGGGCGGGGGTTCAAGTACATCCTCGACGGAATGAATGCCGAGCGGATTCTGATTGCCGCCGAGTGCGTGGGCGACGGGTACTGGTTCATCGACCGGGCCCGGACCTACGCCACGGAGCGGATCGTGTTCGACCGCCCGATCGGTCAAAATCAGGGCGTCCAGTTTCCAATTGCCCAAGCGTACGCCAATGTCCGGGCGGCCGACCTGATGCGATACGAGGGCGCCCGGCTCTTCGATGCCGGTGAGCCCTGCGGGGCCGAGGCCAACCTGGCCAAGTTGCTCGCCGCCGATGCCTCGTGGCAGGCCGCCAACGCCTGTCTCCAAACCTACGGCGGGTTCGGGTTCGCCACCGAGTATGACATCGAACGGAAGTTCCGGGAAACCCGCCTCTACCAAGTGGCCCCGATTTCCACCAACTTGATCCTCTCGTTCGTGGGTGAGCACGTCCTCGGGATGCCCCGCTCGTTTTGAGACTAGCTATGACGACACCGCCGGACCGGTTATCCCGCAGTATGCTTTATGTCCCGGCCTCCCGGTCGGACATGATCGAGAAGGCCGCCCGGAGCGGGGCCGATGCGATCTGTATCGATTTGGAAGATGCGGTAGCGCCGGAGCAGAAGGAGGCCAGTCGCGCCCACGTGGTTCGGGCGCTCACCTCCCTCGACTTCGGGGCCCGAACCCGGCTGGTTCGGATCAACGGCCTCGACACGATGTACGCCTATCGAGATCTGGTCGACGTGGTCGAAGCCGCTGGTCGGTCGATCGATGCCGTGATGCTGCCGAAGACCCGCGGACCGGACGACGTCCGGTTCGTCGACACCCTGCTGACCCAGATCGAGGCCCGGTCCGGGATCGGCCACCGGATCGGGATCGAAGCCCAGATCGAGACGGCTGGCGGGTTCCTCTGGCTCCGGGAAATTGCCGCGAGTTCCGAGCGGCTCGAATCGCTGATCTTCGGATCCGGTGACTATGCCGCCTCGATGCGGATGCCGCTCGCGAG
>JANPEL010000167.1:0-17986 GCA_031431925.1 Gemmatimonadota bacterium | reverse complement strand
GCCGAACCGAAGAAAGCCCATGTCGTCGGGGGCGATCCGGAAGCCGAGGCCGTAGGAGGCCGGCGCGACCGGTTGGTGCATCAGGTCGACGGATTCGGGCTTGAGGATCGGCCGCTGGTCCGGGAGCTTGTTCTTCAGGTGGAACATCCCGAACCGGACCAGGTCGTGGGCACTCGAGTACACCGCCGACGCGCCGACGTGGTCGAAGGTGTAGAACGGAATCGGTTTCTGGTCCCCGTCATAGCGCTCGGCGGCAAAATCCTCCATGCCAGGCGGGATGTCGATGGCCGTGCGGGTCAGGCCGAGGGGCAGGAAGACTTCGCTCCGCATGAAGTCCGCATAGCGTTGACCCGAGGCTCGCTCGATGATGTGGTCGATGATGCCGAACCCCAAGTTCGAATACTCATGGAGCTTGCCGGGAGGGAACACCAGATTCCCATACCGGCTGATCGCCTCGTCCATCGTCGGCGGGCCGTACCCCCGGTCGGCATAGTAGAACTGGTAGTGGAGCGGGAGGCCGGCGGTATGGCTCATCACTCGGCGCACGGTGGCCCGCGACGCGTCGCCGGCCAATCCGGTCAGCTTGCCCAATCCGAGGTAATCGTTGGCCGGCTGATCGAGCGCGACCCGGCCGCGGTCGACGAGGATCATCAGACCGGTGGCCGTGACCGGTTTTGAGATCGAGGCCAACGAGTACATCGTGTGGTGGGTGGCGCCGATCATCTTCTCGCGGTTGGCCCAGCCGAATCCCTCTTCCCACAAGATCTTGCCGTCCTTGGCCACCGCGACGGCCACCGACGCCGTGTTGGTTGAATCAAGGAATCGTTTGATCGACGCGCGGATCGGGGCGAAACGGTCGGCGGTTTGAGCGGGCAGGGCGGTGCTGCCGGCCAGGAGGAACAGGAGCAGGAGGACGGACCGGGTCATTGGGTGGCCTGTGGGGGTCGCTTGAAGTTACCTTTTGCACACGATATTGTATACATCCCCTTTTCTCCTTGGATCGCCATGACCCGTTTCACCTGGCTCAGTTCCCTCGGTCTCGTTCTCATCGGCGGGGCACCGGGGCGCTCCGCGGCTGATCCCGATCCGAAGGCGATCGACGCGATCTTCGCCAAGTACGACCACACCACGGTGCCGGGTTGCGCGGTGGGCGTCTTTCGGAACGGGCAGACGATCTTCGGCCGGGGCTATGGGATGGCCGACCTCAACCAAGGCGTCCCGATCACGACCAACACGGTCTTCTACATCGCCTCGACCTCGAAGCAGTTCACCGCGATGAGTACGGCGCTGTTGGCGGAGCAAGGGAAGATTTCGCTCGACGATCCGGTCCGAAAATGGGTGCCGGAGCTTCCGGCCTTTGCCGACCGGGTGACGATTCGGCATCTGGTGCACCATACCAGCGGCCTGCGGGACTACCTCGGTCTCTGGGGCACCTCGGGGCGGGGCTTTGCCGACGAGATCCCCGAGGAAGTGGGACTCGATTTGATCGTCCGGCAGAAAGCGCTCGACTTCGAGCCGGGGAGCCGGTATTCGTACTCGAATTCAGGTTACTTCCTGTTGTCAGTGATCGTGCACCGGGCCAGCGGCAAGACCCTCCGCCAGTTTTCCGAGGCCAACGTCTTCGGTCCTCTCGGGATGACGGCCACCCATTTCCACGACAACAATGCCGAAATCGTCGGGCGGCGTGCCGAAGGGTATCAGCCATTGCCGGGCGGCGGGTTCGAGATCGTCCGGACCAGCTTTGCCCTGGTCGGCGACGGCGGATTGCTGACGACGATTGCGGATCTGGCTCGATGGGACGCGAACTTCTACGCCAACCGGCTTGGAACCCGAGGCGGGGCGTTGATCGACCAGATCACCACGCCCGGGCGGCTCAACACCGGTGAGGCCCAGACCTACGGGTTCGGCCTGATGGCCGGGCAGTACCGCGGCCAGCCGGTCATCGAGCACGGCGGGTCGTTCATCGGATACCGGGCCCAGTTGCTGCGATTCCCGGCCCAACATTTCTCGGTGGCCGTGCTCTGCAACGACTACACCGCGCAGCCCGAGCAGATGGCTCATCGGGTGGCCGACCTGTATCTGGCCGACCGACTGGCGCCGGTGGCCGGACCGAAGACCAAAGCCGCCGGCGCGACCCTCGCGGCCGACCGGCTGGACCGGTGGGTGGGGAGTTACGAGCTGATGCCCGGGGCGGTAGGTCGGGTGACGAGGGACGGCGCGGCGCTCACGATGAGCGTCTTCGGGCAGGTGATTCCTCTCGCGGCGATCGACGATTCGACGTTTGACGCCTCACCGATCGCCGACCAGGTCGCGTTCCGGATGACCGCCGCCGGACCCGCCATGACGGTAACGGCCATTGGGATCGTGGACCCGGTCGTCAGGCTCAGCCCGCCGCCGGCGTACACGGGCCCGGAGCTCCAGGCTTTCGTCGGGCGCTACGCGAGCGATGAACTCGATACCTGGTCGGTCATCGAGGCTAAGGGGGACACCTTGCGGGCCCGGACCCGGTGGGCGGCCTGGGCAACGTTGCAGCCGATTGCCAAGGACCGCTTCAGCGTGGCGGGGGCCCGGGTCCAGTTTGAACGCGACCGGACCGGCAAGGTGACCGGGTATCGGGTCAGCGCCGGCCGGATGCGGAACGTGGGCTTCGTTAGGCGGTAGCGGGGGGCGTGGTCCGCTCGACCCGGACCGCCATCCAGAGCAAGGCGGCGACGACGGCAACTCCGGCCCAGACACCCAGGAGGCCGGTCCAGCCGAGGGGGTCGCGCATCCGGGGCACGGCCCAGATTGAGATGACGCCGCCCAGGTTGCCCATCAGGTTCAAGACCCCGCCCGCGGCGCCCGGCGCATGGCTGCCTAACGCGGTGGCGGTGGTCCAGAACGGGCCTTCGGCGGCACTGATACAGGCCACCGAAAGCGACAACGCCCCGATGGCCAGGAACGGGCTCGACAGATTGGCCCCGATGACGACGAGCGAGGCCGCCGCGAACAGGCATCCCATGGCCACCCGGCGGGCCCCGCGGCCCTGGCCAAACTTCCGGCCAAGCCGGTCGGCGGCCCACCCGCCGAGCGGGCCGAGGAGAAAGGCGGTAAACGGGGGAATGCTCCCCCAGACGCCGCTGGCCAACAGACTCATGCCGCGGCCGTCGGTGAGGTAACGAAAGAACCAGAAGATGAAGACGAAGAAGACGGCGGAGTGAAGCAGGTACGCCGTGGAGAGGACCATCAGGTCGCGATGCTTGAGCAGCGAGAGAGCCTGTTTGGTCTGCTCCCTAAGCGGCAGGGCGATGCCGAGGCCGCGCTTGGGGAGCGGCGCAAAAAGGAACCAGAGACCGGCCGCGGCGAGACCGACCACGCCGCTCGCGATGAAGACCGACCGCCAGCCGGCGTGGACCATCAGCGGCGCGAGGGTCAGTGGCGCCAAGGCTGAGCCGAGCATTGCGGTGGAGATGAAGATGGCGTTGGCGGTGGATCGGCGTTCGACCGGGACGGCCTGGCTGATGGCCATCGATCCGGCGGGGTAGGTGGCTGCTTGGGAAATCCCGAGCAGGACCCGGGCGGCAAAGAGCGACAAGAACACCCCGGCTCCGCCGCCGATCAGACCGGTGGCGAATGATGCGACCGCCCAGCCAACCACCGCGAGGCCGAGCACTACTCGGGCGCCGAGGCGGTCGGCCAGGAAGCCGGCAGGGACTTGAAAGACGGCGTACGCCAGTTGAAAGCCCCAGGCGCTGATGCTGCCCATGTCGGCCATGGTGAGGCCGAGTTCGGGCGCCATGAGTTCTTGGGCAATCGCAATGTTCGAGCGAAGGGCGTAGCCGACGAGACTCAGCAGCGACAGCAACACGATCAAGCGGGTTGGCTGCCGGTTCGGATCGGTCATGGGTGCTCGTTGAAGGGAATGGTCAGCAAAGGTGGTTCTGGCTTCGCCGAAGTGCAACCGGGAGCGGCAATGCGGAATTGGTTGATTGGTCTCATGGGGGTGGTGCTCGTGGCTGGCTCGTCCAGCGCGCAGTCCATCACGATCGAACAGATCACCGGGGCGCCGTTCGCGCAGGCGCTCGCGGTGGGGGGCGGCACGGTCGCCTGGGTTCACAACACCCGCGGCGTTCGGAACGTCTGGGTTGCGAGCGGGGCTGCCCTCAAGGGTCGGCAGCTGACCAGCTACTCCCAAGACGACGGGCAGGAGATCGATGACGTCGTGGTGTCGCCGGATGGCAAGACGATCTTCTACGTGCGGGGAGGCGATCCCAACCGGCGGGGGGAAATTCCGAATCCCACCAGCGATCCAGCCGGCCAAGAGCAGGCGATTTGGCGAGTGGCCCTGGCCGGCGGGCCACCGGTGAAAGTCGGGAATGCTACCGGGCCGGTGGTATCGCCGCGGGGGGATTGGGTGGCGTATACCATGGCGGGCCAAGTTTGGGTTGCCCCGGTGACTGGGGCAGGCGAGGGCAAACAACTGTTCAAGGCCCGTGGCGGCGCCGGTGAACTGGCGTGGTCGCCGGACGGGAGCAAGCTCGCGTTTACCAGCAATCGCGGCGACCATGCCTTCATCGGGGTCTTCGACGTGGCGGCCAAGACCCTCCGGTGGATGGCGCCGACCGCTGATCGCGATGGGGCGCCGGCGTGGTCGCCCGACGGGAACAAGATCGGGTTCATTCGAATTCCGGCTGGATTCGATCCGCCGCTCTTCGGGCCGATGCGGACCAACCGGCCGTGGTCGATCTGGGTCGGCGACGTGGCCTCCGGGCAGGCCAGCCAGGCGTGGCGGGCAGCCGAGGGCCGGGGCAGCGCACCGCACCAGATCGAGGGGCCGAGTCTGCTGTGGGGCGCCGGTGACCGGTTGGTGTTTCTCTGGGAGCGGGATGGCTGGGCCCATCTGTATTCGGTCGCCGCCTCGGGTGGTGACGCGGTGCTTCTGACGCCCGGCGACGGCGAAGTGGAGTACCTCGCGATGACGCCGGACCGGCAGTCGGTCATCTACAACAGCAACATCGGCGACATCGACCGGCGGGACCTATTCCGAGTGTCCGTCGCGGGCGGGGCGCCGGTGGCGCTGCTCAAGACGGATGGCATCGAGTGGGCTCCCCGTCCGATGAGTGACGGACGGATCGCCTTCCTGCGGTCGGACGCCAAGCACCCATCCCATGCCGCTGTGCTGGCGGGCGGCCAGGCTCGGCCTTTGGCACCGGAGGCGATGCCGGCTGACTTTCCCGCTCAACGCTTGATCGAGCCGAAACAGGTCGTGTTCTCCGCGGCCGATGGGCTTTCGATCCACGGGCAGTTGTTCTTGCCGCCGGACCTCAAGCCGGGGGAACGTCGGCCGGCGATTGCCTTCTTCCATGGTGGGTCGAGGCGCCAAATGCTGTTGGGCTTCCACTATATGTTCTACTATCATGGCACCTACGCCATGAACCAATGGCTGGCCAGCCAGGGGTACGTGGTGCTGTCGGTGAACTATCGGAGCGGCACCGGGTACGGCATGGAGTTTCGCGAAGCCTTGAACTTCGGCGCGACCGGGGCGTCGGAGTACTATGACGTGCTCGGCGCCGGCGGGTATCTTCGCGGTCGTCCGGACGTTGACGGGGCCAAGATCGGCCTCTGGGGCGGTTCGTACGGGGGCTACCTGACCGCGATGGGTCTGGCCAAGTCATCCGACCTGTTCGCCGCCGGGGTCGACATCCACGGGGTGCACGACTGGAATTCAGGAATTCAGAATTTCGTCCCGAGTTACAACCCGCTCGAGAAGCCCGAATTTGCCCGGCTGGCGTTTGAATCGTCTCCGCTCCGATGGGTCGATACCTGGAAGTCCCCGGTGTTACTGATTCACGGCGACGACGACCGGAACGTCAACTTCAATGAGACGATCCGGCTGGTGGAAGCGCTCCGGAAGCAGGGGGTGGAGCCGGAGCAGCTCGTCTTCCCGGACGATGTTCATGACTTTCTGACCTACGCCAACTGGAACCGGGTCTACCATGCCACGGCAGAATTCTTTGCCCGCAAACTGATGGGAACCCGATGAGCCGAACCATAGTCGTTGGTGCCGGTGTGATTGGGTTGGCCTGCGCCTACTCGCTCCGGCGGCGCGGGCGCGAGGTGGTGGTCGTCGATATGGGCCTCCCCGGTGAAGCCTGTACCAAGGGCAACGCCGGCTGGATCACGCCCTCCATCTCGGCGCCGATTCCGGCACCCGGGCTGACGTTGACGTCGATCAAGTGGATGCTCAAGAGCGACAGCCCGCTCTATATCTCGCCGGTCGCCGCCCCAAGTCTGGCCCGCTGGCTTTGGCGGTTCTGGCGGTACTGCAATCCTCGCGATTTCGTGGCGGGGCTCAATGCGGTGGCCACGCTCAACCAATCGACCCACGCGGCGTTTGCCCAACTGGAGCGGGACGGGGTGGCCTTCGAACTTCACCGCGACGGATTGCTCTTCGTCTTCAAGGACGAGGGGTATATGGAGAATGTTCGCCGGGAGTTCGACTACTACCAGAACTACGGCTACTCGGTGCCGGACCGGATGTCCGGTGCCGACATCCGGCGGCTCGAGCCGGGCGTGTCAGCGGCCGTCACGACCGGATTCCTGGTCAAGGAGGAGGCGCACGTCCGCCCGGAGACCCTCGCCGCCGGCTACCTGGCAAAACTTCGGGAACTCGGCGTCGAAGTGAAAAGCGGGGTTCGGATGACCCGGGCCGCGCGGACCGGTAGCCGGGTAACCGGCATCGAGACCGACAGCGGGTCGCTCTCCGGCGACGAGGTGCTGGTGGCCGCCGGCGCTTGGTCCGGCCAGGTCACTGAATTATTCGGGGTGCCGCTCCCCGTCCAAGCCGGCAAGGGCTACAGCATCACCGTCAACGGAGGAGGCCCGAGGTTGACCCGGCCCGTCTATCTCGGCGAAGCCCGCATTGGCTGCTCGCCATTCGACGGATCGGTGCGATTTGCCGGCACGATGGAATTGTCGGGGATCAACACGGAACTCGACCGGCGCCGGGTCCGCGGCATCCGGAAGGGCATCGGCGATTACCTGGCGGAGCCGCTTGGTGAAGCCGAGGGAACCGAATGGGTGGGAATGCGGCCATTGACGCCCGACGGCCTCCCGATGTTAGGCAAGGTGCCGGGGTTCGACAACCTGTTCCTGGCCACCGGGCACGCAATGCTTGGGGTGACGCTGGCCCCGGTCACCGGGGAAGTGATGGCCGATCTGATGACCGGCGAAGGAAGTCCGATCGCCAAGCCGTTCGACCCCGGCCGGTTTCGGTGGTAGATGTCAAATCGTCGGCAAAACCAGTCGAACATGGTCGGCAAACGCGCTGACGAGTGCCGCCGGCTGGTCGCTCTCGAATTTCAACGCAATGCTCACACTGGGCAACGAGGGTAGGCCGCTATCCAGAGGCAGAATGTGCAGATCGGCGGGCACCGCCGTCTGGGTCAGCACCGCAATCGCCTGGCCGGATCTCACCACCGCCGTCAGGCCCGCCACACTGCCGCTGGCGAAGGCGACCCGGTAGGCTATTCCCGCCCGCTCGAGGCACTTCCGGGCGGTCTGATGGTCGATCGCGTCGCGGTCCCCCAAGGCCAGTTGCAGGGGTTTGAGGCTCACCGCATTGGAGCCGAGTGCGCCCACCCATACCAACGGTTCGCGGCGAATGATGGCCTCGCCCTTCTCGTCTTCCGGAAACGACGTCAAGGCCAGGTCCAAGGCATGGGTCTTCAGTCGTTCGAGGAGCCGCGGGGTGGAGGCGCAAAACACCTCCACCATGACCTGCGGGTGCCGCCGGGCAAAACCGCGGAGCAAGTGGGGCAGGAACACCGCCGCATAGTCGTCCGGACAACCGAAACGGATCGTGCCGGACAGACCCTTGCCGGATAGTTCGGCCATGGCTTCGTCGTGGTAGCGCAGGATTCGCTGGGCATGAACCAGCAACCGCTCTCCTTGCGTGGTCAGAATGACTCCGCGCCCGGTTCGGTTCAGCAAGGGTTGACCGACGATCTGTTCCAACCGTTTCACTTGCATGCTGATCGCGGCTTGGGTCCTTCCCACTCGGGGCGCCGCCCGGCTGAGCGCGCGGGTCTCCGCGATCACGGCAAAGGTCCGGAGCAAGTCAATTTCCAATTGAGCGGTCACGGTGCCAGTCTTTCCGCCACCCGCCTGGCGCTGTCCGGATCCAGGAAGCCCTGAACCGTTGCGGCAGTCTCGGCGGCCATGACCTCTTCCAAGCTTGACGACGGTGCCAGCGCCAGGATCCGCTTCAGGTCCGTGACCCGCCCCGGGGGTAGCTCAGCAATGCGCCGTGCCAAGGTGATCGCCTCGGATAGCAGCTGTCCTTGCGGGACGACTTTCCAGACCAGTCCCCATTCCAGTGCTTGGGCCGCGTCGAAGCGCTCGCCAAAGTAGATCAGCTCGCGGGTCTTCTGGGCGCCGATCAGCCTGGGAAGCAAAGCGGTGACGGCGCCCGTGACGAACAGCCCTAACTTCACTTCCGGGAAGAAGAACCGGGAGCCCTCGGCCGCGATCGCAAAGTCGCAATTGATGACCCACTCCAATCCGGCCCCGACCGCCCAGCCGTGAATCGCCCCGATGACCGGCTTCTGGCCGAGCACGATGGCGCGGGTGACATCCTGAATCCGGTCGACATAGGCGGGGAGCGTGGCTTCGCCTGCCAGTTGCGATTCGAACTCCTTCAGGTCGTCGCCGGAACAGAACGCTCGACCCGCGCCGGTCAGGACGATGGCACGGATCCGGGCATCCTGGTTGGCTCGATTGAGCTCGCGAGTGAGGTCCTCAACCAACTCCGGTGTGACGGCGTTGAGCCGAGCGGGACGATTCAGGGTGACGACGCGAACGCCGTCGATCGGGTCGTCGGTGAGTACGGTACTGCCAGTGCGGTGAACCACCATTCGACCTCCTCTAGTGCACGACGGGTAACCACACGGCGGTCGGCTGGGCCTTGGAGCGGAGAATCGTGATTTCCGCTTTCCGGTAGTCCGCCGGCTTGGCAAAGAAGATGTTCGGCACGAAAGTCTGCGGACTGCGGTCATACAACGGGAACAGGGTCGACTGGATCTGCACCATGATCCGATGCCCGGGCTTGAAGACGTGGTTCACGTTGGGCAAATCAAAACGATAGCGCTGCGCCGTATTGGTTGGGATGGCGGTCGGATGCGAGAAACTCTCCCGGTACCGGCCCCGGAAAATGTCCATGGAGATCGGCAACTGATACCCGCCCAGCTGAGGTTCGCCGGGCATCTGAGCCGGGTAGACGTCGATCAGCTTGACCACGAAGTCCCCGTCGCTGCCCGTGGTCATCGCGCGGATATCGGCCACTGGAATCCCTTGCACCCGGACCGGCTCGGTCAGCACCGCCGTCTCATACGCCAGCACATCGGGACGGCCGTCCACGAAGCGCTGGTCTTGCACCAGCCATTTGGCCCAGGGCTCATAGGAGGAACCCAGCGTTTCTGAGGTGTAGCCACCAAAAGGATCCCGCACCGGCCGGGGCATGAAGGGTACGGGTTTCGCAGGGTCGCTGGTGTAGGCATCGCCCCCCTCCGAGCCGGTGGGCTGCTCGAAGGACAAACTGAAGCCGGTAGTGGTATACAACGGCGTCATCCCGCCGGCGCAGCCGCGCTCACACACGGTGGGCCAACTGTCAAACCGTTCCCACCGGTCCTCCCCCGTGTTGAACACCGTCACCGGCGCCAGCTTGGCCGGAGGCCCGCCGCGGAGGTGCTCGTCGAAGAAGGGCATCAGGATGTCGCGGCGATATTGGATTGCGGTGTTGCCGTTCCAGCGGAACGGGCCCAAGGCCCAACCGTCGCCGTGGACCTGGATGTGATTCCACGGGCCCAGCACCAGCCAATTGTTGGCCTGGCGACCGGCCGCCTTCAGGGCCAGCCACGCGTGATTGGCGCCCCACATGTCTTCTTGATCCCAGAGACCCTGCGTCCAGAGCGTGGCCACGGGCCTCGGCGCGCGGCTGACGAGGAGCTTGTCGAGCGCCTGACTCTCCCAGTACTCGTCGTAGGCCGGATGGGCCATGGTGCGGACCACCCAGGGTAGCTGCTCGAGGCCGTGGACCCGCGCATAGTCGCCGGTCGAGCCCACCCGCAACAGTTCATCATACTTGTCGTAACTGTCGCTCGGCGTCACCGCGCCCGCGCCGCGCTGCCCGGTCTGCATCTGGATATAGCCGAGCATGAGGTTCCGAAAGGCGCCGTAGTGGAACCAATCATCCCCCATCCACGCATCGACCACCGGACCCTGGGGGACCACGGCCTTGAGCGCGGGATGCGGCTCGAGGAGGGCCATGACGGCCGTGAACCCGTCGTAGGACCCGCCGATCATGCCCACATGGCCATTCGTTTCCGGGGTGTTCTTCACCAACCAGTCGATGGTGTCCCAGGCGTCGGTCGAGTGGTCCACGGACGTGGGATTCGACGGTCCCCGCGGGGGACGGGTCATCACGTAGTCGCCTTCGGAGCCGTACTTGCCTCGGACATCTTGGTGGACCCGGATGTAGCCCGCCTGCACGAGGTAGTCAGGGGCGGCCGAGGCCTCGTAGGGCGTCCGCTCCAATACGATGGCGGCATTCTTGGCGCCCTTCGGGATCATGATGATCGTGTGGAGCTTCACCCCGTCGCGCATCGGAATCATCGCGATCCGGGTGGCGTAGGCCAGATCGGGAATCCTGTTCTTGAAGGCCTTGGGGACATCGTTGAAGGTCTGGCTCACGGCCGCGCGCGCCGGTGTCGCCACCGCGCTGAGGCCGGCGGCCGCGACGAGGCCCAGGGCGAAGGATCTGAGGTGCTGCGGGCTCATGGCGTGGTCCTTTGATCAGGTGACCTTCAGTAGTGCCTCGACCGCTTCGTATGGATCACAGGTCTTGTCCACGACTCGCAGCACCGCGTCGTCCAGTTGCTGCGGGTTCAACCGAAGCGCCAAATCCCGGAGGACCCGCTCCTGGAGGAGGATCTGGATTTCATTCCGCATCGCGTCCGCATGGCGCCGGCGCCCCTCGCCACTCTCCGCGGCCCAGGCCCGATGCTTGTCGATCGCGGCCATCAGGTCCTCAATGCCGGTTCCGTCCTTCGCCGAGGTCTTGACCACGGCTGGCTTCCACGCGAGCCGTGAGGCACCGAGGGTCAGCATCTGCGTCAGGTCCTTGGCGGTTTCGTCCGCGCCGGGCCGATCGGCCTTGTTGACCACCAAGACATCGGCAATTTCCATGATGCCGGCTTTGATCGCCTGGATATCGTCGCCGGCGCCGGGAATCGTCAACAGGCAGACGGTATCGACGACCCGCGACACCTCGATCTCCTGCTGGCCAACCCCCACCGTCTCTACCAGCACGACATCGAAGCCCAGTGCATCGAGCAGGCCGACGACTCGCTTCGTCGCCCGCGCCAAGCCCCCGGACGTGCCCCGGTTCGCCATGCTCCGAATGAACACGCCCGAATCCAGATAGCGGTC
Source organism: Gemmatimonadota bacterium (assembly GCA_031431925.1). Lineage (GTDB taxonomy): Bacteria > Gemmatimonadota > Gemmatimonadetes > Gemmatimonadales > GWC2-71-9 > SHZU01. The sequence continues at coordinate 6,520 of JANPEL010000167.1, read as the reverse complement.
CCGCATCCGGATCCGGTCGCCGAGAATGGCGCCGCCGGTGTACGGGCTCGACGGATCCACGGCCACGACCGCGACCCGCCCAACGGTTTGCCGGTACGCGGCCGTCATCGCTGAGACGAGGGTGCTCTTTCCGGTTCCCGGGGGCCCGGTGAACCCGACCACGATGGCGCGGCCGGTTTGCGCGTAGGTCGCCCGGATGATGTCGGCCGCTTCGGGCTCCTCGTTTTCGACGATGGACAGGAGCCTTGCGATATAGGCGATCCGGCCCTGCCGGGCGCCCTCGAGCAGCTGCCCGACGTCGTTCATCGCCGAACCACGCGCTGCTTGCCGGCGGGCACCACGGCGACGGCGGTGGCCTTGACCACCAGCGCCGGCTCCGCCAACACGTTGGCGGCTGAATCGGACGGGTCGACCAATTCGATGACCTTGTACGCGGTGCACTCGAAGGTCCGCGAGGTGGCGCCGACCGCGCGAAGGGTGGCCCGGATCTCGAGATAGTCGCCGCTCCGCACGGGGACGAGAAACTCGCTCTGCATCGCGCGCATCAGCCCTTCGTCGCCATCGTGCCGGATGAGGACCTCGGTCACGGCGTCACCAAACAGCTGAAGAATGCGCGCGCCATCCACCAAGCCACCGGCATAGTGACCGTCGGCCGTGGACATCCGGAGCCGAATCAGACTCTCCATTGGAGCACTCATGTTAGGCCGTCCTCGAAGCGAAGACCTGATCCCGGAGCAGGCGCCGGGCAATCTTGCCGATCCCGGTCCGCGGTAGGTCCGGCATGATATGAATCACTTTGGGGCGCTTGTAGCCCGCGAGGCGCTCGTGGCAAAACGACATCAACTCGACCTCCAGCGTGGCGGCGCCTGGCGACAGCGTCACGAACGCATGCACCGCCTCGCCCCACCGCTCGTCGGGAACCCCGACCACGGCCGCCTCGCTCACGTGCGGATGGGCCAACAGCACGCTCTCGATCTCGGTCGGAATGACCGTGATGCCGCCGGTCTTGATCATCGCTTTGATCCGGCCCTCGAGGATCAGGAACCCCTCCTCGTCAAACCGACCGATATCACCGGTGCGCATCCCGCCCCCTCGCATGACCTGCGCCGTGGCCGATTCGTCTTGCCAATAGCCGGCAAACAAGGTCGGGCTCTCGGCGACGATCTCGCCGGATTCCTGCGGCCCCGGCACGCCGCCATCCGGGGTGAGCAGATAGAGTCGAGCACCGATCATGGGCCGGCCCACGGTGCCGATCTTTCGGAGCTGGTCGGACGGGCTCATGACCGTGAGGCAGAGGTGTTCCATCATGCCGTAGAACTGAACGAATTCGACGCCGGGCATCCGCTCGATCAAGGCGGCAATTAGCGCTGCCGGCATCGTTTCCGACGCGTACGAAATCGTCCGCAGCGACGGAGGGATGACGGCTGGAGCGACCTCCAGGAGGCGGCGCAGCGTCGTCGGCACCGCGTCGAAGTGCGTGACCTCCCAGGTCCGGGTGGCCTCCCAGACGGCGCGCGCGTTGAACTCCGGCAGGATGATATGGGTCGCGCGCACCAGCGTCAGCGGAATCAGGTGCTCCATGCACGACGAGAACAGCGGCAGGAAATGCAGCGTGCGCTCGCCGTCCCGCAGGCCGAGCTCGAGTCCCATGGTCAGGGCCGCCGCCACCAGGCTCCCGTGCGTATGCACCGCCCCCTTGGACCGGCCGGTCGAGCCCGAGGTAAAGAAAACGACGGCGGGATCAGTCGGAACGACCGGCGTCAGCGACTCGAGCGGCGTCGCCCGGGCCAAGTGGGTCGGGTAGGTATCATCGAGAGCAAGCACGCAGGTAACGCCGGCGGCCTCGAGCGCGGCCTCACACCCCTCGATCGCGGCGACCTGGGATGACCCGAGGATCAGGACCTTCGGACGAATCTGCTCAAGGGCGACCAAGGCATCGTTCCAGGTCCACCAGTGATCCAACGGCGAGGCGATCGCGCCTAACATCAGAACCCCGAACAGCACCTCCACGAACTCCGGCCGGTTCGGGGCCCAGTAGGCGACTCGGTCGCCCTTCTCGACGCCGAGCGTCGTCAGCGCCCCCGCCAGCCGGCGGGAGCGGTCGTAGACCTCGGCATAGGTCCAGACGGTGCCACCGCAAATGACCGCGTCGCGGCCCGGTTCGGAAAGCGCTGCGCGGGCCAGCAAGGCATCCAGCCGCGGCGCACTGCCGCGTTCCGCGATCCTCACCGGCTGGCCTGCCACTGCCGAACGTATTCGACGATCTTGGACGTCGGGGTGCCGGGGCCGAACACCTCGGCCACGCCAAACGCCTTGACCTTCGGAATGTCGGGTGGCGGAAGGATCCCGCCCATCACGATCAGCACGTCCTTGACCGCCTGGGCGCGAATGGCGCGACAGATCTCATCGGCAAAGTGCAAATGGGCGCCCGACAGGATGCTTAAGCCCAGCACGTCGGCGTCCTCTTCCACTACCGTGCGGGTGATCATCTCGGCGGTCTGGAAGATCCCGGTATAGATCACTTCCATGCCGGCGTCCCGGAAGGCCCGGGCAATGATCTTCGCGCCCCGATCATGCCCATCGAGTCCCGGCTTTGCCACCACGACACGTAACGGCTGTTGCTTCATGGGTCCTTGGCCTCTCAGCGCGATTAGTAGACGATGGGTCCGCGATAGGTACCGAATACCTCGCGGAGTACATCGCACATCTCTCCCACGGTGGCTTGCGCTTTCACGGCCCGCGCCACGGCCGGCATCACGTTGTCGCCGGACGTGGCGGCCTGCTTGATTTCCTTGAGCGCGCTCGACGTTTCGGCTTGGCCGCGCGAGCGCCGGATGCCCTGGGTCCGCTTGATCTGACGTTCGCCGAGGCCCGGGTCGAGCTCGAACGGGTCGAACGGCAGCGCCTCCTCGGGGTCGATATGGATGTTCATCCCGACCATGTACTCCTTCTGGGTCTCCAGATCATGCTGGAAGGCCGCCGCGGAATCGGCAATGTGCCGTTGGATGAAGCCGTCCTCGATCGACTGGACCATGCCGCCGCGATCCAGAACCTGTCGAATCAGCGCCTCGGCCTCTTCCTCGAGGCGGTTCGTCAGGTTCTCGACGTAGTAGGAGCCACCCAGCGGATCGACGACGTCGGCCACCCGGGTCTCGAGCGCCAGGATCTGTTGAGTGCGGACCGCGATCTTGATCGCGCCCTCGGAGGGGATCTGAAACGCCTCGTCCTTCGAGTTGGTGTGAAGGGACTGCGTCCCGCCCAGAATCGCCGCCAGCGCCTGGATCGCGGTCCGCGCGATGTTGTTGTCCGGCTGCTGCGCGGTCAGGCTGACCCCGGAGGTCTGACAGTGGGCCCGCATCATCCAGGACCGCGGGTCCTTGGTGCCGACCCAATCCCGCATCATCCGCGCCCACAGTCGGCGCGACGCCCGGAGCTTGCAGATCTCCTCGAAGAAGTCGTTCTGGATGTTCCAGAAGAAGGAGATCCGCGGCGCCACGAAATCCGCTGACAGGCCGCGCTTCACGGCTTCGGTGACGTAGCAATGGCCCGCCGCGAGGGTGAAGGCGAGCTCCTGCACCGCATTGGCACCCGCATCGCGGATGTGATACCCCGAGACGCTCACCGGGTTGTAGCGCGGCATCGTCTTGGCCGCGTACTCCATCGTGTCGACGACCAGGCGCACCGCCTGGGCCGGCGGATAGATGTACTCGTTCTGGGCCGTGTACTCCTTGAGGATGTCGTTCTGACAGGTGCCGGTAATCTTCTCCTTCGCCACGCCGTGCTCTCGGCAGACCTGCTCATACATCCCGATCAGGACGAACGCCGAGGCATTGACCGTGTACGAGGTCGACACGTCGTCCAGCGGAATGTCCGCCATCAGCAAGCGGACATCGTCGATCGTGTCCACGGCCACGCCGATTTTGCCAATTTCCGGTACCGCGATCGGGTGATCGGAGTCGTAGCCCAGCAACGTCGGCAGATCGAAGTCCGTCGATAGTCCCGTCTCGCCGTGGGCGAGCAGGTACTTGTATCGCCCGTTGGTGTCTTCCGCGGTCCCGAACCCCGCCACTTGGCGGAGGGTCCACGGACGGGCGCGATGCATCGTGGCGTGCACGCCGCGGGTGAAGGGGTATTCGCCAGGCAGGCCGATCACCTTGGCCGCATCGCCACTGGGGACATCCGCGGCCGTGTAGACATCGTCAATCGGAAGGCCCGAAAGCGTCGTGAACGCTTCCTTCCGCTTCGGCAGCCGCGCGAGACTCGCGGCGAGGGTGGTGCGCTTCCAGGTCGCGGCATCGGGCGATGCCTCACCGGGCGACTTCGGCTCGGGCGGTTGGGTCATGTGACGCTCCTCATCTCCCAGAACGGGGGGCCGGACGACAACTCGGACAAGGTAGCCAAAACGGTCGGCAGGATCAAATGCTACTAATATCTCTTATGAGAGGCATTCGTGTGCGTTGTACGTCTCGCTCAGACAGCAGGAGGTGTCAGCGGCGCTAATGCTTTGCATAAAAGCTATTAGTACCATTTGATCCCTCGGGCGGTTTTCGCTAGCTTGTCCGCGTTGCCCGCCCGGACCCCACCGCTGTCGGAGGTTCTCATGAATGCGACGGTCGCTGCGACCATAGCCGGCTTCATCGCCGGACAACGGGTCAGCCGGGTCTACACGTTGCCCGGCTCGCATGTGAAGCCGATCTGCAGTGAGTTGGCCCGTCTTGGCATTCGCATCGTTTCGACGCGACACGAATGCGCTGCGGTTCACATGGCGCACGCCGAAGCAGACCTCACCGGACGGATCGGGGTGGCTTTGGTGACGGCCGGACCGGGCCTTACCAATGCCGTTACGGGAATCGCGAGCGCCTATCTGTCGCGCACGCCGCTCCTCGTCATGTCGGCGCGCGTACCCGACCCGCAGGCCGGCATGGGAGCCCTCGAGGAGGTTCCGCAAGCTGACCTCGTCCGTCCGGTGTGCCGTTACGTTCGGGAAATCTCCGAGGCCCGTCACGTCCTGCCCGGCCTGCACCTGGCCGCGACGATCGCCTTGGGCAGCGACGGACCACCGGGACCCGGGTACGTCGATTTCGCCCCAAACCTCCTCACGCAGCAGATGCCGGACTGGCATCTGGACCGGCATTGGTTCATGCCGGTGGTCCGCCCTGCGCGCTTGCCTCACCACGATAGCATCGCGCTTGCCGCGCAACTTCTTCGCAGTAGCCGGCGGCCGCTCGCGATCGGCGGACGGGGAGCGCTGGGAGCTGGAGCTGCGGTAGCGCGATTCCTGCAGGCCTCCGGGTGTGTGTATTTGGACACCAGAGAGAGCCGCGGTGTGGTCCCTCCGGACAACCCTCAGGCCGTACCGGCATTGCGGGCCCGCGCGATGGCCGAAGCGGATTTGGTGATTACCCTGGGCAGGCGCCTGGATTTCGAGCTCGCCTACGGCTCGGGTGCGGTCTTCTCCGAATCCGCGCGCTTCATTCGCATCGGTCGCAGTGCCGAGGAGCTGTCTGAGAACCGATGTGGCGACGTCGCAGTCTGCGCCGATGTGGACGCCGCCCTAGAGGCTCTCGCGAATAGCGGCGCCAGGCCGGCGGCGCCCGACACGGCCTGGAAGGATGAGCTCGTCGCTGCGAACGCCGAGAAGACTCGCCCCAAGACGCCGAGCCTGACCACGCGGCCGCCGGGCGTCGACGGGCGCATGCATCCGCTGACGCTCATCGAGGCGATCAACCGGCTCATTGACCCCGAAACGATCTGCATCGTGGACGGCGGCGACATCCTGTCGTTCGCTCGGATTGGCCTTCGGACGTGGACCTATCTCGACCTGGGGCCTTTGGGATGCCTGGGGTCCGGGGTACCGTACGCCGTGGCTTCAGCTTTGGCGTTCCCATCGCGGCGGACCATTGCCCTGATCGGCGACGGGGCCTTCGGGTTTGGCGCGCTGGAAATCGAAACCGCGGTACGCACGGGCGCTCGGGCGCTCTTCGTGGTCGCGAACAACGACGCCTGGAACATCGAACGCCAAGATCAACTGATGAAGTATCCGGACCAGGAGCTCGGGACTGAGCTATCGCCGTGCCGCTACGATCTGCTCGCCAGGTCGCTGGGGGCCCATGGGGAGCGCGTGGAGCGGGCCGAGGACCTGGCGGATGCACTCGAGCGAGGCCTCGCCAACCTGCCGGCGGTCATCGATGTCGCGGTGACCCGCGATGCCGTGTCACCCGATACGAGGAGTGGACTGGCCAACGTCCCGCCGCTTCACACAACCCAGTCCTGGGACGACGCGGAGCGACGGATGCTGGAGCAGTCTCCACCCGGATGAAAAGCCCGGTCGCTCTGCGCTACCCACTATAGCGAGGACTCCAATGCTCCAGATCGACAAGCTCACTCATGTCTATCCGAACGGGACCCGCGCGCTCGACTCGGTGTCGATCGACGTGCCGCGCGGCATGTTCGGGCTGCTCGGCCCGAACGGGGCCGGCAAGTCGACGCTGATGCGCTGCATCGCGAGCCTGCAAGTGCC
>JANPEL010000166.1:0-3235 GCA_031431925.1 Gemmatimonadota bacterium | reverse complement strand
CCCTGGGGCCGGCCCTATCTCTACCAAAGCCCGTCCCGTCCGGGCGCCGAAGGCTACGACCTCAAAGCGCTGGGCCGCGACGGGATAGCCGGCGGCGCTGGTGAAGACGCCGACATCAGTCTGGCCGATACCACGGTCAGGACCCGATGAAGCGGTTCGCCTATCAGGCCGCCGATCGCTCGGGTCAAGTGGCGAAGGGGACCGTCTCCGCGGCCGAAATCCACGCCGCCCGGGCGCAATTGGCCGAGGCCGGTTTGTTTCCGCTCGCGATCCGCCCCGCGCCGGGTGTCCGGCCGTGGCGTCGAACGTCCAGGAGGGACCTCGCCACCATGTTAGGCAGCCTGGCCGGCTTGGTCGAGATCGGGATTCCGCTGGATCAGGCGGTGAGAACGACCGCTGACCTTTTGGGGGGCGCGTTGGGCCGGCAGCTCCTCGAGGCCAGGCAACTGCTCCGGGAGGGCGCACCGTTGACGGCCGCGCTGGCGGGCGCGGGCTGCACCGTGCCCGTCGCGGTGGCCGGCGTGCTCCGAGCCGGCGAGCAGGGCGGGCAGTTGGCCGCCAGCCTCCGCCGGGCCGCTGAGTCGCTCGAACGGGAGGCCGAAGTGTCCGGCCGGCTGCAGCAGGCCTTGGCGTATCCGATGCTGCTCATGGTGACGGGCCTTGCGTCGTTGACGCTGATCATCGGCGTCGTCGTGCCGAAATTTTCCGTGATGTTGGCCGATATGGGTTCCGAACCGCCCTGGGCCGCCCGGTCGCTCTTCGCGGGCTCGGCCGCCCTTGTGGCCCATCCGTGGGTGGCGATTGTGGTTGTCGTTCTCGGGCTAGCATCACTTCTGGTGGCGGTGACCCGGGATGAACTGGTACTCCGCCTCCCGATGATCGGGACCCTGGCCCAGCAGCTCGCCACGAGCCGACTGGCCAACGCGCTCGGCGGCATGCTGAGCACTGGGGTTCCATTGCTGACAGCGCTCAAGACAGCCGCCCCCGCGATCGGTCGCCCCGAGTTGGCTCGCCGGTTGGACCGCGCCCGGGAACGCACGGCGCATGGGGAACGCTTTGCCGCGGCGCTGGAGGCGGAGCAGGTAATTTGGCCGCCCGCCCTCCGGCTGATCGCCATTGGCGAGGCGAATGGGCGGTTGGCCGAAATGGTCCGGAAGGCGGGCACCATGGCCCAGACCGAGGCCGAGCGGCGGATCCGGATCTTGACCAGCCTGCTCGAGCCGCTGCTCATCGTCGGGTTTGCCCTCGTGATCGGGTTCGTCGCGGCGGCGTTGCTTCAGGCCGTGTACTCGCTCCGGCCCGGAGGAAACTGATGGATGTCATGAACCGCCGCGGAGTCACGCTGCTCGAACTGCTCGTGGTGATCGCGCTGCTGGGAGCGATCGCGAGCGTGAGCGGCTTTGCGCTCGCCGGCTGGCGGAGAAGTGATCCGGCGGCCGAAGATCCGATCACCGCTGGGCGCCGCCGAGCTATCATGACCGGACAGGCGGTACGGCTTTCGATCGAGAGCGGGGACTCGCTGCCCCAGGCCGTGCTGCTCCGGCCCGATGGCCGAGTGGTTCGAGAGCCGGCGGGCCGATGAGCGATCGCCGCGGTGCCGTGCTGCTCGAAGCCGTCGTGAGCCTGGCGATCCTGAGCCTGGCAGGCGGCACGGTGCTGACCCTCCTCGGCGAAGGGCTCGGTTGGTCGCGCCGGATCACGGCCGAGGCACGGCAGCTAGAATCTGCGTCGCGGGTGCTTACCGCCATGACCCTGCTCACCCGTCGAGAACTCGACCTCCGCCTGGGGGTCCGAGAGGTCGGCGACCTCGTCGTGACGGTTGGCCGGCCGGAGCGGTCGTTGTACCGCATCGCGGTATCGGATCCGGCGGCTCCCGCCGTCGATTTGCTGGTGACCGTGGTGCATCGATGAGGCGGGGCTTCACGGTGATCGAGGTAGTCGTCGGCCTCGCGATTGCCGGGCTCGCCTTGCTTGCGGCCGGGCGGATCTTTGGCGAAGCGGGGGCCAGGGCAGGCCAGATCGAGCGGGCGCTGGCCGCCTCGTCCGACCGGTCGGTGGCGCGGCTATGGCTCCGGTCCGCGTTTGGGTCGTTGGAGGTGGGCCTGACGGACGACGATTCGTTCCGCGGGCTACCCGACCGGGTCGAGTTTGCCAGCCGGCTCATGGTGCCGAGTGGTTGGGCCGAGCGGCGCCGGGTGAGTCTCGGCCTCCGGCACGACACGTTGGCGGCGGTCGTTGGTGGACGGGACACGACGGTCTTGGAGACTGGCGTCGATGCGCTCGACGTCCACTACCTGCTGACCGGAGGCGAGCGGAGCGAATGGCTTCGGGGGTGGCAGTCGCCGGCCACCGCACCGGTGGCGATCCGGCTAATTCTCTGGCACCGGACCCCGAGAGTTGGGTCCGACACGCTGGTCTATCTGGTGGGGAGCCGCGGATGAACCGGCGCGGCTTCGTGCTCTTGTCGATGCTCTGGGTGGTCGTCCTGCTCAGCGGGGTGGCGTTTGGGGTCATGGAACGAACTCGGGTCGAGACCACCGCGCATCACAACCGCATCATTGAGGCTCGGGCAGCGTGGGGGCGGAGTGCGTGTCAGCAGATCCTCGAAGCCCGGTTTGCCGAGCACGCCGGGCCCTTGGTCCTCGATCCGATCGATCTCGGCCGCCGGGCTTGGTGCCGGGCTACGCTCGTCCCAATTGTTGGATTGGTGGACCTCAATCGGAGTGCCGGCCCGGTGTTGCGTTCGGTGATCGGCCAGGACTCACTCGTCGCGGCCCTGCTCGATTGGATCGACGCTGACTCAAACGCCCGTGTCGGCGGGTCGGAGAACCCGTGGTATCGGTCGGCGAAACGCCGGCTTCCTCGGAACGGTCCCGTTGCCTCGGTGGACGAACTCGAGTGGGTGCGCGGCTTCAGTCACGAAGTGATCGAACGGCTCCGACCGAAGGTGATCGTCGTGCCGCTGGAGGCCTGCGACGGCGCCTGTGGGGCCACCACCTTCGTGGCCGAAATCGAGGCTGGCGTCGGGGCGTCGCCGATTCGAGCCTACGGCCGGGTCGTGTATCGGGACGCGGGGCACCGCTTGGCGGTCTTACTCCAGGAGATGGAATGAGTCGGGTCACTGTGGTCCTGCTGCGGCCCGCCCCGGGTGAGGATCTCACCGAGGTCTGTCGCACCGCGGGGGCCGCGCTCGCGGACACTCGGGTGAAGCGAATCACCCTCGCCCTTGGTGCGG
>JANPEL010000165.1:0-8117 GCA_031431925.1 Gemmatimonadota bacterium | reverse complement strand
AGCGCCGCCTCGACCTCGCCAAGCTCGATCCGGAACCCGCGACTCTTGACCATGCTGTCGCGCCGACCGGAGAAGAGGAAGTCGCCGCTGGCGGTTGGGCGAACCCAGTCGCCGGTGCGGTAGCCGCCCCGGACGGCCTCGGGCACGTTTGGGTGCGGGCCTAACGTCGTCGCGGTCTTCTCGGGGTGACCCCAGTAGCCCGACATCACGGTCGGCCCGGCGACGTAGAGCTCGCCTTCCTCGCCAAGACCGGCGACGGAGCCGTCCTCCGCGACGGCCAGGGCCACGGTGTCGCCGCAGGGGCGGCCGATTGGAATCGGCGTGTCCCCCTCGGGCGGAGTGGTGACTTCATACCAGGTGCAGACGTTGGTCTCGGTCGGCCCGTACCAGTTGAAGAACCGGCGGCCCGGCAGCGCGGCCATGACTTGACGGAGATGGCGGGTCGGAAAAACCTCGCCCGCGAAGATCACGTGGCGGAGCCGGGGCAGCGCCCGCTCGGCCAGCCCGCCATGGAGGAGGAGTCGGGTCAGCGCCGAGGGGACCGAGTACCAGACCGAGATGGCCTGATCTTCGATGAACGCCGCGAGATTGACCGGGAAGAGCATCACCTTTTTGGGGACCAGGACCACCGTGGCGCCGGCGAGGGCGCTCGCGAAGATGTCGAAGGTCGAGAGATCGAAGTGCCAGGGCGCCACTTGCGAGAGCCGGTCGTCGCTGCGGAGCTCGAGCAGGTCGGCGCTCCAGGTAACGAACGCCAAGGCGGCGCGATGGGTCAGCATCACGCCCTTCGGTTCGCCGGTCGAGCCCGAGGTGTAGAGGATATAGGCGAGGTCCTCCGACTCGGGCCAGGGGTGAGCCGGATCGAGGGGCTCGGCGGCCGACACCTCCGACCAGGATCGGGTCTCCACGCCGGCGATCGTGATGTCCCGATCGATCAGCAGCATGATCGGCGGGACGGCGCCGGCCGGAAGCTGGGCCGCCACTTGCTCTGCCCCGCGACCGGTTGTGATCAGGACGCGCATCCCGCTCCCAGCAACGATCCGCGCCGCCCGGGCGGCGGGGGCGTCGGGATCGATCGGCACGTAGGCGGCGCCGAGTCGCATGGCCCCGTAGAGGCAGGCCAGGGCCTCGGGAGACTTGTCGAGGAAGATCCCGACCCGGTCGCCGGCGCCGACCCGGGCGTCAGCCAGGACCGTTCCGATCCGCGCACTCAGATGGGCGAGGTCGCCGTAGCTGTACGAACCCTGGGCCCCGACCACCATGGTCCGAGCCGGAGTCGTTGCGGCTCCCCGCCACAGGAGGCCTGGGAGAGAGGCGACCTTGGGTACTTCGCCGGGCGCCGAAGCCTCGGCGGGGGGCCTTGGTCGCGCTGTCATTGGATGAATTCGAGTCACGGTGCCTTGTAGTAGCAAGGCCCGGACCATCGAAACCCCGCCAACCAGTCCGGCAAACTATTGCCCGGGTGCGACAGTGGTGTGGCTTGGAGTCAGCTATTTCGGGTTAGTTGCGGGGAGTCAGTCCCAGGTGACGGGCGACGAGGAGGCGCTGAATCTCCGAGGTCCCGGAGTAGAGGCGACCGCCGATCGCGTCGCGGAGGTCGCGTTCGACGCCGAATTCCTTCATGTAACCGTAGCCGCCGTGGAGCTGGAGGGCCTCGAGACCGTTGGCGACCGCCGCCTCGCTGATGTAGACCTTGGTCATCGCGGCGTCGAGCGGGGTCATCTCACCCCTGGACTGTTTCCAGGCGGTTCGATAGAGGAGGAGCCGCGAGGTCTCGAGCCGGAGCTTCATGTCGGCGACTTTCGCGGCCACCAGTTGGAAGCTTCCGATCGGCTTGCCGAACTGTTTGCGGTCCCGGGCGTACTTGATGCACTCGTCGAGCTGCCGCTCCATCGCCCCCACGTCGGTGGCGAGGATGCAACTCCGCTCCCAGCCCATCGAGTGATTGAAGATCGTCGCGCCCATCCCCTCCTTACCGAGGAGGTTCTCGACCGGGACCTCGCAGTCGCGGAGGATCACTTCGGCCATCGGAGAGGTGGTCAGGCCCATCTTCTCGATCGGGGAGCCCACCTCGAGTCCGGGGGTCCCTCGGTCGACCAGGAACGCAGTGACGCCGAAGGCGCCGCGCTTCCGGTCTACGGTGGCGAAGACGACGAACAGGTCGCCGACCGGCGCGTTGGTGCAGAACGTCTTGGCGCCGTTCAGGACATAGCGGTCGCCCCTCCGCTCGGCCCGGGTGGTCAGGCCGAAGGCGTCGGAGCCGCTGTCCGGCTCGCTCATGGCGTGGGCACCGATCACGGAGCCGTCGCAGAGCCCGGGGAGGTAGCGCGCCTTCTGGCCGTCGGTACCGAACGAAAGGACCGGCATCGCCACGCTCCACATGTGAGCGTGGATCGAGAACAGCAACCCCCGGTCGTGGCAGATGGTCCCGAGGGCTTCCATGGCGAGCATGGTGGTGAGGACGTCCTTGCCGAGCCCGCCCTGCGACTCGGGGAAGGGCAGGCCGTGGATCCCGAAATCGGCACAAGCCTTCCACCGCTCGCGCGGAAACTCACCTTCGGTCAGCCGGGTTCCGGCTAGCTCCCGGCGGGCGAACTCGACCACGGCCCGGCGAAACTCGGTCTGCTCTTCGTTCCACGAGAAATCCATGGGGCTTGCGGGCTCCGGAGATCGGAAGAATGGGTTGTCGGAGGGTAGGAAGGATCGTGCCAAGCCTCCGTCACCGGTCGGCACGAGGAGAATGGCCCACTGGAGTCATCTTCTCGTTTCGGTTCCGCCGCGGCCTTCCGTCGCCGACATTGCGTTTCGCGAACGGTACCCCAGTTACCCGGTTCCCGGTCAGGCGCGAATACTAACGGCAGCCATCAAGTGCAAAGACGCCGGTCCCGGCAAGCGAGTCAAGAGCGGATTTCGGCTCGGAGGACTCCTTGATTGGTTGATGCGAGCCGCGCTGGCCTTTGGGGCGAGCACCGTCCAGGCCGGGCGTGGTAGATCGGGGATAGATTGACATTGATGCGACGCCGATTCCCGTTCCGATTCGACAGCCCCGATGCCGATGTGATCGAGGTCCGCGCGGAGATCGTGACGCTCGTCCGCCTCCTCGGGATGGTGATCGAGGCGGTGATCAGAACTCGCTGCGAGACCGACCTCGACCACGTGCTCCTCGCGCCGCTGACCGCATCGCTGACGGGGGCGCGTCTCGCCGCGACACGGTGCGGCCAATGAACCCGCTTGCGCATTGGGCCGGCGCAACCAACCGGACCTGGAACACCCATCGCACGATCATTCTCCGAGCCTCCGTTGCGCTCCTCAGCCTCTACGCCGCCCTCAAGCTCGGTACTGAGTTTTGGCGATTGCTCTTTGACATGAGCCCGACCGGCGCGATTGACTTGCGCATCCTCAACCACCAAACCCGGGGGTGGTTCGAGGGGACTTTGGTGTACACCGGATCAACCCTCGCGCCCCATCCTCCCGCCACCTTCGTCATCCTCTATCCATTCCTCGGTTGGCTGGAGTTTGCTCAGGCGCGATGGGTGTGGGCGGCCACGACGGTGGTGATGCTTGGCGCGTTGACGGTTGTGCTAGTCCGGGCCAGTGGTGCTACGACACGGCTCGAGCGGGGGCTGGTGGCGGTGATGCTCCTGTCCATGAACGCGACGGGGGTGGCCGTCGGCAACGGGCAAGTGATTCTCCATGTCCTGCCGGTATTGCTGACCGGGGTGCTCGTCATTCGCGCCGCACCCAACGTGCGGAGTCATTTACTGGGAAGCAGCCTCATCGTGCTGGCCCTCGTCAAACCGAGCATCGCCGCGCCCTTTCTCTGGCCCGCGCTCTTCGGGCCGAGCCGGGTTCGCCTGGCCCCGCTGCTTTTCATCGGCGTTGGCTACCTCGGCTTGACCCTGTTCGCGAGTTCGTACCAGCCCGTGGGCCTGATGGGGGTGCTGTCGACGCTGGGATCGCGGGGCTCCGCTTTCACGGGCGATTGGAGCTATGCCAATGTGACGGCTGCGCTGACCGACCTCGGACTCATCCAATGGAGCCTCCCGGCTTCGGCCCTGGTTTTTACGGCGCTCGGCGTGTGGGTCTATTTCAATCGCCGGGCCGATGGGTGGATCCTGCTCGGCGTGAGCGCCCTCGTCGTTCGGCTGGGGATTTACCACCTGGTGTACGATGACGTCTTGATCGTCGTACCGATGCTCGCGTTGTTCCGAGTCGCGACGCGCGAGGCCGATGACCACCGGAGTCTGTTGGCGGGCGGGTTGCTCGCGATCAGTATCGTATCGATGCTGTTTCTCGCCAGTTGGCAATTTGCCAGGCCACCCTTGCAGTGGCTGTTTGTCTGGGGACATCCATTGATCTGGATCGTGGATTTAGTTGTGCTCATGTGGATCGCCGGGCACCAACACCGATCGGCCGGGGCCAGTGGACGTCGTGCCGCCGACGGCGTAGGTTGAAGGGGCACACGCAGATTCCCATTCCTGAGGCAACCCATTTGGATTTCATGCACCAGCGTGTTCTGGTCACGGGTAGCAGTCGCGGGATCGGCTTTGCGATTGCCAAGGCATTCCTTGAAGCGGGCGCTCGGGTCGCGATCAACGGTAGTTCAGCACAGTCGGTGGCGGCCGCCATGGCCAGCCTTGACGCTCCGGAGCACACGGTTGCGGCGCCCGGCAACATCGGAACCGTTGCCGGTTGCGAGTCCGTGGTCGAGACGGCGATCAAGGCGTTCGGGGGCCTCGACGTCTTAGTGAACAACGCCGGTGTCGGCGCGGGCCGCCCCATCGCGGCGTGTGACGAGGCGATGTGGGATGCCCACGCCGACGTCAATCTGAAGGGTTTGTTCTTCTGCTGTCGCGCGGCGATTCCTGAGTTGCGAAAGTCCAATGGCAATATCGTCAACATTGCCTCGGATGCAGGTTTGATGGGAGTGCCGGGCATTACCGTGTACTGCGGCACCAAGGGCGGCGTGGTCAACATGTCGCGGGCGATGGCCTTGGAAATCGCCCCGGACGTGCGGGTCAATTGCGTTTGCCCGGGTTACGTCGACACCGACATGATTCGGAACAGCAACAAGACCAAGGCCGACCCCGCCGCGGCCTGGCAGAAGATGGTCGACTATGCCCCGCTCAAACGCATCGCATCCCCTGAAGAGATCGCCCACGCGGTCCTCTACTTGGCGTCATCCCAGGCGCGTTTCATTACGGGCATTGCCCTCGCCATTGACGGCGGCACGACTGCTGGCCGGTAGCAACGCCGTTATGCACACCCATCAGATGAATAGAGACCTACTGCGATGACTATGGTACTCGGGCTGGAAGCGATCAAGCGGTTGATCACGACGCCACCACTGATCCAGGCGATAGAAGACGGCTTCGTTCTCTACTCCGACGGCAAAGTCGTCGTGCCACCGGTTGGCTTTTTGCATTTTGATCAGCCACCGGGCGATGTGCATATCAAATATGGCTACGTACGAGGCGACGACATTTATGTCCTGAAAATGGCGTCCGGCTTCTATGATAACGCGAAGCTGGGTGTGCCGGTTGCCGATGGCGTCATTCTGGTGTTTAGCCAGCAAACCGGGCACTTGAAGATGTTACTCCATGATGAGTGTTGGCTCACCGACATGCGCACCGCGGCGGCCGGTGCGGTTGCCGCCCGCTATCTGGCCCCCAAAACTGTTCGTCACATCGGCATCATCGGCACCGGCGTGCAAGCCCGGATGCAACTCAAGCTGTTGAGGACCGTGGTCGACTGTCGCAGTTGTTTTGTTTGGGGTAGAGACGCAGCCAAAGTCCAGACGATGATCGAGGACCTCAACGCCGACGCCTCGATTCAGGATTGGGGTCTTAAGATCAAAGCGGCGTCCGATATCGGGGAACTGGCGTCAGAGTGCCGGCTCATCGTGGCCACGACGTCGGCCCGGGAGGCGCTGATTCGGGCGGACCAGGTCCAGGCGGGCACCCATATCACGGCCATGGGTTCGGATGATCATGGCAAGCAGGAATTGGAGGCCGCGCTGCTCGGGAAGGCGGATCGGGTGGTGGCGGACAGCATTGCCCAATGCGTCGATCACGGCGAGTGCTTTCATGCCGTGAAGCACGGCACCATCCGAGCCGATTCCATTCTCGAATTGGGCAACGTCATCAAGGACCCGGCCCTGGGTCGCACCAACGACGAGCAGATTACGGTGGCAGACCTGACAGGCATTGCGATCCAGGATATTCAGATTGCCAAGATGGTTACCGGCGCTTACAGCAAGGGAGACTCACGTGGCGGTTGAACAGCAGGAACAACTGGACGTACCGGCACTGGTACAGCAGGCGTACGAGAGGACCAAGGCCTATCTCTCGCCCACACCGCTCGAGTTTTCTGGTTACCTGAGCGATCAGATCGAAGCCGAGGTGTGGCTCAAGTTGGATTTGGTGCAGAAGACCGGCTCCTTCAAGTATCGCGGGGCGATCAACAAGATTCTGTCACTCACGGAAGCGGAGCTTGACCGGGGGGTCGTGTCGGCTTCGACCGGGAACTACGCGCTCGCGGTCGCCGAGGCGATGCGCCAGCGCGGCCGCCGGGCCACGATCTACGTTGCCCGCGACATGGACGAGTCCCGTCTGAACATCCTAAAGGCCGCTGGCCTGGACCTGGTCATTTTTGGCGACCTCGCATGGGATGCGGAGGAAGAGGCCCGCCGGGTGGGCGATGAGGAGGGCAAGATCTATGTCTCGCCCTACAACGATCCGCTGGTGGTGGGCGGCCAGGGCACCTGCGGCTACGAGATCTCGCAGCAACTTCCGGATCTGGACGCGGCCTTCTTTGCATGCGGTGCGGGCGGATTGCTGACCGGGTCGGCGGGTTGGCTCAAGTCCTACAACCCCAAGATCGAAGCCTATGGCGTGTCACCGGCGAACTCGCCAGTGATGCATGAGTCCATGCGAGCCAACCGGATCGTCAAGACCGAAATGTTCCCGACCCTGGCGGACACCTGTGCCGGCAGCGTGGATCCAGACAGTATCACCCTGGAACTCTGCCAACGACACGTGGCTGAGATCGTGCTGCTGTCCGAGAAGGAGATCGAGGCGTCGATTCGGCTGTTGTTCGAACACCATCGATTGGTGTCCGAAGGATCTGGCGCGTTGGGGGTCGGGGGTCTGCTCAAGCGAAAAGAGCGATTCAAGGGGAAGAAGGTCGTCGCGGTGGTCTGCGGGCGGAACATCGACCTCGACGTGTTCAAGCGAATTGTCGCTTAACGGCCTTTGACCCCGTTCCCGGTCCTCTGGCCACGCCAATACAACGTCAGCCCGATGCCGATCAGGAACACGCACCCGCCCGCCACCTTGACCAGGAACATCCGGGGATTCGGGTCGCTGGCGGGTGGCACCATCGAGAAGACGATGCCCATCAAGGTCGTGGCAAACCCGGAGGCGCCCGCCAACCGACAGCCGAGCTTGCCAAGCCGTGACGGGGAAGCGCTGGGATCCGACCGCGCGGCTCGTTCCCGCAAGACCGGGTAGGCCGCGAAGATGTACAGCAAGGGCAGCAGCGAGAGGATAATGGTCATGTCGACCAGGACGACGAAGGCGTCGCGGACGGTCGCCCCTGACATCGCCGCCACGAAGACCAGGGTGGCGGCCGAACTCTGGACCACCAGCGCGACGTACGGCGAGCCGTGGCGCGGATGCAATCGGGCGAGTGCCTTGGGCAAGTAGCGATCCACGCCCACCACGAACGGCAGCCGAGCGGTGCCGGCCAGAAAGGCGCCGAAACTGCCGACGCTCGCCAGGGCCAGGAATCCCGCCGTCAGCGGCCCGAAGAACGGCAGACCGATCCGCTCGCCGATGGCGGCAAGGGCTTGCGGAATCCCGGCGATCACGTCGATGGTGGCGGTTGGCAACGCCACCAGCAACGAAGCCGTGCCGGCCATGTAGATGATCGTGACGATGACGCCGGCGATCACCGCGGCCCGGCGCAGTTGCCGCGCCGGATCGCGGATCTCGCCACCCATGATCGGGCCGAGTTCGAGCCCCTGCAACGCGCCGGCGACAATCGCGAATGCCGCATAGGTCGACCGGGCGCCGAAATCAGGCATCAGGCTGGCCGCCGTGAAGGGCGTCGCCGGG
>JANPEL010000164.1:0-15959 GCA_031431925.1 Gemmatimonadota bacterium | reverse complement strand
ACCAGCCGTGACCCGCGCCACGGACTCGAGCCACTGCCAGTTATCGCTCGTGAGTCGTTCATTCCCGGGGTCGAGCCCCGTCATCGTGGTGACCGGGACCCAGAGGTCAAGAGCCAACCCGGTCATCGCCCCCGCGAACTTCGGCGGGGCAATCCCGACGATGGTGAACCCTTGGCCGTTAATGGCGACCTGCTTGCCGACGGTGCCGGGATCCCGCCGAAAGACCCGGTCCCAGAGCCGGTCGGAAATGACGGCCACTTGAGCTGCGGCCCGTTCGTCCGCCTCCGTGAGGGTTCGGCCGTGGGCCGCGCGGACCTGGAGCACATCGAAGAAGTTGCCCGAGACCACGTTGCTCCAGACCCGCTCGGGCCCGAACTGATCGAACCGAAGGGAGAGCTGTTCACCGGAGAAAACCGCCAAGCTCGGCACCGCCCCCCCGACCGCGTCCCTCCACCGTTTGAACCGGGGGTAGGCGACGCTCCACTCCGCACCGCCTGGTCCCTTGGTGAACACGGAGACCAATTCGTTCGAGGCCCCGACCGCCGGGAGCGGGTTCAGGAGAAATGAGTCGATCCAGCTGAATGCCGTGGTGGTGGCCCCGACGCCTAATCCAAGTGACGTGACCACGACGAACGTGAAGCCGGGCGCCTTGGCCAGGCTCCGAAGAGTGTGCCGCAGGGAGCTCATGAGTGACCGCGACGGTGAGGGTTAGTCGGCCCGGAGGGCGGTGACCGGGTCGACCCGGGTGGCTCGACGGGCCGGGATCAGGCACGCGGCCGCCGCCACGGCGAGGAGGACGAGGGGTCCGGCCAGGAAGGCCACCGGATCGTACGGGCTCACGCCATAGAGCCAGGTCGAGAGGACCCGGCTTGCCAACGCCGCGATGGCGAGACCAACCCCGAGCCCGATCACCGCCAGTTGGAGGCCCTCGCGAAGCACCATCCCGCGAACCGCGTTGGGTTCGGCGCCGAGGGCGATCCGGATCCCGAGTTCACGAGTCCGGGCCACCACTCCTTGGGCGATGATCCCGTACAACCCGACCGCGGCAATGGCCAAGCCCGCCAGACCGAGCACGGTGAGCAACATGGCCGCGAGCCGGACCGGGAACAGGGCCGTCCCGACTTGATCCGTCAGAACCCCGGTCGACATGACCGGCATGGCGGCATCGAGTTCCTTGAGGGAACTGCGCATCGTCACAGCCAGAGTGGCCGGACTCCCGGTGCCCCGGGCGATGACCACGGTCGGCGAGTCGAAGCTCTGATAGAGTGGGTAGAAAATCTGCGGGGTTGGTTCTTCGCCAACGGTCACGACCTTGATGTTCTTGACGACCCCGACGACTTCCCGCCACGTGGTCGAGCCGCGGGTCGACAGGCGCCGGCCAAGGGCTTCTTTGCCGGGCCACAGAAGCGCGGCCGCCGCCTCATTCACCACCACGACGTTCGGTTGACCCCCGCGGTCCTGCTCCGACAAATCCCGGCCGGCCACGAGCGTGGCGCCGAGAGTCTTGAAGTACTCGCTCCCGACATTGGCCCGCTGAACTTCCGGATACCGGCCGTTCGGCGGTTCGGCGCCTTCGGCCACGATCTCGTTGGAGTTGACGTTCAGATTGAGCGGCGGGCGAGTCGTCGTCGAGACCGCCGACACCCCCGGTATGCCCCGAAGCCGCTCGACGAATCGTTCGATGAACGCCTGCGACCGTTCGTTGTCGAAGCCTTGCTGCTGCGGATCGAACATCAAGGTGGCCGCGCCGGCCGGTGCGAATCCAAGGTCTACCGCCGCGGCCCCGCGAAGGCCTCGAAGCATCAGGACCGACCCGACCAGAAGAACGGCCGACACCGCCAGCTGCCCGGCCACCAAGCCCGACCGGAGCCGGGACCGGGCCGCGCTGCCGCGACTCCCCTCCCGAAGGTCAACCTGGAGATCCGGCCGGGAGGCCCGGAGCGCCGGAACCAGTCCAAACACCACGCCGGTGCCGATTGCGATCACGCCGGTGAACAAGAGAACCCGCCAGTCGATGACCACGTCGAGGCTCAAGGGAATGCCGACGGGAGGCTGGAATCGAATCAGGATGCTCGCGAGCCAGGCACATACCAAGAGCCCCACCAGGCCGCCCGCGACCGACAGGACCATGCTCTCGGCCAACAGCTGCCGGATCACCTGCCCCCGACTCGCGCCTAACGCCATCCGCACCGCGATTTCCCGACGCCGGCCGGCCGCCCGGGTCAGGAACAGCGTGGCCAGGTTGGCGCAGGCAATCATCAGGACGAGACCAGGCACCACCAGCAGACCGAGCGACACGCCGACCACCGCGCCGTCGATCGCGGGGTTGAGGGTCACCTTCGAGGTCGGCACCACGAGCAGGGTCCGGCCACCGTTCGTTTCGGGATAGGTGGTTCCGAGCCGGTCGGCGAGCCCGGTCAGGTTCGATGCCGCCTGCTCCGCCGTCACGCCGGGCTTGAGGCGGGCCCGCATGAAACTGTTGTGGTTGCCGCGAGAGGCAAGGAAGGTCGAGCCCGGGAATACATAGGGAGTGGCCGCGGCGGGGATGAATACTTCGGCAATCAGGCCCCGCACCATGCCGCGGAACTCAGGCGGGGCGATGCCCAGGATCTCAAAGGGCATGCCATTGAGGCGGACCGTCGTTCCGACCACCCGGGGGTCGGCTCCGAATTCGCGGGTCCAGAACCCGTGGCTCAGCACCACGACCGCCGGGGCCCCCGTCACATCGTGCTCCGCCGAATCGAAGCCCCGGCCGATCGCGATCGGGACCTGGAGCACCTCGAAATAGTTCCCGCTCACCACTTCCGTCCAGACCGACTTGGTCTGATCGCCGCGCGAAAACCCGAGCGTCTGGAGTTGGAACAGTGCCACACCCGAGAACACCGCGTTCTGGTCTCTGACGTCCTGATAGTTCGGATACGAGGTCGTCGAGTACCGGAACCCCGGGCTCGTTTCGTAGACATCGACCAGCGTCGCCGGGTCGGCATACCCCGGCGGCCGAAACAGGATCGAGTTGACGATGCTGAAGAGCGCACCGTTGACGCCGATCCCGAGGGCCAGAGTCAGCAGCGCCACCAGGCTGAACACCGGGGACGCGAGCAACTGCCGAATGGCATAGCGAATGTCGTTCATTCTGACCTCAGCGCCGCCTGGGTCTACTACGCCTTCAACATCGATTCTTCTTCAACCACCTTACCGTCGAAGAGCCGGATTTCCCGGTCGGCCCATTTGGCATAGCGGGGATCGTGGGTCACGATGATGATGGTGGCCCCGCCCTGGTGAAGCTCGCGCAGCAACTCCATGACCGCCTCGCCGTTGGACGAGTCCAAGTTGCCGGTCGGTTCGTCGGCCAGCAGGATGGCGGGGTCACCGGCGACGGCCCGGGCCACGGCCACCCGCTGTTGCTGACCGCCCGATAGCTGCGACGGGTAGTGCTTGATCCGGTGCGCCATCCCAACCCGCTCGAGCGCCTGAGTCACCCGGGTGTTCCGTTCGGCCGATGGCATGCCCCGATAGGTCAGCGGCAGTTCGACATTCTCGTAGACCGTCAGGTCGCCGATCAGGTTGAAGGCTTGGAAGATGAACCCGATTTGCCGGTTCCGGACCCGGGCCCGTTCGGAGGGTGTCAATGACTCGACCGAATGACCGGCGAGCGTGTACTTCCCGCTGCTCGGGGTATCGAGTAACCCAAGGATCGAGAGCAGCGTGGTTTTGCCGCAACCGGACGGGCCGGAGATCGAGACAAACTCACCTTTCGCCACCGTGAGGTGAATGTCGGCGAGCGCGTGGGTCTCGAGCTCGTCGGTCATGAACACCTTCTTGATGCTTTCCAGACTGATCAGCGTTTCGCCAGGCGCGGTCATTGGGACTCCAAGAGGTTATTTGATGCGAACACGGTCAACGTTGTCCCACTGCGACATGTCCGACATGATGATGATATCGCCGGGGTTCAACCCTTCAACAATCTCGACCCGGCTCACCGAGGTCCGGCCAAATTTCACTTGAACCCGCTCGGCATGGCTCCCGCCTTCGACCAACTTGAAGACGGTGCCGGGGCTGTTCTGCTGGGCAATGGTCGGCCGGCCGACGTGGAGCACGCTCTGGAGCCGTTCGAGCTCGATCACGCCATCGACACTCAAATCAGGCCGGGAACCATTCGGGGGGGCGCCATCGAGAATGACGTCCACCGTGACCGTGCCGTTGATTGAGGCCGGATCGATCCGAATGATCCGTCCCGGCGCCAAACCGTTGCGGGTGTCGATCGTCGCCTTCTGGCCGATGGCCAGATCCTTGGCCTGGGTCTCGGGAATCCGGAGCACCGCCTTGAGGCGGATCGGGAGCGGCACCACCTTCGCCAAGGTGGCACCGGGCAGCGCATACTGGCCGGCCTGGAACGGGACTTCTTGGAGGATGCCCCGGGTGCCGGCCCGAACCACCATCGAGCCGGCGAGTCCATGCTGAAAATCGGCGATCGAGCCGAGCCGCTCGATCTGCTGCTCCTGCACCCTGATCTGGTCCCCGATCGTGTTCGAGAGGACCTCGAGCCGCCGCTCTTCGAGCTTCAACCGTTCGGCCAGCGAAGCGGCCCGTTCCTCGGCCTGCTGCTGGTCGAGGGGCACGATGAGGTTCTTCTTGAGCAGCTCGGCCCCGGCCTCGGCCCGGCGCTTGGCATCGGCCGCTTCTTGCCGCAATTGGGTCACCAGCGAGGCTTGGTTGAGTCGGTTGCTTTCCAGGCTCGTCTTGAGTTGGACCAGCGCTGCCTTGGCGTCGGTCAGCTGGCGATCGGCGTTCAACGTCTGGATCTGGACATCCGGGTTGGTGAGTTCCATCAGGATGGTTCCGGGCTCGACCGTGACCCCCGCCAAATGGTGGATCTTCTCGATCCGGCCCGGCGTCACCGCCGTGATCCACCGGATGTCCTCCGGGACCAAGGTGCCGGGGCCCCGCACTTCCCGGAGCATCTCACCCCGCACCACCGAATCGAAATAGATGGTGCCCCGCTCCACCGTCGGCGAGGCCGGCTTGAGCCGAGCCAGGGCGACCGAAACGGTCACCAGCACGGCAACCCCCGCCACCCCGAGGATGATTTTCTTCTTGCTCCGTGGTTGATCGCGAACGATGTCCAAATGGGTCTCCCGAATTCAATAATATGTAGTTCCGAGACCGTACTAAGGAACATTCGTGCCGAAGCGGCTGCGTTCTAAGTCGTTATGCTACAATTAGATCGAACTTTGTCAGCGGCTCCGATGTCCGGAAATGGGACGCCCGGATCCCGAGCATGGGAACGGCCCGACCGAACCCGGCCTCGGGCCGGCGACTGAGCCGTATGGCCCTAAAGTCCTCCGTGCGATGGGTCGATGCTAACGGGGACGCCATCCCGACGAGCGAGGTCCGCCATTGTTCGCCCCATTTGACTTTTTGGCCTACGCGATCATCGCGATGGTGGGTGCGATGGTGTCTTGGCACTCCCTCAGCCGGATTCAGGCTCGATGGTTCACTCGGCTCGTCCCGGTTGGGCTGCTCTCGACGGCGGTGGTCGCCGGCTGGATCCTGACAGAACGCGCCGACCGGAATGCCCGAAACGCTCTCCGGGAGCGGCAATCGGCGCTGGCCCCGACCTACGCCCGCGAATTGGAGGTCCTCGGTCATGCGAACCTCCCGGAGACGAGTCCCCCCGACAGCGCCGGCGGATCCCGCTCGCAGTTCATCGGCACCGCCATCCGCCGATGGATCGGCGCCAATCCGTCCGTTCGACGGATCCACACCATCCGTCGGGTTGGGACGGCCCAGGTTGCCAACATCGTCGACTCGAAGGCCGGTCCGGGTGCGGAGGGCAGCGGGTTCGCTCCGCTGGTGCCCGCCGCGGGCCGCGCGTTCGAAGGGTTCACCACCTTTGCCGAGGCACCGACCAAGGACCAGCATGGGACCTGGATCAGCGCCTTCCATCCGATCCACGACGCCGCCGGCAACATTGAGGCGGTGCTCGGGGTCGACTATGCCGCCGACGATTGGTTCTCGAACATCGAGCAGGCGCGGGTCGCCGTTCTGGGCTACCTCAGCCTCGCGTTGGCCATGGTGTTTGGCGGTGTCGGCATGGCCGTCGTTCAGCACCGGCACCACGATCGAGTGCGGCGAGCGGAGGCCCGAGTTGCGGCCATCTCCGACAGCAGCCCGGTTGGGCTCTTCACCGAAGATCTGTCCGGGGCGGTGACCTATGCCAACGAGGCGTCGAGCGCCATCCTGAGCCTGACCTCGGGCGAGATCATCGGCCGCGGGTACGCTGAAGCAATCCTTCCCACGGAACGGGTGGCCGTGCTGGCGGCGAACCAGGAGGCAATGGCGGCCCAGATGCCGGTCGACCGGATCGTCCCGGTCGGGACCGGTCAGGGGCCGGCCGCTTGGGTTCATGTCCGGTCAAAACCGATGTGGTTCGACGACCGGGTCATCGGCTACGTGGGCAGCCTTCAGGACGTGACCGAGGAACGCCGCTCCCAGGAGGCGCTTTCGGCGGCCGCCCGCCGCCTCCAAGCCATCTTCGATGCGACCGCCGAAGGAATCATCGTCGCCGACGCGGCCGGTGCCATCGAATCGATGAACCCCGCGGCGCTTCGGATCTTCGGCTACGAGGCCGATGAGCTGTTCGGGCGTCCCATCACCACGATCTTGCCGGAGATCCGTGCCGACGGGCTGTTCGAAGACCTGGCCCGCCTGACGACCGTGGCGCGGGCCTCGGAGTCCTCGGGACGGCGACGCGACCGGACCACCGTGCCGATCGACTTGGCGGTGTCGTCGATGGAGCTCGGAGGGGTCCCGACCTTCATTGCCACGGTGGGCGACATTTCACTCCGCCAGGAAGCCGAAGCGGAACGGTCCGGATACCTCGCGGAGCTGGAAACGGCCAAAGCGGCCATCGAACGGTCGGCGGCCGAACTGGCGCGGTCGATGGAAGAAATCGCCGAATCGCGCGAGAAGGCCGAGGGGGCCACCCGGGCCAAGAGCGATTTCCTGGCCACCATGAGTCACGAGATCCGGACCCCGATGAACGGGGTCATCGGGATGATCGGCTTGTTGCTCGAAACTCCGCTCAACGCCGAGCAACGGGAGTACGCGACAACCGTCAAGTCATCGGCCGAGTCGTTGCTGACGATCATCAACGATATCCTCGACTTCTCGAAGATCGAAGCCGGTCGGCTCACCTTTGAGCCGCTGCCGTTCGATTTGCGGACCGCCGTCGAGGAGACGGTCGACCTGATGGCCGCGCGAGCGGCGGAAAAAGGTCTCCGCCTGGCGGCCCGGTTTGCGCCGGGCACCCCTCGCCACCTGATCGGCGATGTCGGCAGGGTTCGGCAGATTCTGCTCAACTACACCGGGAACTCGATCAAGTTCACCGGCGAAGGCCATGTGCTGATCGAGGTGTCGTGCGACCAGTTGACGCCGACCCATGCCCACCTCCGCCTCGCGATTACCGACACCGGCATCGGCGTTCCGCCGGAGCAGCAGGACCGGCTGTTCCGAAAATTCTCCCAAGCCGATGCGTCGACCACCCGAAAGTATGGTGGCACCGGGCTCGGGCTCGCCATCTGCAAGCAACTCGCGGAACTGATGGGCGGTGAGGTCGGATTGAGCAGCACCATCGGCCAGGGGTCGACCTTCTGGGCCACGATTCAGCTCGAACTCGATCCGGCCGCCTCCGCCCAGCCGTCCCACCCGGCATTGTCGGGCGTGCGGACGCTCCTCCTCGACAGCAACCCGATGCAGCGCCTTATCCTCGCCGAACAGTGCGGCGAGTGGGGCATGCGGATCGACACAGCCGACTCGGCCGCGCGGGCCCTCGAGGTGGTCGTTCGGGCCACCGGCCTCGGCGATCCCTACCAACTCATCATCGTCGATCAGGGGGCTACCCCGACCGGGGCCGCGGAGTTTGCCCTCGGCGTCAAAGCCCTCGGATCCACCGGCACCGGCCCGGTCATGCTGTTGATGTCCGACGGCGGCACCCGGGGCAGGGCCGAGCAATACGCTTCGGCTGGTTTCGCCGGCTACCTGGCCCGTCCGATTCGCTCCGGCACGTTGGCTGACACGCTGGAGACGCTGGTGGCGCCCCGATGCGAGGTCCGCCCACCGACGATCGGCCCGGCGCCGACCGCCAACCAACCGGCCCCGGCGACCGCCGCGCCACTCCGCCTGGTCCTCCTGGTGGACGACAACGTCGTGAACCAGAAAGTCGGCGCCAAGATGCTCGAGAAAATGGGCTGCCGGGTCGACGTGGCGAGCAACGGGCTGGAGGCAGTCGAGGCATGGGCCCGGGTTCCCTACGAAATCGTGTTCATGGATTGTCAGATGCCCGAGATGGACGGGTACGAGGCCACCGGGGAAATCCGCCGCCGGGAACCGCCGGGGTCCCGGATTCCGATCGTGGCCCTGACCGCGAACGCGATGCAGGGCGACCGCGAAAAATGCCTCGAGGCCGGCATGGATGACTACCTCTCGAAGCCGATCAAACCCGAGGAACTCCGCGCCGCGTTGGCTCGGTGGCCCGCGCCGGTGCCCGTCCAGGCCGGGTGAGTCTTGCCTTTGGGGAGGGCGGTCGCCTTAACTTGACGGGTGACCATCCCCGCACTCATTCCGGCCTTTGCCAGCGACGCCCTGTGGCAAGCGCTTGCCGCCGACGCCCCCTACCATGTGGCCCTGGTATCAAATGAAGGGCGCCTCCTTTATTTGAACCGGAGTCAGCGGCTGCCCGACCCCAAAGAGCTCGTCGGCCGGTTGCTGACGGAAATCCACCTCGGTCTGGGCGGTCCGGCGATGGAGGCGGTCGGCCGGGCGCTGGCGAGCGGGCAGGCCGAGCGGCGGGAGGTGCAGGCCTCACTCGGCGGCCTGACCCGATGGTTCGACCTTCACGTCACCCCAATCCGAAACCAGGCCGGACTCCCGATTGGGGCGGTCCTGATCGGCCACGACGTGACCGAGGCAAAGCAGGCCGGCAGCGAACTGCGGATGAGCGTCAACGCGTTGCATCGTTTGGTCGAGCAACGGGAGCAACTCTCGGCCGATCTGCACGATGGCATCCTGCAGTCGCTCTACGGCGTGGGGCTCCGGCTGGAGGCGGCACGAACGGCAGCTAACAATGGCGTTGCCGCGATGGAGCCGCATCTGGATCGGGCGGTCCGGCAGCTGAACGACACGATGGCGGAAATCCGCCGGTTCATCACGGACGACCGCACCGTGGGTTCGATGGCCACCCAGTGGGAGGTGGCGTTGGCGGGTGTCCTTCGGGGGCTCGAGGTCGAGGGCGGTCCGAACCTGGTGCTCGACATCCACCGGGTCGCGGCCTCCCGGGTTCCCGCAACGCTCCGGAGCGAGTTGATGTTCATCGCCCGGGAAGCGGTCAGCAACGCGATGCGTCACTCGGGGGCGGCCCAGGTGACCGTTCGCCTGAAAGGCAACGAGTCGGTCATCCGACTCGAGATCGCCGACAACGGGCGGGGGTTTTCCCCCGGGAATCAGGAAGCCGGGCTTGGCCTCCTGACG
Organism: Gemmatimonadota bacterium; assembly: GCA_031431925.1. Taxonomy (GTDB): domain Bacteria; phylum Gemmatimonadota; class Gemmatimonadetes; order Gemmatimonadales; family GWC2-71-9; genus SHZU01. The sequence continues at coordinate 6,431 of JANPEL010000164.1, read as the reverse complement.
ATGGTGCGGCGGGCCGGACAGATCGGCGCCGTCCTTACGCGCGAATCAACGGACGGTCAAGGCACCCTGGTGCGACTCGACCTCCCAGTCACTCCACCGGAGCCGCAGTAACGTGACAATTCGGATCATGCTGGTAGACGACAGCGAAGTCGTCCGGATCGGGCTCGCGGCGGTTCTGGCCCAGGACACCGCCCTCGATATCGTCGGGCAAGCGTCAACGTCCGGCGAGGCGATCGCGTTGGCGCAACGACTCAGCCCCGACTTGGTCCTGCTGGATGTCAGAATCCCCGAGGAGGGCGGCATCGAAGCGGGGCGGCGGATCAAAGCGGCGCTTCCCAACACCCGATTGCTTTTTCTCAGCGCGTTCGCGGACGATGAACTGGTCCGCGCCGCGATCCTGGTGGGGGCCAACGGGTATCTGCTCAAGGAAATCGACGCCAAATCATTGATCGGCTCGATCAAACGGGTGGCGGCGGGCGAATCGATTCTCGACCCTGGCCTGCGGAGCGGGGTGCTCGATTGGGTGTTGCGGAGCGTGCCGACCACGGCGGCCGCCGGTCATCCGTCGTTGACACCCCAAGAACAACGGATCGTCGCGTTGGTGGCCGAAGGCAAGACGAACAAGGAAATTGCCGTCGCAATGGACCTCTCACCAAAAACCGTCAAGAATTATCTCCACAACGTCTTCGAAAAACTCGGGATCCAGCGACGATCGCAAGCGGCGGCCCTCCACGCCAAGAAACTGCTGACCCGCTAGCCCGTCGGGTAGAACGTCCCGCCGGTTCGGGCCATCTCGACCAGAGCCTCGCACGGCGCAAACCGGGGCCCGTGGGCCCCGGCCAACGCCTCGAGGGTGGCCACGACGACCGCCGCGCCTAACGAATCGATCAACCGAAGCGGCCCCCCGAGGAACGGGGGAAATCCGATCCCGAAGATCGCCCCGATGTCGCCGTCCCGCGGCGACCGGATGACACCTTCCGCCGCAGCGCGGGCGGCTTCGTTGAGCAGCGGATATACCAACCGCTGCTCGACCAGGGCGGTGTCGGTCGTCGCCAGCGGCTTGATTCCCAACAGTTGATACACCCGGGGGTCGGGGTCGGTCTTGTGCCCGTCGTGATAGAGATAGAACCCGGTGCCCACTTTCCGGCCCAGCCGGGTGACCTCAACCATCTTGGCGATGGCCGGCGCCGGCGCCAACCGGTCGCCGAAGGCCTCCCGCATCACGACCCCGCCCTTGGCCGCGACATCGATCCCCACTTCGTCCAGGAGCGCGACCGGCCCAACCGGCATCCCGAATTTCACCATGGTCCGGTCAATCACCTCGATCGGCACGCCTTCAATGACCAAGTGGCCGGCCTCGACGAAGTACGGCGCGAGAATGCGATTGACCCAGAAACCGGGTCGGTCGGCCACCACGATCACGGTCTTGCCGAGTCGTCGCCCGAACCGGACCGCGGTCGCGATCGCGTCCGGACTGGTTCTCTGGGTGGCGATGACCTCGAGCAGCGGCATCCGGTCAACCGGCGAAAAAAAGTGCATTCCGAGAACGTTCTCGGGCCGCTTGGCGCCCTCGGCGATCCGGGTAATCGGAATGGTCGACGTATTGCTCGCGAACAATCCGTTCGGCCCGAGCACCGCCTCGCACTCGGCCAGCACCTGGCGTTTGATCGCCAGATCTTCGAAAACGGCCTCGATGACCAAGTCGGTTCGCTCGAAGCCGGCGAAGCTGGTGCCGCCCGACACCAAGTCGGCCAGGCGTTCGCCCTCGAACCGGGTGATCCTGCGGCGAGTCACCTGTCCACGAACCAGGTCCCGGGCCGCCTTGATTCCGTTCCCGACCCGGCTCAACTCCGCATCCTTGAGACGGACCTCACATTTGGCGGTGGTAATTGCCGTGCCGGCAATGCCGGCCCCCATGAAGCCGGAGCCCACGACGCCGAGTCGCTGAATCTCCCGGGGGGAGGCGGAACCGGGCGCAACGCCGTCGTCTTTCTTCATCGCGTTCGTGGCGAAGAAGATCTCCACCAGGTGCCGGGACACCGGGGTCACCGCCAACTCGCCAAACCCGCGGGCCTCGGCGGCTAACCCAGCGGCCTTGCCCTGTTCCAGTCCGATGCGCACGACCTCGAGGGCGCGAAGCGGTGCCGGGTAGTGCCCCCCGGTCTTCTTCTGCACCTGGGTCCGGGCGGTCCGGTACACCAGCCGACGGCCGAGCGCAGTCCGGTCCAGCAATGCGGCCGGGAGGCCGGCCGCCGGCTTCCGACGATGTTTGCCGTCGCGGGCTAACCGATCGGCCGCCTTGACCGCCGTCGCGAGCAGAATGCTCTCGGGCACCAGTTCGTCGACCATGCCGAGCGTGAATGCCTTGGCCGCGCGCTCACTCTTACCGGCCAGAATGATGTCGAGCGCGGCCCGGGCCCCGATCAGCCGGGGCAGCCGAAAGCATCCGCCGGCTCCCGGCAGGAGCCCGAGTTGGACCTCCGGCAGCCCGAGCAGAGTCTTCGGATGATCCGAGGCCACCCGGTAGCCGCAACAGAGCGACAACTCGAGGCCAAGGCCGAGGCAAGCGCCGTGGATCGCCACCACGATCGGCTTCGGAAACCCTTCGATTCGTTCGAGAAAGGCATGGCCCTGGCGGCTGGCCGCCTCGGCGTCGGCGGCCGAGGTAAAGGCGACGAACTGATTGATGTCGGCGCCGGCAATGAAGGTGTCGGGCTTGCCCGATCGGAGCACAATCGCCCGGACCGTGGCATCGGCGGCGAGACGATCGAGGGTGGTTGCGAGCTCATGGCTATGCGACAAACTCAGGCTATTGACGGGCTCGCCCGGCACATCGATCGCGATCACGGCAATGCCGGACTCGGTCACGGTGGTGGTCAGGAGGGCCATCAGATTCGCTCCAAGACCATGGCAAACCCCATCCCACCTTGGGCGCAAATCGAGACCAGGCCGAATTGCACGTCGCGCCGCTGCATCTCGTTGGCCAGCGTCGTCACGATCCGGGCTCCGGTGGCCCCGAAAGGATGACCGATGGCGATCGACCCGCCGCACACGTTGGTCCGGTCCCAGTCGATCTCACCGACCGGACCCCGGCGGCCCATCTTCTCGGCCCAGGTTTTCGAGGCCCACGCGTCGACGTTCGAGAGCACCTGCGCCGCGAAGGCCTCGTGGATTTCGACCAATCCAACGTCGGCCAGGGTAATCCCCGCCCGGTCGAGCGCTTTGGGAACGGCGAACACCGGGCCCATCAGGAGTTGCCATCCCGGGTCAACGGCGGCCACCGCATAGCTCCGGATCGCGGCCAGCGGCTTCATGCCAAGGGCCCGGGCCTTGTCGTTCGACATGATCAGCGTGGCCGCGGCCCCGTCGGTCAGCGGGGAGGCGTTCCCGGCGGTCACCGAGCCGTACCGACGATCGAACACCGGCCGCAACGCGGTCAGCGCCTCGAGCGTGCTGTCCGGTCGAATCCCGTTATCGCTGGAGGTCACCTCGCCCATGTCGTACCCCCCGAACCACGGCGCGATCTCGGCGGTCAGTCGCCCGTCGGCCGTGGCCGCGGCCGCGCGCTGATGGCTCTGGAGCGCAACCCGGTCCTGGGCCTCCCGAGTGATGCCGTTCTCCTTGGCCATCTTCTCGGCCGATTGCCCCATGGACTCGCCGGTCGACGGCTCGGCAATGGCGGGAGAGACCGGCACCAAGTCCCGGGGCCGGATCTTCGCGAAAATGCCGACCCGCTCTCCCCAGGACTTGGCCCGGCTGGCGGCAACCAGGAGCTGGCTCATTCGGCGCGAATGCAGGATCGGAATATCCGACAGCGATTCGACCCCGCCCGCCACGACGACGTCGGCATGGCCGAGCACGATCTGATCGTGGGCCGCGGAAATGGCCTGGCCGGCGGAGGCGCAGGCCCGATTGAGCGAATAGGCCGGGATGGTGCGAGGAAACTGCGGCAGGAGGCTGACTTCCCGGGCCACGTTAGGCGTCACGACCGACGGGACGACTTGTCCGAAGATGACTTCATCGACCTCGCGCCCGTCGATCCCGCTGCGAGAGAGCAGCTCCCGGGTCGCGAAACGCGCCATGGCGACGGCATTGGTGTCCTTAAACACCGATCCGGCCCGGGCGAACGGGGTCCGCACCCCGGCCACGATGACCGCCTGCCGCTGGGTCATGGCGTTACTTTGGATTGCGGGCGAGGACGCTGGCCATCGCAGCCCACTGAGCGTTGTCGGCCGGCTCGAAGGCTTCTCGGCCATGGACCATGGCCAGCGGGGCAACCAGGCCCGAGATCTCGCCAAATTTGAGCAAGTGGGCTTCTTGCTGCGGGCCCCAGCCGAGCTGTCGCTGAATCTCGAGATACGTCTCGAAGATCAGGACGCCGCCGGGGCCGACCAATTGGGTGACCTGGGGCATCCGGGGGCGATCGAGGTAGTTGAAGAGCAGCACCACGTCGAACTGGCCGAGGTGGGGCCAGGTCCGCTCCAAGTCGGCCTCGACCCATTCGACCGAGAGCCCCCAGCCCTTGGCGGCATCCCGGCCCTCGCGAATCTTGGCGGGGTCGCGGTCAACGGCCACGACCTCTGCCCCGAGTTGGGCGGCAGCCAAGGCATGCCGCCCGGCGCCGCAGGCAAGATCGAGGACCCGGGTACCCCGGCGCATCAGCGCCGAGTGCGCGGAGAACCAATAACTGGGACGTTGCTCGAATCCGAGCTCGGGTACCGTTGGACTTATAGGCAGACGATGAACCCTTCCACTCGTGCGACCATTTGGGATCTCTCCGCCCGCCGCTTCGACCTCTTGGTCGTCGGTGGCGGGGCAACCGGAGCAGGGATTGCCCGCGAAGCCGCCTTGCGCGGCCTCGCGGTGGCCCTGGTTGAACGGGGCGATTTCGGGTCGGGCACCAGTTCCCGATCGAGCCGGCTGATTCACGGCGGGCTCCGCTACTTGGAGCACCGGCGCTTCGGCCTGGTTCGAGAGTCACTGGCCGAGCGGGGCGTCCTGCTTCGGACTGCCCCCCACATCGTCCGGCCCCTCGGCTTCCTGTTCCCGGTCTACCGAGGCGACCGGGTGTCCCGCTGGAAAACCGAGCTCGGCCTGACGCTCTACGACCTCTTCGCTCACGGCGGTAATGTGCGCCGCCATCGGCCCTTGGGCAAGCGAGGAGTCCTGGAACACGAGCCGCTCCTCAAGGAACCGGGGCTGTCGGGGGGCGCGCTCTACTGGGACGCCCAATGCGACGACGCCCGATTGACGCTCGCCAACGTCCGTTCGGCCGCCGGCCACGGCGCCCTGGTGGCCAACCATACCTGTGTGACCGCGTTCGAGCAGGAGAACGGCGGGATTACCGGCGCCATCCTCGAAGACCAACTGACCGGGGCCCAGGGAACCGTCCACGCCCGGGTCGTGATCAACGCCACCGGTCCGTGGGTCGACGTCGTCCGCCGGCTCGAAGATCCCGGGGCCGGGCCATCCTTGGCACCCACCCGCGGGTCCCACGTGATGGTACCACGATCCCGGGTCGGACACCACCACGCTATCACCTTCATGAGCCCGATCGACGGGCGGATCATGTTCGTGCTCCCCTGGGGCGATCGCTCCTACATCGGCACCACTGACACCGAATCGGCCGATTCGCCCGACCACGTCAGCGCCACCGAAGCCGACATGCTGTATCTGCTCCGGTCCGCCAACGCGATCTTTCCGGCGGCCCGGCTCGGGCTCGACGATGTGTCGTACTCCTGGTCTGGGCTCCGGCCCCTGGTGGCCGACCAGGCGGCCACCCCGGGCGCGAGAACCCGTGAGCACCTGATCTCGGTGGGGCCCCGCGGCCTGGTCTCGATCGCCGGCGGCAAGCTGACCACCTACCGCCGGATGGCTATCGACGCGATCCGCCGCGTCACCGAGATCCTGGGCCTGCCGGCCATCGATCCGGACCCCATGAAAGCCCGAAGCGCCACCGAACCGCTCCCCGGCGGCGAGGCGTACAAAATCGAGGCCTTGTTCGCCCGCGGGGTGGCCCGCGGATTGACCGAGCCGGTCGTCGCCCATTTGGTCGGTCAGCACGGGTCCGAGGTTCCGGGTCTCTACGACATCGCCGGCGAATGGCCCCACCTCAAGGAACCGGTCCACCCCCATCATGGCGCGATCGGCGCCGAAGTGGTCCACTCGGTCCGAACCGAGTATGCCCGCCGGCTCGATGACGTGATGTTCCGCCGATTGTCGATTGCCCACGAAACGCCCGACGCCGGCCTCGCCGCCGTGGACCCGGTGGCCCGACTGATGGGCAAAGAACTCGGCTGGGACGAAACCCGCCGACGCGAGGAGTCCGACCGCTACCGCGACCTGGCCCAGGCCATCCCAAGACGCCGCAGTTTATCTTAAGTCGCCTTACCCCAGTCCCCACAGCCGAGTACCGAGTGCCGAGAGCCGAG
>JANPEL010000163.1:0-14329 GCA_031431925.1 Gemmatimonadota bacterium | reverse complement strand
ACCCGCGCCTCATCGGCGCGCCCGGCCCGACTGTGCGCCCGCCGCTCGAGCTCGATCCGTTCCGCGCGTCGCAATGTCACCGATGGAGGGCTCATGGTGACCAATTTAACACTAAACACTTATCTGTTACAGTCCACTAGTCGGCCTCGCTGACCCGGAGGGCGAGCTCGGTCACCAAGCGATCGAGCGCGCTCAACATCAGGGTCCGCCGCCAAGACGGGTGCCCGTGGAGGGCCCCGAGCAGACTGTTGAGCCACCACACCGTGTCATCGGGGGCCGGGGTACCGACTCCCTCGAGATATTCGACGCCGAGCCTTCGCACGGCCGTGAGCGCCGATCCGACCCGGTGGAGTTCCTCGGCCACGCAGAGGTCCACCGCGATTTCGGAGGCGTCCATGATCCGGGTGAGGTGCTCCATCCGGTTGGCCTTCCAGGTCCGTTCCCGCCCCATGACGTCGAACCGAGGTTCGGCGGCTTCGCCGACCGCAAACGCCACGACCGGGCCGAATTTCCCCATGATGCTTCGCGCCAACGTGGCCTGGTCGGCGTAGGGCGAGGCATCGACGAGTTGTTTGAGAATGCCCGCGACGATCGTGGATTCGTCGGCGCCGTATCGCGCCAAGACCACCGCCACGCTGGAGGTCCGGATCAGGCAGGACTGCCCGTCGTAGCGGGACACCCGTTCGGGAAAGTGTTTCGCCGCGAAGGCGAAGGCGTGGTGAATGCGGTCGGAGTACATGGATTTGCCGGAGGTTACTTGAGCCCGGTCAACTTATGCGTTTGGAGCGAGAGACGCCACTTCGGATGCTGGAGACAGTATTCGATGGCGCGCTCGGTGTTCAGGGCCCGCGCCGGCCCGTCCATGGGCTGGAGGAACCGGTGGCTGAAGTGAAGACCGGCCACCTGCTCGGGCATCAGGGCTGGCTGGGGATAGACGAGCTTCAGTTCGTTTCCGTCGTGCACGACCAAGGTCGCGTTGGCCTTGGGACTCACGCAGACCCAGTCGACGCCGGGAGGCACCGGGATGGTGCCATTGGTCTCGATCCCGATTTCAAATGACCGGCGGTGCAGGGCCTCGATCAGCGGCCCATCGAGTTGAAGGAGCGGCTCTCCGCCGGTACAGACGACGTACTTCGTGCCGCCGACGGCCCCCGCCGGCCATGCCGCCAAGACCGCCTCGGCCAGTTCCTCCGCGGTCGGGAACCGGCCGCCGCCCTCCCCATCGGTGCCAAAGAAATCGGTATCGCAGAACTGGCAGATGGCCCGCTCCCGGTCAGCCTCTCGCCCCGTCCACAAGTTGCACCCCGCAAACCGGCAAAACACCGCCGCCCGCCCGGTATGCGCCCCCTCACCCTGGAGCGTATAGTAGATCTCCTTCACCCCATACATGCCGGTCTATTCTCCCCGAGCGCCGAGCGCCGAGTGCCGAGCGCCGAGTGCCGAGTGCGGATCCACCATCCCGACCTCAGCGAACCCCTGGAGGCGGATCAGACACGAATCGCACCGTCCGCATGATCGGCCGGCCTCGTCGAGTTGGTAGCAGCTTCGGGTCAACCCATAGTCGACGCCCAGGGCCAATCCGCGCCGGATGATATCCGCCTTCGAGAGCCAGATCAGGGGTGTGTGGATCGTCGTCTTCCGGCCGCCGGCCGTTGCCGCTTTGGTGGCCAGGTTGGCCATGGCCTGGAAGGCGGCGATGTACTCCGGGCGGCAGTCCGGGTAGCCACTGTAGTCGACCGCATTCACGCCAATCACGATCTCCGTGGCCCCGAGGACTTCGGCCCATGCCAAGGCATAGGCGAGGAAGATGGTATTGCGGGCCGGGACGTAGGTAATCGGGATGGTCGTGGCCGGCTCACCGGCGGGCCGGCCTTCAGGGACCGGGATGTCGGCGGTCAAGGCCGAGCCGCCGAAGGCTCGGAGGTCGATATCGACGATCCGGTGCTCCACCACGCCCTGATGAGCCGCCACCGCCGTGGCGGCGTCGATCTCGGCCGCGTGTCGTTGCCCGTAGCGGAAGGACAGGGCGTACGGATCGAGCCCGAGCGCCTTGGTCACCGCCAGGGCCGTTGCGGAATCGAGGCCCCCGCTCAGGAGGACGACGGCCTTGGTCATACCGGGCCTCGGCCGAGCCCGTGTTCCAGCGCCGCCGTCAGCGTGGTGTGGCGGAAGTGGTAGCCGGAGTCGATCAGCCGGCTCGGCGCAACCCGGGTGCTGGCCAATAAGCCCTCATCGGCCAGCTCGCCAAACAGCAAGCGGAGCACCGGCGCCGGGACGCCGAACCACGCCGGGCGGTGGAGGACCCGGCCCAGGGTCTTGGTGTATTCGGCGTTGGTCACGGGTTCGGGGGCGACGACGTTGACCGGCCCGGTCACGTCCGTCTGGAGCAAGTGAACCAAGGCTCCGACGCAGTCGTCGAGGCTGATCCAACTGGTCCATTGGCGGCCGGTCCCGAGAGTGGCGCCGGCCCCGAGGGAAAACGGCACCAGCATCTTACCCAAGGCGCCGCCGGCGGGAGACAAGATGATTCCGAACCGGGCGTGGACCACCCGGACGCCCGCCTCGCGGGCCGCCGTGGTCGCCAGTTCCCAGGCCTGACCGACGTCCGCCAGGAATCCCGTTCCGGCCGGCGCGCCTTCGGCGAGGATCTCGTCACCCCGGTTGCCGTACCAGCCAACGGCCGACGCCGAGATCAAGACCCGAGGCCGGGGCGATGCGGCCGCGATGGCCCGTGCCAACGTGGTGGTTCCCGCGATTCGGCTCGACCGAATTCGGCGTTTCCGCTCCTCGGTCCAGCGACCATCGGCGATACTCTCGCCGGCCAGGTGGACCACGGCGTCGACGCCGCCGAGCGCGGCCGGATCGAGCCGGCCGGTGTCGGGGTCCCAAGAAATTTCCCCGGCTTCGGCCGAACGCCGGACCAAGCGAACGACTTGGTGCCCGCCGGTGGTCAGCAACGCCACCAACGCCCGGCCGACGAGTCCCGAGGCACCGGTTACGGCAACCGTCAGCCGGGGTTGGCTCTGGAACCGCCGGTGGAGGGCGAGGTCGGCGGCGGTGACGTCGTGGCGAAACCGCAGGGTATGCCGGAGCTTGGCGCGGACGAAGGGCTCGGCGAGTTCGCCTAACGGTCCGCCGGGCAGATCGAAGTCGATTCGATCGACCAAGGCCGACCGGCCGGCGTCAAGCGGTTCGAACCGGTGCTCATGCCGCCACCGGGCGAAGGGCCCCTTTTCCTGGACGTCGACGAACCCGCGGCCCGGCTCGACCCGCTCGTGCCGGGCCACCCAGTCGGTGGTCACCGGGCCCACGGTGAGCCGAAGGAGGGCCCGGCTGCCCTCCACGAGCCCCGGGTGGGGGGCCCGGAGGCGGACCGACTCCCAGGGCGGGACCAGCCGCTCAAAGGCCCCCGGTCTCGCGTGCCACGCGAAGACCTCCCCGGCCGGGGAGTCGATTTCGGTTCGGCGCTCGATGATCATGTCTGGAAGATAGCAAGCCGCCACTCGCATGCGAGCGCCCGCGTCCGTAGATTGAGGCCCCAATTCGTTCGATCTGTAGCCGAGGGGTTGCCGTGAGTGTTCCGACTGGTTGGTCCGCCAAGGATGCCGAGAAGCTGTACAACATGGCCGGGTGGGGGCAGGGGTTTTTTCGGGTCAACGCTGAGGGGCATGTGGCCGTTCATCCCGATCCGAAAAACGGCCCGGCGTTGGACTTGTACCGGCTCGCCCTCGATCTGAACGCCCAGGGTGTCCAGCTGCCCCTCCTGATCCGTTTCTCCGACATTCTCCGGTCCCGCATCGAATTGTTGGCGCACGAGTTCAAACGGGCCATCGATGAGTTCGGCTATACCGGCCACTACAACACGGTGTACCCGATCAAGGTCAATCAACAGCGCCACGTGATCGAGGAAATCGTCCAGTTCGGAGCGCCGTTTGGGCTCGGGCTCGAATGCGGGAGCAAGCCGGAACTCCAGGCCGTGATGGGGATCACCGACCGGGCGGACCATTTGATCGTTTGCAACGGGTACAAGGACGAGGAGTTTCTTCGGTTCGCTCTCATGGCGCAGAAACTCGGCCACCGGGTGTTCATTGTGCTCGAGCAGCTCAATGAACTCGATGTGGTGCTGAAGATGGCCGACGAACTCGGCGTCGAGGCTACGATTGGCGTCCGGATCAAACTCGCCACCGAAGGCGCCGGACGGTGGGCCAAGAGCGGCGGGGAGAAGTCAAAGTTCGGTCTGAGTGCCCCGCAATTGCTCCGGCTCTTGGAACGGCTGAAGGAGCTTGGCAAGCAGGACATGCTCAAGATGCTGCACTTCCACTTGGGCAGCCAGATTACCGACATTCGGTACATCAAGGCCGCCCTCGAAGAGATCGGGCGGTTCTACGTCGAGATCCGGGAAATGGGCTTCGATTTGTCGCATCTCGATGTCGGCGGCGGGCTCGGCGTCGATTACGAGGGATCTCGAACGACCCGGGCGGCGAGCATGAACTACACGCCCCGCGAGTATGCCAACGACATCATTTACGGTTTGGGTACGATCTGCAAAGAGCAAAACATGCCGATGCCGAATCTCATTTCGGAGTCGGGCCGGGCGCTGACGGCCCACCATGCCTTGCTGCTGATCAACGTCACCGATGTCGAGGCGCAGACCGAGCCGCAGGTGCCGCCGCTCCGGGACGACCCCCACCGGGTCTTGGTCGAGCTGCACGAAAACCTCGAATCCCTGACGCTCGACCGGGTCGAGGAAACCTTCCACGATGCGATCGCGGCCAAAGAACGGGTCCAGGAGCTGTTCGCGAGCGACGCCATCTCCCTCCGGGAGCTGGCCGATATCGAAGAGCTCTATCTCTGCACCATCAACGCCATCGCCAAGCTGATTGCGTCCGACCGGGCCGCGTACCCGGAGGTCGTCAATCACATCGAGTCGGCGCTGGTCGATCGGTACTTCTGTAATTTCTCGATCTTCCAGTCCCTCCCGGACAACTGGGCCATCGATCAACTCTTCCCGATCATGCCGATCCATCGGCTCGACGAGGAGCCGATCCGCCGGGGAACCCTCCAGGATGCGACCTGTGATTCGGATGGGGTCATCGACCGGTTCGCCGGCGGGCGGAAGGGCAAACCGTGCCTTGAGCTCCATCCCCATCGGCCGGGCGAACCCTACATTCTCGGGATCTTCCTGACGGGCGCCTATCAGGAGATCTTGGGCGACCTCCACAACCTGTTCGGCGACACCAACGCCGTGCACATTCGGGCCACCGAGACCGGGTATGAGATTACCGACCTGGTTCACGGCGACACCGTGACCGAGGTCCTCAACTACGTCCAGTTCAGCGGGAGCGATCTCCTCGCCAACTTCCGCCGCAAAGTGTCCAATGCCCAGAGTCTGAGTCGCGCGGAGGCCAACGCCTACATCGCCGATTATGTCGCCGGGCTCGAGGGGTACACCTACCTGGAAGGCGATATTCCGATCGCCGAGCCGGTCCGGTAAACGGATCCAAGGATTCTCGATGTCTGCGCGTCGGCTGGGCCTCATGTTCGGGATCGCCACTCTGCTGGCGATCGTGGTGTTCTTTCCACTCGGGAGCCGGGCGCTCACCGACTGGTGGTGGTTCAAGGAAACCGGGTACCAGGTCGTCTTCACGACCGAACTGGCGACGCAGGCGGGCCTCTTTGCGGCCGTGGGTCTCGTCAGTGCGCTGGTGGTCTACCTCAATCTCCGGATCGCCCAGCGGGGGCTGGTTCCGTACCCCGTTACCGTCGGAGCTATCGGCCAAGGGCCGGTGGTCAATCTCGCCGCGCTGCTGGGCCGGCTGACGGTGCCGGTGTCGCTCGGCGTCGGCCTCCTGTTCGGGTTCGCGGTCACCCCGGCATGGCAAGTGGTGCTTGCCGCCCTTCATCGGACGCCCTTTGGGGCGGTCGACCCGGTGTTTTCGCACGACATCGGCTTCTATGTCTTTATCCTGCCGGCCCTCTCCGCGGGGCTCACGCTCGCATCCAGCCTGATCGTGATCTGCCTCCTGGTGCTTCTCCCGGTCTATTGGACCCGGGGTGACATCATTCTCCGGCCGCGGGTCGTTCGGATTGAGCCGTCCGCGGGTATCCATCTCGGGGTCGTCCTCGCGGCCGTGCTCGTCATCTGGGCCCTCCAACTCTGGTTCGTGGACGCACCGAGTCTGGTGTTCTCGAACACGGGGCCACTGGTCGGCGCGAGCTACACCGACTTACATGCCCGGCTCCCGGCGATCCGTCTCTCGGCGGTCGTGGCCCTGATCGGCGCTGGATTGGTTGGGGTGGGGGCGGCCCTCCGCCGACTCCCGCGCTATGCCCTGGTGGCCCTGGGCGGCTATCTCGCGGTGGCGCTCGTTGGCCGAGGCCTGATTCCGCTCGCGATTCAAAAGCTCGTGGTCGCGCCAACCGAGTTGACCCGGGAGAGCACCTATCTCGGGTATCATATCGACGCGACCCGGCGAGCGTGGGGACTCGACAGCGTGGACGTCCGGGAGCTGCAGGGCGAAGCCAGCCTGAGCCTCGCCGACATCCGGGCCAACGCGCCCACGATCGACAACGTCCGGCTGTGGGACCGCGATCCGCTGCTCCAAACCTTCGGCCAGCTCCAGGAAATCCGGACCTACTACGATTTCGTCTCGGTCGACGATGACCGGTATTGGATTGATGGCAAGTATCGGCAGGTGCTCCTCTCGCCCCGGGAACTCAATCCAGCGTCGCTGCCGACCCGGACCTTCATCAACGAGCGGCTGACGTTTACCCACGGCATGGGACTGACGCTTGCACCGGTCAATCAGGTCACCACCGAAGGCCTGCCGGTCTTGTTCATCAAGGACCTGCCACCCGCCTCGACCGGCTCGCTGAAAGTCACCCGGCCCCAGATCTACTACGGCGAAATGGAGGGCGGCTACGCCTTCGTCGGGACCAAACAACGAGAATTCGATCACCCCGCCGGTGACGCCAACGTCTATTCGGTGTATAGCGGTTCCGGAGGGATCCGGGTCGGCAACCTATTGCGGAGGCTGGTCCTGGCGGCCCGGTTCGGCAGCTCGGAGATTCTCTTTTCGCAGGACATCACGAATCAGAGCCGGGTGCTCTTTCACCGGAACATCAAGGAACGGGCCTCCCTGGCGCTCCCGTTCCTGCGGTTCGACCGGGACCCCTATTTGGTCATTGCCGCCGATGGGACGCTGGTCTGGATTCTCGATGCCTACACCAGCACCAGCCGGTACCCGTACTCCCAGCGTTTGACCGACGGCACGAGCTACATGCGGAACGCGGTCAAGGTGGTGATCGACGCGTACGATGGGTCGATCAAAGCCTACGTCAGTGCGCCGTCCGATCCGCTGATTCAGACGTGGGCCAAGATCTTTCCCGGGATCTTTCTCCCCCTCGACCAGTTGCCGGCCGACCTCCGGAGCCACCTCAGGTACCCCGACGAGATCTTCCGGATTCAGACCTCGCTCTACTCGACCTACCATATGGAGGCGCCCGAGGACTTCTACCGCCGGGAGGATCAGTGGCAAATTCCCGTGGTGGCCGAGACCAGTGGATCGGTGCCGTTCATGCGCCATATCGTGATGCGTTTGCCGGAGGAGTCCAAGGCCGAGTTCGTCTACATGGTACCGTTCACGCCCCGAGGGAAGGACAACCTGGCCGCCTGGATGGTGGCCCGGAACGACGGCGACGTCTACGGCAAACTTCGGGTGTACCGGCTCTCGCGCCAGAGTCTCGTCTACGGGCCCCAACAGATTGAGAACCGGATCAATCAGGATACCGAGATTTCCCGCCAGGTGTCGCTCTGGGACCAGCGCGGCTCCAAGGTCATCCGAGGCGACTTGTTGGTGATCCCGATCGAGAAGGCGCTGCTGTACGTCCAGCCGCTCTACCTCCAGGCGGAAGGGGGCCGGATCCCCGAGCTCAAGCGGGTGGTCGTTGCCTATCAGAATCAGGTGGTCATGCAGGAGACGCTGGAGGGGGCTCTGGCGGAGCTCTTTGGCGGTTCGACGGAATCTCCCGCCCGCCCAACGGACCCGACCACCGCCGTAGCGCGTGGTGCAGAGTCAACGCCGTCGTCGGACTCGCCGGCCCTGATTGCGGAAGCCCGGCGGCGGTTTACCAATGCGATTCAGGCGCAGCGGGACGGAGACTGGGCGCGGTATGGCGAGGAGATCAAACAACTCGGGCAAATCCTCGAACGCCTCGAGGCGGCGAAGGCCAGGCCGTAAGTCACGGCCTGGCCAATGGGGATTATTTCCGCTGGCCGATCGGAACGAAATCCCGGGCGTCCGGACCGGTGTAGATCTGGCGCGGCCGGTCTATCTTCTGATCCTTGTCCTTCAGCATCTCTTCCCACTGGCTCAGCCATCCGGGCAGCCGCCCGACCGCGAACAGCACCGTGAAGTAGTCGGTCGGGTACCCCATGGCTTGATAAATCAGGCCGGAGTAGAAATCGACGTTCGGATAGAGCTTCCGCTTGATGAAGTACTCGTCCTCGAGCGCAATCCGTTCCAACTCCAACGCGATCTCGAGTTTCGGGTTGAGGCCGGTCTCCGCAAAGACGTCGTCGGCGGTCTTCTTGATGAGCTTGGCGCGCGGATCGTAAGATTTGTAGACCCGGTGACCGAAGCCCATCAGCCGGCCTTCGCCCTTCTTGACGCTCTCGATGAACGCCGGAATGTTCGTCTTGTGGCCGATCTGGTCGAGCATCTCCAGGACGGCTTCGTTCGCTCCGCCGTGGAGCGGACCATAGAGCGCCGCCACCCCGGCCGAGACCGCGGAATACGGATCAACGTGCGACGAACCAACCGAGCGGACGGCGCTCGTCGAGCAGTTCTGCTCGTGGTCGGCGTGAAGAATCAGCAGGATTTCGAGCGCCCGCTGCAGGACCTTGTTCGGCTGGTGCTGCCCACCGATCGAGAACATCATGTTGACGTAGTTGCCGATGTAGTCGAGGTCGTTGCGGGGGAACTCGTAGGGCAGGCCCCGCGAATGCCGGAAGATGAACGCCGCGAGCGTCGGCATCTTGGCCATCAGCCGGACCCGCTGGACATAGCGGTTAGCCGGGTCATCGATATGCTTGGCGTCGGGATAGAAGGTGGACATCGCGGCCACCGCGCCGACCATCATGCCCATCGGATGCGCGTCGTAGCGGAAGCCCTCGAGGAACTTGATGATGTTGGTATGGACGTAGGTGTGGTACCGAATGTCCTCGGTCCATTTGGCCAGCTGGGCCGGCGTCGGCAACTCGCCCTCGGCCAGGAGGTAGGCGACCTCGAGGAAGCTGGACTTCTCGGCCAACTGCTCGATCGGGTATCCCCGGTATCGGAGGATCCCTTTGTCGCCGTCGATATAGGTAATCGCGCTCCGACAGGCCGCCGTGTTCATGAAGGCGGGGTCGTAGGTCATCAGCCCGAAATCGTCGTCATCGGTCTTGATGTTGCGAAGGTCGATCGCCTTGATCGTGCCGTCGGCGATCGGGACCTCGTAGTTCTTGCCGGTCCGGTTGTCGGTAATGGTGAGGCTGTTGGCCACCGCGAACCTTCTTTCCAAGGGTGGGGTGCCCCCGAGGCGCGGCGCCTCGAGATCGCGACTGGAAAGTAAGCGAGGTCGCGATGCCTTTCGAGTCCCGAAAGTATCGGCCCGGTCGTGAAGCCCTTGAGTAGATTGGGTCCATGACCCTGACCGCCTCCGATCGGCTGGCCGGCCTCAGCCTGGGGCTTGGCCTTGGGCCTGAGACCGCGGCCCTAGCGACCGGCGAGCAGGTTCTGGGGTCGATGCTCCTTGAGGAGCTTTCGAGGCCCGACTTCGAGCTTGGCCGGGTCGTCGCGCGGTGGGTGGAAAACCTCGACCGGCCGTTCGAGTGCCCGGTCGTGGCCCGGTCGCTCGCCGAGGTGGCCCGGACCGGCGCTCCGCCGGCGGAGGCCGCTTTTGGGCCGGGCCTCGGGGCGGCCGTGGTCACCCTGGCGGGCGCAGCCCGACTGTTTCAAATGCCTCGAAATTTGGTGTCCGGGATCTACCACCTGGCCCGCCTGCTTGACCCCCACCCCGTGGGAGGGTACTCGGCCGTCGCGGTTGGGGTCGCGGCCGGTCGGCTCCTTCAGGGCAAGCGGGATTTCGTGCCGGAGGTGCTCGATGTCTTGCTCGCCAACGAGGCACCGCAACCGTTGATCGGGGAGATTCGCCGAGCGCCGGTCTGGGTCAGAACGATGCCAACCGGCGGCCCGGCCGCCGCTCCGGAGGCTCTGTTGGGGACGGTGTTCTGGGCCCTCCACCACCTGGGGTCGGCTCCCCGAGTCATGGAAGCCCTGGTACCCCTGGGGCCCGTGGCCCGGACCATCGGCCGAGCGCTCCTTGGCGCGCGCGATGGCCCCACGGCGCTAGCGGGGTAGCGTCACCGAGCAGGTCGTCTCGAACCCGCCGCGAATGTTGTAGAGGGTCTTCACGGTCAGGCGTTTGGGAGCCAGGACCCGGAACAGGTCTTCGGCAATCCGGGCGGTGGCGTGCTCCTGGAAGATCCCGACGTTCCGATAGCTGGTCACGTAGTATTTGAGGCTCTTGAGCTCGATGCAGCAATTGCCTGGGGTATAGGCGATCGTGAGCGTGGCGAAGTCGGGGAGCCCGCTGTAGGGACAGACCGCGCTGAACTCGCTGGTTTCGGTCACGATGTCTTGGTCCGGGCCTTCGTAACCGAACGTCTCGAGTACGGCCATATCGATATGTTCGGGGCCCACAAAAGGGACGGTACGTCCTTCGGCTGTCGCCATGGTTCCTCCGGTTCGCTGGAATCTAGTCGCTCCGGTGTAGCCGGGAACCCAATCCAGGAGTAGCATCTCGGCATGCTTCTGATCTTCGCAGCGCTGCTGGCGGCCCCGGCCCCGGCCGACACCATTGACTTGACCCCGGGTCTCGTGATTACCAAGAGTGTCGTCATTCGCCCCGCCCCGTACCGGCTCCAGCCCCTGGCCCAGGACTCGGCCGTGATCCGGATCAAGGGCGACGGGATCGAGGTCAATTTCGCGGGTTCGATGCTGATCGGGTCGGCCTACGCCGCCGATCCCGACCGAGGCCAGGGGATCGGGGTGCTGATCGAAGGCGGGCGGAATATCACGCTGCGGGGCGCGAATATCCGCGGCTACAAGATCGGGGTGCTGGCCCGCGGGGTGGTCGGGCTCTCGTTGGTGGACAATGACGTGAGCTACAACTGGAAGCCGCGGCTCTGGAGCGGGATCGGTCACGAGAGCCTGGTCGACTGGCTCTCGTTTCACCACAACGAGAAAGACGAGTGGCTCCGGTTCGGCGCCGGATTCTACTTGGCCGACGTCCACGGCGGCGAGATTCGCGGCAATGTCGCGATCCAAGGCATGAACGGCCTGCTCTTGGTCCGTTCATCCAAGCTCGAGGTGTGGAACAACAATTTCTCCTACCTCTCGGGGCTCGGCATCGGTCTCTATCGCGCCAGTGACAACCGGATCATGCACAACCGGGTCGACTATGCGATTCGCGGGTACCGCCACGGGATCTACGCGAGAGGCCAAGACTCGGCGGCGCTCCTTCTGTACGAACAGAGTTCCCGGAACGTCGTGGCCTACAACTCGATGACCCACTCGGGAGACGGGCTTTTTCTGTGGGCCGGCCAGTCGACGATGGACACCGGGCAGGGAGGGGCCAACGACAATCTGGTTTTCGGCAATGACTTCAGCTTTGCCGCCACCAACGGGATCGAGGCCACCTTCAGCCGGAACCGGTTCGTCGGCAATCTCGTGGAAGGGGCCCAGTACGGGGTGTGGGGCGGCTACAGCTCCGCCTCGGAGATCCGGAACAACCGGTTCAAGAACAATGTGACCGGCATCGCCATCGAACACGGCCAGGACAACAAGATCCTGGCCAACGACTTCGAGGGCGACCAGACCGCCATCCGCCTCTGGTGGAACCCGATCGAGCCATCCGACTGGGGCTACCCGAAGAGTCGGGACACCAAGAGCCGCGCCTATACGATCAACGACAATCGGTTTCTCGGCACCAAGGTCGCCCTCGCCCTCGAGAACACTCAGAAGACCGTCCTGCTCCGCAATAAATACTTTGGGGTTGACACCCTCGTCCGGACCAAGGGCGACACCGCCGGCTTCCGCCGTGACGCCCGCCGGAGCGGGATGGCCGCGTTGCCGTTGGCCCCGTGGCGCCCGAACCCCCGCGATCCCGCGGCTCCGCCACCCTTGGCCAAGGCCGTGGATCCGTTTTCACTCGATGCCCCAGAGCGGGGCCGGGCCGGGATCTTGATCGATGAATGGGGGCCGTACGATGGCCGGGCCCCGAAAGCCTGGCCGGTTCGGGACGCCGACAGCGCGGTCGTGCGGGGGCAGGTGGCCTACCGGATCATCGGGCCGGCCGGCGCCTGGCACCTGGTGGCGGCCCGTGGAGCCGTGGTGAACCGGACCATGGGAAAAGTGGGTGACACGCTCCTGGTCACCCCGGCGGCCGGTCCGGTTGTTGACGTCGATATCGAGTTGGAGCACCAGGGTGACGCGGTGGTGAGTTCCGACGGTGCCGTCGGGAGGGCAGGCGACCCCTACCGGTTTCGGCTCCGAAGGTTTCTCGCCCCGATCGATTGGAAGGTCCAGGCCTTTGCCTGGGACAGCACGACCGATCCGCGGAAGGAGGGCGACCGGCACCGGGCCGCGTTCAAGACGTCGCCCCTCGCGACCCGGCGGGACTCACTGCTCGACTACCTGTGGTCTACTCCGGAACACCCCGGGTTTCCCGCCCAGCGGTTCCTGGTCGCCGCCGAAGGCACGGTCGACCTCCCCAAGACTTCTGAGTACCAGCTCGTGACCATCAGCGACGACGGCATCCGAGTCTGGATCGACGACAAACTCGCCATCGACCACTGGGCCTCCCACGAATCCGCCGTCGACCTCGCCGACATCAAACCCGGCAAACACCGCCTCCGGGTCGAGTACTACCAAGTCGACGGCTGGGTCGAACTCCGCGCCGAAATCCGCCCCCGCCGCCCCTAACCCCAACGCCCGCCGCCGAGCGCCGTGTGCCGAGTGCCGAGTGCCGAGTGCCGAGCCCTTACCCCTCCCACCCCGCAAAGCCCTCCTCGAGCCACACAAGCTTTCTGGCGATGACAACCAGCGCCAACCGGTACGCCTGATCGTCGTCGTTCCCGAAGATCTCCTCGAACTTGACCGCCACCCGCCAAGAAGCCTGGCGGCAAAAGAGGTCCGCTAGCTCAACCGCCGCCCGATTCGAGGGATCCTTCTTCAGCATCATCTGGGCTTTGGACACCGTCGCGCTGATCGCAAAGAGCTCGGCGCCGATCTCGACCATCCGGAACAGCACGGCCTGCTTCTTCTCGAGCCGCGGGCCGAACCGGATCATCGAGTGGAACAGGTTCCGGGCCAGCCGGCGGGATGCCCGGTTCACGAACCGGAGATGCTTCGCGAGCCCGCCGAACTCCGAGTACCGCGGCCAGAGACTCCAGCCGAAATACTGGCTCGGATACCACCAGGCGTAGAACAGCCCGGCCTTGAGCAACGAGCCGAGCTTCTCGCCGACGGACGACCGGGGATCGATCAGCTTGCCGGCCACCTTGAGGTGGGTGTCGACCGCTTCGCGGGCGATGAACAACCGCATGATCTCGGACGAACCCTCGAAGATCAGGTTGATCCGCCAGTCGCGGAGCGCCCGCTCAACGGGGTCGGGCCGTTCACCGCGGCTCTTCAAGGAATCGGCGGTCTCGTAGCCCCGGCCGCCCCTGATCTGCAGGGTGTCGTCCACGATTCGCCACCCGGTCTCGGAGTTCCACATCTTGGCAATCGCGGCTTCGAGGCGGATGTCGGTGCGGGGCCGGTCGGACAGCAGCGAGCAGAGGTCGCTCACGGCCTCCATCGCAAAGGTCTCCGAGGCCATCCGGGCCAGCTTCTGCGCAATCGCGTCGTGCTTGCCGATCGGCTGGCCCCACTGGACCCGCTCCCCGGCCCACTTCCGGGAAATCTCGAGCAGGCGTTTGGCTCCGGTGACGCAACTGGCCGGCAACGTCAACCGGCCGGTGTTAAGCGTAATCAAGGCGAGCTTGAGCCCTTTGCCTTCGCCCCACAAGACGTTCTCCACCGGCACCTTCACATCGTGGAAGCGGAGCAACCCGTTTTCGAGCGCTCGGAGCCCCATGAAGTGGAGCCGATTCACCACTTCGATGCCGGGCCAGTTCGCTTCGACGATAAACGCCGTGATCGCCTTCGGGCCGGTGCGCGCCATGACCACCATCACATCGGCCACGGTCCCATTGGTGCACCAGAGCTTCTCGCCCGAGAGA
>JANPEL010000162.1:0-2442 GCA_031431925.1 Gemmatimonadota bacterium | reverse complement strand
ACGCCGTCCTTCACGTCGCACGCCGCGAGGACCTTGGTCTCGATCATCTTCATCACCGCCGGGGACACCAGGGGCGGGGTGAGCTTCGCGGGATCGGGGTACATCGCCTTCATGTTCTTGAGGAAGGAGGTCGCGATCTCGGTAAAGTTGTACGCTGGGGCGCCCGCGATGATCCCGTCGAAATCCTCGGGATACCGCTGGGCCTCCATCATCGCCTGACGGCCGCCGTTGGAGCATCCCATGAAATACGACTTGACGGGTGCCCTCCCGTAGTAGGTCTGGATCAGCGTCTTGACCGTCTCCGCCGTGCGATGGACGGCCAGGTGGCCGTAGTTGATCCGCCGCTCATCGTTGCCGAGGGCCCAGCCGGCCTGGATCGGGCTGCCTTCGTGACCGGTATCGGTACCGGCGGTGGCATAGCCGTTGTCTACCTCGGTCGCGGCCTGGTTGTCCACTCCGCCGACAAACCCTCCGCCGCCCCCCATGAGAAACCGCCCGTTCCAACCGGTCGGGAGCAGGGCGACGAACTTGATCTCCTTCCCAATGACGCCGCTCACCCGGCAGAGCGGGGCGCGAGGCGAACCCGTGCTGGCAGGTGCGATGGCGACGGCGTCGACGATGCGGACGTCGGCTAAGGTCGCGGTCTTGAGGGATTCGCAACTCACGGCCGGCGCCGAGGAGGATTGCGACCACGCCGGCACGGCGCCGAGAACCAACAGGGAGACGGCCAACGGGAGTCGGGTGCGCATGAGGATTCTTTGGAAGGTGGTCAAGGTGAAATCTACCGCCGGGCGCGGCTCCTGAGCAGGTACACCGGCACGCCGAGCGCCACGATCGCAAGACCGGGCCAGTAACACGGCGGCCGCTCCAATGTAGAGTGCCGGCACCAGCGGATACCCGAATGCCTTGTACGGCCTCGGTACCTCCGGCCGGGTCCGGCGGAGGCGGAACAACCCGAGCAGCGTCAGGATATAGAACAAGAGCGCGGCCGAGACCACGTAGTCCAGCAGGTTGCTGTAGAGGTTGCCATACGCCTGGGTCGCCGGGCTGTAGGTCCGCGGCAACACGAGGAAGCAGGCCCAGGCCCACCAGCTGGGTGGTCGAGAGCGAGATCGCGTAACCCTCGGTCAGGTGGATCGGCTGGATCAGGTACCGTTCCTCCGAGATCCCGCCGACCCAGACGCCCAAGTACCGGGCAAAGCCCACCGACACGGCGGCGATGGTACCCGCCTGGATCACGAGGAATAGCGTCCACCCGTAGAGGAAGCCCCAGATCGGGGAGAACGCCTCTCGCAAATAGACCTACTGTCCGCCGGCCTTGGGCATCATCGCGGCGAGTTCGCCGTACGAGAGCGCGGCGGCCAGGGTGAGCGCCGCGGTGATGCCCCACGACACCAGCAAGAGCCCCGGACTCCCGAGCACCCGCGCCATCTCGGCCGAAACCAGGAAAATCCCTGATCCGATCATCGAGCCCATGACCACCATGGTCGAGTCGAAGGCGCCGAGGCCCCGTTCGAATTCGGTTTCGAGGCCGGCGTCGCTGGCGGCGGTGCTCATGGGTGCTCGTTTCGAAATGGTGGTCGGTAGGGTCTCCCAACCTACCGGCTCCGAGGATGCCCGCCCACCGCCTGGGCACCCGCGATCCCGAGCGCACGATGAAGCGGGCCGGCTGGCTGGCAACCGGGCTTGCCTCGATCATCTACGTCTCGGCCACGACGGCGTTCCTGGTCATTCTCCCGCCGGACCAGATCCGCGAACTCAACGGATACGCCAACGTCGGCAGCTCCGCCGGCACGCTGCTCGGCGTCGACTGGCTTTCGCCCCTGATCGCGGTCCTGGTACTGGCGAGCGGGGTCGGGTTCATCGGTGGCATCGGTACCGCCACCTCCCAGCTGCCCTTGGCCGCCGCCATGGACGGCCTGCTGCCCGAGGTATTCGCCAAACCCCACCCGCGCTGGGGAACACCCCACGCATCGATCCTGGCCCTGGGCCTGGTCGCGACCGCCCTGGCTGGCCTACCGCGCCCGGCGACCGGCGGCCTGACCCAACGCGGACTCGGCCGGGAGATCGGTGATGAACATGTGGCCGGGTGCGTGACTGAGCGCCCAGCTGCTTCGAGCCCGGATTGCCTGGGGCGAATCATTCACGGCCATGTTCTCCCCTCCTCCCCGCCGGTTTCTGCCATGCAAACCTCAGCAGGTCGAACCTGATACACACGGGATCATGGTCCGCACCAGCCCCGCCTTGATCGACTCGTCCCATCCCTCTCCCGCCGAGATATCGCCCGCCAGGACAAACCGAGAGCGGAAGTCGTCGAGATTGACGGCGGCGATGATTGCGGCGTTGGGGAGACCCTGCCGGACCAGCACCAGCACCCGATCGCGGGTCGCCTCGAAAAGTTCGCGGATCAGACGGGTGTACTCGTGGCCCGCCATGACCGGT
>JANPEL010000161.1:0-1740 GCA_031431925.1 Gemmatimonadota bacterium | reverse complement strand
GACCTGGGATGATTCCACCCGCGGTCACCTGTGGCTGGTCGCCGGGTCGGGCGGACCCGCCCGCCGGATCTCGATCGCCGCAGGGGAGTATCTCGGGCCGGTCTTCAGCCCGGATGGCCGGTGGCTCGCGGTCAGCCGGGGTCCCGGACCGAAGCCGGGGCAGGGGTGGAACCCTTGGGAAAACCCGGCCGGTTGGGAACTGATTCGGTTGTCGGTAGCTGGGGGGTCGGCCACGGTCCTGGCGCCGATCGGCGGTTGGCAGCGGGCCGGCCTTGGGCCCGACGGTCGCCTAACGTTTCCGGCGCAGAAGCTCGCGCAACCCGCCTCGCCGCTCTTGTACAAACCGTTTCCCGACTCGGCCGATCTGGCCAACACCGTCCAAGTCAACACGGTCAGTTGGGAGGGCGGCGGAGTGCGGACCCATCTCGATTTTCCGGCCCGGCGCGGGCAGGGGAACACGCCGGTGTGGTCGCCGGACGGCCGGTGGGTGGCCTTCGATGCGGCTCACGAGATCTTCGTCGCGCCGACCACACCCGATGGCGGCGTCCAATCCATCGAGCCGAATCCGAACGTCACGGCGGCGGGCCGGGTCCGAGTCGGCGCATGGGGCGGGATCTTTCCCCGCTGGCGGAACGCCACCACGCTCGAGTTTGCATCCGGGCCCCGGTATGTGACCTATGACGTCGCATCGGCCAAGGCTTATGCAATTGAGATCCGGCTCCGGTTGCCGCGAATGAAGCCGGCCGGATCGATCGCGTTGGTCGGCGCCAAGATCGTCACGATCGACAGCGGCGGGGTGATCGACCGAGGCACCGTCGTGGTGCGCGGCTCGCGGATTGCCTGCGTCGGGGTCTGCGACACGACCGGAGTCGACCGGGTCGTTGACGTGTCGGGCAAGACGATCATGCCCGGGCTGATCGATCTCCACGCCCATCATACCGAGAGTGACGCCGGCGCCACCGTTACCCAGCATCACTCACCCTTCGCCCTCGATCTGGCCTACGGGGTCACCACAATTGTCGACCCGGCCACCCAATCGGCTAGCGTATTCGCGCTGGCCGAGTTGGTCGAGGCCGGCGTGATGGCCGGCCCTCGGGTGTACAGCTCCGCCGAAACCGTCATCGCGTGGGGCAGCGCCTGGGGCGACTTCCCCGAGATCGATTCGATCGGGGTGGCGCGGTCGGAGATCAATCGCCGGAAGGCCTGGGGAGCGGTCACCATCAAGAACTACCGCCAGCCCGGCCGCCGCCAGCATCAACTGCTGGTCCAAGCCGCCCGGGAGGCCGGGATCAGCCTGACGAGCGAGGGCGGGCCGCTCTTCCTCGACGTGGGTTACGCCATCGACGGACAGACGGGATGGGAGCACATGATCGCCGATCTGCCGCTCTATCGCGACGCCACCACGTTTTTCGGCAAGGCCGGTCTGGTCTACTCGCCGACGCTGATGGTGGCCGGGGTGCCCCACGGGGCGATGGAATACTACCGGCCCTCGGCCGACCTGCTGAACGAAGCCCGAACTCGGCGGTTCATGCCCTACCCGGTGTTGGCCGCCAAGGTCGCCAGTGCCACGCCGAAACTGCTCGAACAGGTAGCATTCCCGATCATGGCCGAGGGTGTGGCCGATATCGTCAAGGCGGGCGGGTTTGCCGCCATCGGCGAGCACGGGGAGCAAACCGGGATTGGTTCGCACTGGGAGCTCTGGACCTATGCGACCGCGCTCACGCCGGTCGAGGCGATCAA
>JANPEL010000160.1:0-2226 GCA_031431925.1 Gemmatimonadota bacterium | reverse complement strand
GCGGATGTGGCTCGCGTAGGTGCCGCCGTACGGCGCGATGGCTTTGGCCACCTCGATCAACTCCTCGGTCGAGGCGTAGCTCGACGGCGGATAGATCAGCGCCGTCGTCATCCCCATCGCGCCGGCCCGCATCGCGGTATCCACGATGGCGCGCATCCGGGCCAACTCGTCAGCAGTCGGCTTCCGGGCCGACGGGCCGAGCACTGGGTTCCGGGCTTGGGTCTCACTGAAATACGACCCGAAATTCATGCTGATGCCCTGGCGCTCCAGCGTTTGGAAATACTCGGGGATCTTGCTCGCCGCCACCGGGAAACCACCTTCGCCGCCGATCGACGTGGTCACGCCTTGCAGGACCTTGTTCTCCGCCAATCCGTTGCGGAGCAAGACGCCGCCCGACTGATCCATCATGTCGATCCATCCCGGGGTCACGTAGCGCCCCGTGGCGTCCAGTTCCCGGGTGCCGGCCTCCGGAATTCGTCCGATCTTGGCGATCTTGCCGCCCCGGATCCCAATGTCGGCGGCGATCCACGGGTTGCCCATCCCATCGAGCACCCGTCCGTTCCGGATGACGATGTCGTAGCCCTGGGCGTGGCCCACCGTCGCGAGGGTCAGGAGGGACCAGACGATCCGGGCGGTGCGGGAACCTGAGGTCATGCGAAACTCCGTCGTGAGATGTTATCGGGGAATCGGCTTGTCGAGCGAGTCCCAGCCGTAGGCGGCCGCGACCCGGTCTTCGATTTCCCGAAGGATTGCCCCGCCGTTGTCACCGTTGGTCATGACTACCACGCCATAGCCCTTCCGGACGTGGGCCACCAGGTCGCAGCGAAAACCCCAATTGCCGCCGCTGTGCATGAAGTACCATCCCTCGCCCCGCTTCTCGACCATGAAGCCGACCGCAAACGGTCCCATCCCGGTTGGCGCGATCATCTCGCGGGCGCTGGCCTGCGAAAGCACCTTGCCGGCAGGGCCTTGGATCGCTCGCTGGGCTTCGATCGCGACTTTGGCCAAGTCGCTCGGGGTCGTCCACAAACCGGCGGCGGCCTGCTCGGGGTAGACGTGCCACTTGGCTCCCATCGCCTTCCCGCCGCCGTCGTGGGCCCGGGCCGTCCGCTCGGCGATCGCCCCAGTCGGGGGCTGCTCGTAGGAACTCGCGGTCATCCCGAGCGGGTCGAGCACTTTCTGGCGCATCAACTCGGCAAACGGCTGTCCGGTCAGGTCGGTCAGCGCGAGTTGCATGATCTCGGTGCCCCCGCCCGAGTACTTCTGTCCGGTAAAGGGTGGCCGGATGAAACGCACGGCCCCGACGTTGGACGGCGATTCTCCGTTGAGAATCTGTGGGACCGTTGGCCGAGGAGCATCGGGCTCGTACCCGGGGAACCCGAACCCGTCATCGGACCCGGAGGTATGGCTCAGCAGCGAGCGCGGCGTGACCGGTGGGACCCGGGTCAGCTCGCTCTCGGGGACTTTCCAGGATTTGAGCAGCGAGTTGATGTTCTGGTCGAGCGACAAGCGGCCCTCTTGGGCGAGACGAACGGCGGCCATGGCCATGACCGGCTTGCTGATCGACGCGGCTTGAAAGGCGGTGGTCACCTCGACCGGCCGGTTGGCCGTCACGTCGGCAAGGCCGTACCCCTTGGCCCAGTGAATCTTGAAATCCTTGATTACCGCGACGCTGACGCCCGGCACCTTGAACCGCGCCAGCAGCTCCGGGATGGTCAGGCCATCGAAGCCCTGCCGGTTGGGAGACTGGGCGGCCTCGATCCGGGCGATGAACGGCGCCGAGTCGTCTTGCGCCCCCGCTGGGGCGGGAAGAGCAAGGACTGAGGCGAGCAACAGCACCGCCCTGATCAAAAGAGCCAGAGGCATTGGAAGTGGTCTCCTGGAGACGTGACGAAGGTCGGACGGAACTCGCATCGGAAGATACGGCGAGGGTCGAGCGACGGCGAGGGTCGGGTCTGGTCTGGTGGATTCCAGGTGCAGGCCCACTGGCGAAAGCCCCCGGTTCGGCCTAACGTACGATGTCCCAG
Organism: Gemmatimonadota bacterium; assembly: GCA_031431925.1. Taxonomy (GTDB): domain Bacteria; phylum Gemmatimonadota; class Gemmatimonadetes; order Gemmatimonadales; family GWC2-71-9; genus SHZU01. Next base: position 199 of record JANPEL010000160.1, on the reverse strand, counting down.
CCCCAAGGCTGTTGCATCAGATATCCGCCGATCACACCGGCCGGCCTGCTCTTCGCCGGCTCGCTCCTCGCGTGCGCCCCGCCGCCGCCGGCCCCCGCTCCGCCTGCACTGGCTCCGGCGACCGGCGCCGTCACCGATCATGTCGTGGTGGTGTCGCTCGACGGGCTCCGCCCCGACGCCATTGCCAAGGCCGATGCCC
>JANPEL010000159.1:0-3135 GCA_031431925.1 Gemmatimonadota bacterium | reverse complement strand
AAGAATGCCGGCGTACCGATGATCGTGGCGATCAACAAGGTCGATCTCCCGACCGCCAACGTGCAGAAGGTCAAACAAGATCTCTTGCAGCACAACGTGGTACTCGAAGAGTTCGGCGGGAAGGTGCTCTCGGCACCGATTTCGGCCAAGAAGGGCACCGGGATCGATCACCTGCTCGAGCAGATCCTGCTCCAAGCTGAGATCCTCGACCTCAAGGCCAACGCCGACGCCCGCGCCACCGGGGCGGTCCTCGAAGCCACGCTCGACCCGGGCAAGGGGCCACTCGCCACCGTGCTGGTCCAGCGCGGAACCCTCCGGGTCGGCGACAATTTCATTTGCGGCAAGTTCTCCGGCCGGGTTCGGGCGTTGACCGACGAACGCGGCAAGACGGTCAAGGAAGCCGGTCCGTCAATTCCGTTGCGGGTCCTCGGGTTCGAGGGCGTCCCGGCCGCCGGCGACGTGTTCTTGAGCGTGGCCGACGCGGTCGAAGCCCGCGACATCGCCCAGAAGCGACAACGGCTCGATCGGGAAGCCCAGAACCGGCGGAGCCAGCGCGGTGCCTCGCTCGAGGACATCAGCCGCCAGCTCAAGGCCGGCCAAGTCAGCCAGCTCCGGATCATCATCAAGGCCGACCAGGGTGGTCCGGCGGAAGCCCTCGCGGACGCCCTGGCCCAGCTGTCGACCACCGAAGTCCGGGTCGATATCGTCCACCGCGGCGTCGGCGCGATCACGGGTAGCGACGTGCTCCTCGCCAAGGCGTCGGGCAGCATCATTCTCGGCTTCCATGTCCGGCCCGACGCCAATGCCCGCCAGTTGGCCGAGCAGGAACAGGTCGACGTCCGGACCTACCGGATCATCTATGAAGCCGTCGAGGATGTGAAGAACGCGCTGGAAGGCCTCCTCAAGCCGGAGGAGAAGGAAACCATCCTCGGCGAGGCCGAAGTTCTGGAACTGTTCAAGGTCACCAAGATCGGAACGATCGCCGGCAGCATGGTCCGGTCGGGCACCATCATTCGGACCGCCAAGGTTCGGGTGGTACGGGACGGCAAGGCGGTGTACACCGGGACGATGTCAAGCCTGAAACGCTTCAAGGACGACGTCAAGGAAGTCAAGGAAGGTCTCGAGTGCGGGATCGGCGTCGAGAACTTCAACGACGTGAAAGTCGGCGACCGGATCGAGGCATTCCGGGTTGACGAGGTGAAGCGGACCCTGGCGAGCCCGCCGGTCAGCGCGGCCGGTTAGGCGCTCCCGGTGGCCCGCTCGTCCCCGTCGTCGAAGCGCCGGCCGGATCAGGTTGCCGAGGTCATTCGCCAGGTCGTCGCGGAGGCGTTGCTCCGCGAGATCCGGGATCCGCGGATCCAGATGGTCACGATCACCGGGATCGACGTGAGCCCGGACCTGTCGTACGCCAGAATTCTGGTCACAGTCCGTGGCGACGAAGCGGAGCGGGACTTGGCGCTCGAAGGGCTGGGGCGAGCGGCGGGATTTCTTCGCTCGAAGGTGGCCAACGCGTTGTCCACCCGGATTACCCCTCAGCTGACCTTCGTGGCCGACCGGGGCCAGGAGCACGCCGCCAAGATCGAGGCGATCCTGGGCGCCCTCAAGCGGGGTGAGGAGGCGCCCTGACGGGCGGCCTTTTGATCGACAAACCGGCCGGCATGACCTCGCACGATGTCGTGGCCGCCGTGCGCCGGCGGTTCCAGATCAAGGCGGTCGGCCATACCGGGACGCTCGATCCGTTCGCGACGGGATTGTTAGTCGTAATGTTAGGCGGCGCCACCCGGCTGGCGCGGTTCGTGGAAGCGGAACGGAAGACGTACCTGGCCACCGCCCGGCTCGGATTCGCCACCACGACCGACGACGGGACCGGCGAGCGGGCCGGCCAGGAATGGAGCGGCGAGTGGCCGGCACAAGGAGCGGTTGAGACCGCGCTCGACCGGTTCGTCGGATCGATCGAGCAACGACCGCCCGCCTACTCGGCCAAGAAGGTCGACGGGGTTCGGAGTTACGCGTTGGCCCGGCAGGGGCGGGCGGTCGACCTCAAGCCGGCCACGGTCACGATCGACCGGGTCACCGTGGTCGAGTATGCACCGCCATTGGTATCGTGGCGGGCGGTTGTGGGCCCGGGGACGTACCTCCGCGCCATGGCCCGCGACCTCGGTGAATCGTTAGGTACGGGCGGCCATTTGGTCGAGCTCCGCCGGGAGTCGGTCGGTCCGTTTCACGTCCACGCCGCGATTCCGCTGGCCTCGCTGACCGGTGCGGAGCCGCTGATCGAGCCGCTGGCCTTGCTTGGGACGATGCCCCGGGTGACGGTCTCCGAGGAGGAGGCCGGGTGGCTCCGGCAGGGTCGCCGGGTTGGGGAAACGACGGGCGGTGGATCCGCCGCACTGGTGTTGAACGGGCAGCTGGTTGCGATCGGAACGGCCACCGACGGGGCGTGGCAACCGGTGCTCGTGATGGCGGCATGAGCCGGCTCCCGGTCATGGCCAACGGCACCGTCGTGACGGTCGGCACGTTCGACGGGGTTCATCGGGGACACCGGGCGGTGCTGGACGACCTGGTGGCGAGGGCCCGGGCGGCGAACCGGGCCAGCGTGTTGGTGACGTTCGAGCCCCATCCGCTGGCGGTGCTCCGGCCGGAGATGGCGCCCCGGCGGTTGACCACGGCGGCGGAGCGAGCGGCCGCGTTGGCCGAGACCGAGCTCGACTACTTGGTGGTGCTTCGATTCGACCACGCCTTGGCGGCGCTCGAGCCGGAGGCCTTCGTCCAGTCGGTGCTGCTCGACCGGTGTCGGATGGCCGAGTTGGTGGTGGGGCATGATCACGGATTCGGCCGGGGCCGGTCGGGCGATCTGGCCACGTTAGAGGCGCTCGGACGCCGGCACGGATTTCGGGTTGAAGCGGTGGACCCGGTGGCAGATGGCGAGAACGTCATCTCCAGTAGCGCGATTCGAGCCGCGATCGAAACCGGGAACTTCGGGGAGGCGGCCCGCGGCTTGGGCCGGCCCTATCGGGTCAGCGGGCGGGTGGAGCGGGGGGCCGAGCGGGGGCGAACCATTGGGGTTCCGACTGTGAACCTGGCGCCGCCCGAGAGTAAATTGCTGCCCCCCGACGGGGTCTACGCGGTGCGGGT
>JANPEL010000158.1:0-3790 GCA_031431925.1 Gemmatimonadota bacterium | reverse complement strand
TCACTTCTCCCGTCACGCAATATCGGGCCAGCAGCCGGAGATACGTGGCCCAACAGAAGGAAGAGATCCGGTGGTGCGCCGACGCCTCGGCCCAGCCCCGATGATAGAAGTGGAGCCGGGTCTGGCTTCCGACGGCCGTGATCCGCGCGCCGACCCGGGTCCCGAGCCAGTCCGCCATCGGAGCGGTCTCGGTCATCTCCCACTCGATCGCGTGGGGGGCGTCGAGCACCCGCGCGACGCCGGCCCATTGGTGATCGGCATCGAACCCGAACTCAAAGCGTCCGCCCACGCGCGGATCGGTGCTCGCGGTATCCGGCCACCAGGTGCGAAGTCCCTCAGCCGTGGCGAAACACGACCAGACCCGGTCGATGGGCGCCGCCACCTGCAGTTCGTGCTCGATGTCCATGGTCACCCTTTCTTCCGAGCCCAGATCCTGGCGATGTAGGCCTCCGCGTTCGGGGTGACGCAAGCCGTATCGCCGTGGTCCACCTCGACTTTGCCGATCCGCTGGTGCGCCGCGAGCGCCGCCGTCCGGAGCTTGACGGACCGGCCGCCGATCGCGATCAGGACGCTGTTCATCGAGTGCCGAACCCGGTTCTTCGCGGTCTTGATCTCCCGCTCGATCCGGCCGAGGAGCGTCAAGCAGTCGGCCTCGGACACGGCCTCGTCGCCGCCGGCCAGCACGGCGAGCACGGTCCAACCGCATTGACCGATGTGCTCGCCGTCCGATTTGGCCCAGGCCTCGGCGGTGGCCCGCGCGGCCGGCGTCTTCGCCACCAGGCGCCCGATGGCGTCGGAGAGCACGTAGTTGTCGGCCACGTTGGCCCAAGCATCGAGTTGCTTTCGGCCGATCGTCGGGGGTTCCGCGATCATGGTGGCGAGGATCCGGGCATCGTGGTTGCCGGTAGCCCAGAGTCGCTCGGCCAGTGCCTGATCCACTTTGATGGTCTTGACGAGTTTGCCGAGCACGGCATAGCTCACCCCGAACATCGGGCTCGTGATGCCGTGGCGTCCGTAGGTCTTCCGGGTTTGCGCCGACCCGGCCTTCTCCAACTGCCCCATCACATCGTCGAGTGTCATGGCACTACCCTCCGCGCGAAATGACGCCCATCCGCCGGCCAAGGACCGACGGCGCTTGGTGGTCGAACCGATCGAGATTCACGGCCCCTTCCGGGAACAGGAGGATCACGGTGGAGCCGTAGTTGAAGCGGGCCATTTCGGCGAACCGCTCCAATCGGATGGTTTGCCCCCGGAAAACGGTCCGCTTGGGCTGGTCGGCGTACTCCGGAATATTGACACCGTTCCACACCGTTGCCACACCCGACACCAGCAGCGCGCCGACCATCACCGAGCACATCGGCCCCAAGTCAGTGTCGAAGTGGCACACCAGCCGCTCGTTCCTGGCAAACAGCCGCGGCACATCGGCCACCGTACCCGGTGACACGCTGAACAAGCGCCCGGGCACGTGCAGCGTTTCGGCTAAGGTACCGGTCCACGGCATGTGGACGCGGTGATAGTCGCGGGGCGAGAGATAGATGTTCATGAACGAGCCGTTCCGATACGCCGACGCCAAATCGGCGTCCCCGAGCAGCTCGGCGGCGGTGTAGTCGTGGCCCTTGGCCTGGAAGATTCGTCCGTTCTCGATTCGGCCACACTGGCTGACCTTGCCGTCGGCCGGCATCAACAGGGTCTTCGGATCAGGGTCCGGTACCCGGGCGCCGGGCTTCAGTGCGCGGGTGAAGAAGGCGCCGAAACTCGGGTAGTTGTCGGGGTTCGGATCGACCGCTTCGCTCAGGTCGACATCGAAGTTGGCCAACACAGCCCGGATGACCCGGCGCTTGATCCAGGGAGTTTCCGACTGAGCAATCCGGCAGGCCAGGTGCGACAGAAAGCGATGGGGCAGCAGATACTGCGCCAGGGACGACACGTTCATACCGGAAGGTAACAACCCGGCTAGTTGATCGGACCCCCGCGATCCCGTAGCTTCGACCATCCTGCGTCCCCTTCCGGAGCCCGTCCCCATGCGCGTCACAACCGCCATCGCCCTCGGCCTTGCCCTCCCCGGCGCGGCAGTGGCCCAAACCCTCGAACTGGCTCCGATCCGGGCACGCGTCGTGGCCGGCCAAGAGGTCCGCTTCGAACTCCGCGGCCCCGGCGGCGTTGCCGCCCCGAATGCCCAATGGCTCATCGGCCCGTTCGATGTGGCGGCCGTGAGCCAGACGGGCGTGGTCCGCGGGCTCCGGCACGGCACCGCCACCTTGGTGGCCCGCTCGGGCGGCAAGACGGTCACCGCCGAGATCATCGTCGAACCGAAGGGCCCCGCCACCATCGAGGTCGCGGCCGACCCGGCCCAGGTGGTGCCCGGGGGCATTACCATCGTAACTGCACTGCCCTACACCAGCGACCGCGATCCCCTGACCGGCCACGCGGTGACCTTCCGGTCCATGACGCCTAACGTGGCCACCGTAGACGCTGCCGGCGTCGTGGTCGGCCGCGCCGCGGGCCAGGCCACGATCGTGGCCGAGGCCGGAGCGGCCCGCGCGGAACTGGTGGTGAAGGTCGTCCCCAACCGAGTCGCCCGGCTCGCCCTGACCGCACCGGCCCAAGCTCGCACCGGTGATGTGGTCCGATTCCTCGCCCAAGCCACCGATGCCCGGGGCCAATCGGCCGATCCCGCCCCGGTTCGGTGGAGCGTGGACCGCTCCGACGCCTCGGTGTTCCCGGACGGCGGTTTCGTGGCGGAGCGGCCCGGCACCTACGTGGTCACCGCGGCCGTGGGCGCCGTGTCCGCGTCAGCGCCGATCACAGTGAGCCAGCGGGTCCATAACCGGACCTTCGAAATCGCGGGCTCCGCCACGTTCGGCCAACTCCAGGCCGCCGAGCATTGGGCCGTGAACAACGTCCTTTACGTGTCGACGATCTCGGACCGGCTCTACACCTACGACATCTCCGAGCCGGCGAGCCCGCGGCTCACCGATTCCCTGATGGTCGACGCCCGGCTCATCAACGACGTCTCCACCACGCCCGACGGCCGGATCGGACTCATCACCCGGCAACAGGCGTCGTCCCGCAAGAACGGGATCGTCTTTCTCGACTTGGCCGACCCGCTCCACCCCAAGGTGCTCTCGGAATACACCGCCACCGTGTCAGGCGGCGTCCATAGCGCCTACATCGACGATCATTTCGTGTACTTGAACGACGCCGATACCCAGTCGCTTCGGGTCATCGACTTTTCCGACCCCAAGAACCCCCGGGAAGTGGGGCGGTGGCAAGTCGAAACCAGTTTGATGCGGACCGGCGCGTCGGGCCAAGTCGAGGGCCGCTCGCTCCACGACCTCCAGGTCAAGGACGGACTCGCCTACCTGGCGTACTGGAAGGACGGGCTCGTGATCCTCGACGTCGGCAACGGCCGGAAGGGCGGCAGCCCGCAGAACCCCAAGTTCGTCGCCCAGTACACCTACAACCACGCTGACTACTATCCCGCCGGGATGATCGCCGGAACCCACTCGGTGTTCCGGTACGGGAAGTACCTGGTGGTGGGCGATGAAGTATTCCCGGGGTTCTTCGATCTGAACTCGCGGGCCCGGATCAAGACCCTGGGCCGGCTCCATATCCTCGACGTCACCGACATCGAACACCCGAAGAAGGTTGCCGAGTACTCGGTGCCGAACGCGGGCTCGCACAACATGTGGGTAGAAGACGACGTGATGTACGTTGGCAATTTCGAAGCCGGAGTCCGGGCCGTGGACGTGAGCGGCGAACTCCGCGGCGACCTCTACGCCCAGGGCCG
>JANPEL010000157.1:0-2281 GCA_031431925.1 Gemmatimonadota bacterium | reverse complement strand
TGGAATGACGACCTGCCCCTTGGACGACAAGGTGGTCGTGGCGGAATCAGCCATCACCTGCTCCGGTTGGTCTTACCGGTAAGATCACGGCGATGGGCGCCTCGGGTCAAGAGGAGCGCGGGTTTGACAGCTAACGACTTGGTATTCAGCGGCAGCCGCCGCACGGAACAGAGCGGCCGCGCCATCCTCCAACCAACATTGGGGCGCGGCCGCGACTTGTCAAATCGGCACTACGCGCGGCTGTCCGTTGCAATACCGGGTTAGGCCTCATGGCTTCGCGCCTTGCGGCCGGCGGAGCCAGAGGTCGACGGTGTCGGGAACAAAGCGGGCCCCGACGGGAACGAGTCGGATCTGTCGAACCGTGGAGTCCGCGGCGAGAATGGGCAAGAGCCCTTCCGGTGAAGCGGCCGCAACGGCGTCCCACCACACAGCCCGCACCTGCACCGTGATTGTGTCGGGCCCGGCGGGCGGGCGGCCAAAGTAGTGTGTCGCGCGGAGGCGGTAGGTCCCCGTGGTGTCGCGGATTACGAGCGTGTAGCTGGCGATGGCCGAGACCGGGCTCAGCTGAGTGAGGCTGACAGAAATCTCAGACCCAGGTCGGCCCGGGGCCCGAGCCAGCATTCCGTCCGGTGCAATGAGGCGGCCAACGATTTCGGCGCAGCCGTGGTTGCCGAATTCGTAGGTCTGCGGACAGCGGTCGCGCTCCTCTTTGAGCTGCTGCTGGGGTTCCGAGGTTCCGGTGCACGACTGAAGGCCAGCGGACCCAAGCAGGAGGCACAGTGTGACCGGTTTCAGCACCGCGTTGAGTTCTCCCATGCACCCGGACCCATGAGGCCTAACCATTACTTGTGTCGCAGCTGCGCCCGTTGCAGGATACGTCGTTCGCTCCCCACCCCGAAAGCGCAGGCAAAGTCGGCCCCAGTCAAGGGTTTCGAGGGGGAGTTGGGGCTAACCCCTACCCCCGGAAACCAGCCTGGATCGCCGCCGAATCCCCCCGGCCCCCCCGCTGAGCCGGTCCGATCGCCCCGGTCCATCTCGGACTTGTCCCGCTCCGTCCGGAAGTTTCCCACCGGACCTCAGGGCACGATCGGCAGGACGATCCGCGAGGGATACTCGGCCGAGCGGTGCACCGTGAGGCGGGGCGGCGACGGGGACACCAACGTCTCGAAGGTGCCAGTCGATGACGGCATCTGGGCGATCTATTTCAACACGGTCCTCCTCACCCAGCTGGACGAGCGGGACTACATCATTCGAGGGTAACTCACAGTGTTACCTATCCTCCCGGTAAACTTCGTTACCTATCTTCCCGGTTGCACAAGATCGCAACCAACCTCTGGTCCCGGTGGCTCACGCTCGAGGGTGGTGCTACCTGGGCTCAACTCGCGTAGTCGCAATGATGGCGGCCTGAAGCGCCGCGTCCGCGACGGTCCCGGCCTGCAGGGCGGCGGGCGTGAGCCAGAGGGACGACCGGAGATTGAAAAGGATCGTCCGTTGTACGCTCGCGTCGAGGTCGACGTTGAAAGTCGGCACGATCACTACGATCTCCACCCGTTGGTCGGAGCCGCCGAGCGGAAGGTCGATGTCGCTGGTCAAGGTGGTCCCGGCCACGACCGAGCCGGTCTTCAGACGAGCCGTCACTCCGGCGAAGACCAGGCGGACACGAGTATAGGTCCCAACGCGGACATCCTGCTCTCCGTGGATGGTGGCAGCGCCCGTCGGGGTCTGGAGTGGCACCGTGATGCCGTTCGGCGAGCCGAGGTCTGCCCAATTCGCGCCATCGGCGGAAACCGAGGCAAACGTATTCCCCGCCAGCGAGCCAATCACGACCGCCGGGCCCGCTGGAGGGTCTTGGATAAGCGCCTCGGCTCGGCCGAGCCCCGTGGCGGTGGGATCCCCGCACCCGACAGCAGCTAACACCAAGGCAAGGGTCGGCAAGGAAAGGCAAGGTTGCACTATGTAACTCCGGGATCGGGTGACGTCACTTCAGGAGACGACGGTCGGGGAGTTTGACGGCACACGCCTTGTCTGAGAATCTTGTGTGCCGTCACTTCCTGGCGGGCAAATGGCTCGGCTCGCGCCGCCTAACGAGTGGGGCGTAAGCTGCGGCGCGGCCGCAAGGAACGCAAGTGAGCACGACGCCTGGGCCGCGCCGTCAGACTTCACGCCCGTGTTAGACGGCGCCAGCGGGCGGCGGGCGCCGTCGGAGCTCATGGAAGGCGAGCTGCAGGCGGTTCATCACGAACAGGCGGTCAAACGTCGACTCAAACTCCGGGGTCAGCAG
>JANPEL010000156.1:0-4621 GCA_031431925.1 Gemmatimonadota bacterium | reverse complement strand
GGGAATGACGCCGGCCCAGATCGGCAGCCCAAGATCGTCGGCGTCGTCCTTCGGCGGTCCGGTCCGCACCTTGGCCGACACCTCGGTGATCGGGAGCGCCAACACCCGCGTGGTCCGGATTTCGATTTCCGACGGCTGCCGCGCGTCGTTCCACCGTCCCTTGGCCACTTGGTCCACTAAGGCCTCAAACGACTGCATTTTCTCCTCCCGATCCAACACCTCACGAGCCCGGCCGAGGATTGCGACCGACCGATAGTTAGCTGAGTGCGAGTAGTGCGATCGCGCCAACACCAGACCGTCCAGCAGGGTGACAGTCACGCAGACTGGGATGCCCTCGGCCATCGTATCCAACATCCGATTGGCCACCGCCCCATGGAAGTAGAGGGTGGTGCCAATCCGGGCGTAGAGCGTTGGGATGACGTACGGCTGGGCGTCCACCACAAATCCAACGTGGGCCACGAGGCCTTCGTCCAGAATCGCATTGACGGTATCCCGATCGTAATGGCCTCGCTCGGCGTGACGCTTGACGGTGGTCCGGGGGGAATTCGTGGCGCTCATTTGATTGCTCCTTTATTCGTTGACCCGGCGGGTCGACGTCCATCGCTGAAACCACCATTGCCCGTCCGGGTCCTCGGCGCTCAGTCCGCTGATTCGAACCCCTCGGGACGCGCTGTGAATGAATCGGCCTTGCCCGAGGTACAGCCCCACGTGACTGATAGCCCCGCCGGGCGTCGCGCTGAAGACCAGGATATCGCCAGCCTGGAGCTCGGCCAGGGCCCGGCCGACCTCGCGTCCGCTGGTGGCTTGATCGACGCTCCGGCGCGGGAGCGCAATGCCAGCCCGGCCATAGGCGAATTGAATCAGGCCCGAACAGTCGAACCCGTTTCCACCGGAGCCGCCCCACTGATAGGGAGTTCCCATGGCCTCCATCGCATAGTCGGCCGCCTCGAGGGCTGCCCGACCAGCGAGTCGAGACGGACCGGCGGTCGCCCGCCTCCGGAGCCCGGCGCCAAACCTTACCCCAAGCGAAATGCCCCGGACGGCGCCAACCCGATCGAGCGATTGGTACCGGGTTTCGAGCGCCGCCGCGCCGAGGGGCCCGAGCTGGAGGACCTCGGCGCCAACCCCGACGGACCAGGATCGCCACAAACCGAGCCCAGCGGATCGGTCGAAATCGAGAAAGCCTCCACTGATCCCGCCGATCAGGTACCCGGACCAGCTTCCCCGCGGCCGGACGATCGCATCGATGCCGACGCCGGCCAAGGCGATGCCCGAGTCGGCGGTGAGGATCTGGGCCGCTGGGAACAGGGTGATCGGACCGAGGGAGATCCTCGAGATCCCGACTCGATAGTCCGCCACCTTCGGCGTCGAGAACCATCGGCTCGCCGATACCCTGAGATCCTGAGCCCGAACGGCCGAAGCGAACACCAGGCCCACGCCCACGGCGGCCATCACGCGGACGGCCGCCGGGTTCATCGCTCCTCGAGCTTGAACGGCCGCCCGGTTGCCAACTCAACCCGATAGGCCGCGAGCGGAGCGCATCGGTAGCTCAGGATCGCGCGGACGTGGGTTCGGTCGAGGTGCGATGGACTCTCGAGCACATAGAGCAATGGCACTTTGGTTCGGCTCGAATCCGTCCGAACCTCGACGCTCCGTTCAAAGCAGGTCCGCCCGTTGCTGTCCGAGGCGGCCCGGCCCTCGGTGAGCCAGATCCGATACCGGCCCGACTGGAGTACCATGGTGTCAGGTGGCGATGGGACTTCAGGAGCGGCGGCGGTTGCATCGGCCGACGTCGGCTTCACCGCCCGAGGGTTCCCGCATCCGAGAACGACCCAGCAACCGAGCCCGAGCGATCGGGCCCTCATTTGGGTTGATCGTCGACGGCCGCGAGCGGAGTACCGTCGGTATCGACCCGAAGGGTGGCCCTGAGTTTGGGCGACTTCCGGAGGAGCCGAAGCCAAACGACCAGTGCGATGACCGCGGTGATTCCCCCCCCGATGACCGTCGTGATCAATTGGGTCCGGGCGCTGGCCCAACCGCTGATCAGCCAGGACACGGTGGCGGCCCCGAAAAAAGAAGCTGCCCACGCCACCACGGGCGTGAGCAGCCAGCCGAAGAATCGGGCGAGGAAGCGACCGATCTTCATCTCAAGGGCGACGCGCCCCGAACGAGCTGATCAGAACCAAGATCGCGAGCGCCGGAAGAACCGCCACCGCAAACGGGCCCAGTCCGAACGAGGCGCCGGGGAACTTCAGCACGACCGCGGCTGCCATGACCACGGCCGCCACGACGATGGCCCCGCCGACCAAGGCAATCGGGTTCGTCGGGCCGGACTTCGCCGCTTGATTGGCCAGGACCCAGGCGCCCATCCACGGCATGTAGGTGCCGACCATCCACCAGACCGGGTGGTACCACCAGTTGGAGCCGCCGCCGATTTCGAGCCATCGATTGGTGTAGAGGCCGGCAGGCTGAAGCACCGCGACATCAGCCAAAAGAAAGACCACGGTGGCCGTGAGGCCGATTCCAGCAGCGCCGGCTATCCCCTCGATGGTCCGGGCGCTGGTCCATGATCCGGGCAACGTGATCGTCGCGGCGATGCCAATGATCAGAATCACGCCAAGGACCACCAACTCGACCGGACCCGACAACCGGGGCTGGAGGAGGCCGAAGACCGCAATCAAGATCGTTTGGATGGCGCCGAGCTTGGCGCCGGAACGCAGGACATGGGACAGTTCAGTATGGTCGGCGGAAGCGACCGCGACGGCAGAGGTCATCATGACTCCGAATGAAAGCTCGGGAACGCCATGCAATCTAATGGCTTGCCCGAGTTGGAGCCAAGTCCGATAGCGTGAGGGACCCGAGCACGGCGGCGTCGGTGCCGTCGGCTTGGTGCACGAGCAGGCGGCCGTCAGGCCGAAGGCCGCCGGCCACGCCGGCAACGGGGCCGTCGACTCGCCGCCCGCCGAGCCAATTACGCCGTGCAAACGCCGTCAATTCAGCCGGGGAGAGCGGGCCGCTTTGAGCGGACGCGACGAGAATGGCATTGCGGACCAGGGCCTCGATGGCGGCCGGCTCCGACGGGCCGCCTACGTCGGCCAACCGAACCGCGGCGGCGGCCGCCTCCGCTCCGACCTCGTTAGCCACGTTGACCCCGATTCCAACCACGATCCAGCCGGGCCGGTCGCCGGTCCACCGCGCCTCGCAGAGGATGCCGCCGAGTTTGCGGTCCGCCACCAAGAGATCGTTAGGCCACTTGAGCAAAATCGACTGGTCGGGGCGGATGATCGGCTCGAGCGCCGCCGCCACCTCGAGCCCGATCCGGACGCTCAGCCCCTCCACCGTCGGGGCCAGATCCGGCCGGAGAATCACACTCATCCAGAGCCCTCCGGGCCCCGAGCTCCAGGCCCGCCCCCGGGTACCCCGCCCCTGGCGCTGGTGGTCGGCCACCACCGTCGTCCCGTGCGCCGCGCCCGCTTGGGCCAGCGCGTGGGCAAGATCCTGGGTCGAATCGACCGCCCCGGCGCGATGGATCACCGATCGCCTAGCGGCCGAGCCAGCCGAACCATACCAGACAGAAAACGCCCACTACCGCGCAATACGGGGCGAATAGATGGAACCGGCTGCTCCGGAGCAGGGCCACGAGGAACCGAATGGCCACGATGCCGGAAACGAGGGCAGCCCCGAAGGCGGTTACGAGGCCGGGCTCGGTCAGCGACACGCCGGTCGGGATCTTCCCGAGTTCGAGGATCCCGGTACCCGCGATGACAATGATCGACATCAAGAACGAAAACTCCGCGGCGACGGCCGGGGTCACACCGGTCCACAGCGCCGCGGCGATCGTCGTTCCCGACCGCGAAATGGCCGGAATGATGGCCACCGCCTGCCCGACCCCGATCAGGATCGAACGCCACCAGTTGATCGGAGATCCCTTCGCCCGCTCGGCGGCGAACTTGGTACTCCAGAGCAAGACGGCGGTGGCCAAGAACTGCCACCCAAGGTCGACCGGCGAATGGAACGTCCGTTCGAAGTAATCCCGCCAGAGCAAGCCGGCCACTGCGGCCGGGATCGACGCGAGGACGAGTAACCCGGCATAGGTGAACGCCTCCCGCCGGCCGGCGACCAGGCCCTTCAGCAACTCGAGGATCCGCTGCCGATAGGCGATCACCACCGAGAACAGCGTGGCCAGGTGGACGATGATCTCGAAGAACACCCCTTGGGGCCGGTAGCCAACGAACTCTTCGGCCAAGACCAAGTGTCCCGAACTGGAGATCGGGAGGAATTCGGTGAGGCCTTGCACCAGGCCGAGGACGAGCCCCTGCCACCAGGTCAGATCCGTCATCCGACGGCATCGGTGTAGAGGGCCTCATACTGAGGGACCACCCGGTCGGCGGAGAACTCCGCGGCGCGCGCCAACGCGGCCTGGCGCATGGTGGCGAACGCGACGGGATCTCGCAGGAGCTCCCCTGCCCTCCGCCCCATCGCCTCGACCGACCCGGCCGGCTCGATACGCCGGGAGACCCGGTCGTCTTTGACCGGGGGCCCGCCGCGGGCCCGGCCCCCCCCCCGGGGGCCCCCGCCGGCCATCGCCCCCCGCGCCGCGCGCCAACACGACTCTGATTGC
>JANPEL010000155.1:0-1827 GCA_031431925.1 Gemmatimonadota bacterium | reverse complement strand
CTGATCGGCTGGATGTAGACGACGTCGGGATCCCGGGGGTCGGCGGTGATGTGGTTGTAGGAGTTGGGGATCTCCATTTTGCCGGGGTCTTGATGGGTCATCTGCCAGGTGGAGCCGCCGTCGTCCGAACGATAGATCCCGCCGGCACCCTGATCGGCCTCGATGAACGCATATACCCGGCTGGAGCGCGCCGGTGAGATCGACAGGCCGATTTTCCCAACCAACCCCTTGGGCATTCCGGGATGGCGGGTGATGTCGGTCCAGCTGTCCCCGCCATCCGTGGTCTTGAAGAGGCCCGTGCTGGGTCCGCCACTCTCCTCGTCCCACGGGTACGTCAGGTGGTGATTCAGGGCGGCGATGATCACCTTCGGGTTCCTCTGATCAATGGACAGATCCACCGCACCGGCGGTCTCGCCCCGAGAGAGGATCCGTTCCCAGGTCTTCCCGCCATTCATGGTTCGATAGACGCCCCGCTCCGGGTTGGGGCCGAACATGTCACCCATGGCCGCCACGTAGACGACATCGGGATTGGTCGGATGAATCCGGATCCTGGCGATGTGCCGGGTTTCTCGAAGGCCCACATTGGCCCAGGTGTCTCCTCCGTCGGTGGATTTGTAGACCCCGTCGCCCGGCGAGATGAACTGCCGCTGAAGCCCCTCACCGGTCCCCGCGAAGATCACCTGAGGATCCGAGAGTGACACGTCCAGCGCGCCCACGGCAGGAAACCTGAAAAAGCCATCCGAGAGGTTCCGCCAATGCCCGCCGGCATCGGTCGTCTTCCACACCCCGCCGTGAGCCGCCCCGAAGTAGAAGACCAGGGGGTTCTTGGAATCTCCCGCCACCGCAGGAACCCGTCCTCCCCGGTACGGCCCCACGAAACGCCACTCAAGGGCCGAGAGAAAGCCGGCGCCCACGTCGCCGCCCGTGGCCACGGCACTGGAGTCGCCCCGGCATCCAACCAAGACGAAGGCAACAACGCTCCCAGTCGAGAGCATCCTGAAGTCGAACCGACTTCCAGGTCGAGCAACCGGAACTGCTGTCATTCAGCCAACCTACCGCCCGACGCGCGAGCGGTCGAGGGGCCGCGACCGGGGTATCCAAGATCCTCCTTGTTCGGTAGACTCTGCTAGCCCACTCTTCGATGGAACCAGCGTGAGCAAACCCGAAGCCGCCAGCCAACTGCACCGGGTCTTGGGTACCGGGGATCTGGTGTTGCTCAACATCGCCGCCATCGTCAGTCTGCGCTGGTTGTCGACGGCGGCGCAAATCGGCCCCTCGAGTTTGGTGCTGTGGGCCATGGGCTTGGTGTTCTTCTTCATTCCCCTGGCCTTCGCGGTCCTCGAACTGAGTGCCCGCATCCCCGGCGAAGGCGGACTCTATCTCTGGGCCAAGGCCGGCTTTGGCGACGTCCACGGCTTCGTCGCCGGGTGGTCGTACTGGGTGGTCAACGTGGTGTTCTTCCCGTCCGCGCTGTTGTTCAGCGCCGGGGTGTTCCTCCGGGTCGGCGGCGAGCGCTGGCTGCCCTATTCGACCAGCGTCGGGTACAACAGCGTCTACTGCCTGACCGTGCTGTGGGCCGCCACCGGCTTGAATATCCTCGGCTTGAAGCGGGCCAAGTGGCTCCCGAACCTCGGCGGAATGGCGGCGTGGACGGTGGCCACCCTGGTGATCGGCGCGGGTGCCGTAGCCTGGTATCGGTTTGGCCCGGCGACGCCTTTCACCGCGGCCAGCCTGATGCCTGATTTCGGCGCCCGGTCGACCTATGCGGCATTCGCGATTGTCGCCGGCGCGTTGCAGGGGCTCGAACTCGGCCCGATCATGGGTGGC
>JANPEL010000154.1:0-3458 GCA_031431925.1 Gemmatimonadota bacterium | reverse complement strand
CGCCAAGCGGCCGCAAAGCTAGGAATTGGAGAGCGAACGCTCTATCGGAAGATCAAGGATTATCGGCTCGACTGAGCAGCCAGGTGTAAAGCTTTAAGGCACTGGAGCGGCTTGACATTGCCATCACCAATGGGGATCGTTCCGAGCAACCGTGAAATTCGTAATTGACGACGAACTCTGCGTCGCCTGTTTGGCGTGCGCGCGGGTCTGCCCGACGAATGCGGTCGCGGTAGCCCCCGATTCGTCGTGGGTGCGGGTCATGGAAGAGGCCTGCATTCACTGCGGGCTCTGCGTGCCGGAGTGTCCCCATGGGGCCATCGACGTGGGGGGCGAGTTGGGCCAGGCGGTGGCGGTCGCCGCCGAGGGTACCGGGGCCATCATTGTCGATACCGAGTGCGCGGCGCATTTCTACCCGGCCACCCCGGAGCAGGTGGTCAACGCCTGTTATGCGGCGGGGTTCCGGGTGGTGTCGCGGGGGGTCATTGGCGACGAGCTGGTGGCGTCGGAATATCTCCGGCTGTGGCGGACCGAGGCCTGGGGCACGATGATCCGCTCCACCGATCCGGTGGTGGTCGAGACGGTGCGGGCCGAGTATCCGGAGTTGGTGCCGTACCTGGCGCCCGTGGCGACGCCGGCGGTGGCCGAGGCCCGGTATCTTCAATCGGCGTATCCGGAGGGGCTCAAGGTGGTGTATGCCGGGCTCACGCCGTCGGTTGGGGCGGAGATCACCGCGGCCATCACCTTTCGGGATCTGGGCGAGTTGTTCCAGGCGCGGGGGGTCACCCTGCATGCTCAGCCCCTGGTGTTTACCCGGGTGCCGCAGGAGCGGCGGCGGCATGTGAGCGTGGCCGGCGGGCTTCCGATCGCGTTGTTGGAGGAGGCCAAGCATTCGAGCCGCCGGTTCCAGAAGGTCCGGGGGTTGGCGGGCCTCAAGGCCATTTCGCGGGCCCTGGTGGTGGACCGAATCGATCTGGGCTTTATCGATATGCTCTCGTATGAGGGGGCGCTCGACCATCCGTTGTCGGGACCGCGGGACCAGCTGTACTGGCGGCGGGCCGTGGTGCAGAGCACCGAGCCGCCCCGGAGCCGGGTTCCGGTGGTGGAGCCCGGGGTGGTGGCCAGCATCGGGGCGGTGTTCGATATCCGCCCTCGGCGGGCCGCAGCCGACCCGGAGGCGGTGGAGCAGGTCATGGAGGCCATTGGGCTCGGTCCGAACGGGAGACCGTGGGATTGCCGGGCATGCGGCTATAATTCCTGCCGGGAGTTCGCCGAGGCGGCTGCGTTAGGCCGGGCGTCGCTCCGGCAGTGCTCGCCGTACCAAGAACGTCAGGCCGAGGAAGCGCAGCGGGCCGCCGCCACCGACATGTTGACGGGGCTGGCCACGTTCCGGGTGTTACGGGACCGGTTGACCCATGAGGTCGAACGGAGCAAGCGAAGCGGCGACCGGTTTACGGTGTTGTTCCTCGACTTGGACCGGCTGAAAGAGGTCAACGACAAGTTTGGGCACGAGGCGGGGAACGACGTGTTGAAGGCGGTGTCGCAGGAGATCCGGGCGGCGGTGCGGGCTTCGGACTTGGCGGCGCGGTATGGGGGTGACGAGTTCGTGGTGATTTTGACCCGGACCGACTTGAGCGGGGCGGAGCGGGTGGCGGAGGCGCTTCGGACCGGGGTCGAGAGTGTCGGGCGGCGGTTGGGGTATCCGGAGGGGCAGGTGACGGTGAGTGTCGGGATCGCGGAGTATGATCCGGACCGGCCGTCGAGCGGCGATTTGTTGGTGAACGCGGACCGGGCGCTCTATCGGGCGAAGGCATCGGGCCGTAACACGGTGGCGTGACAAGGACGGTAACAGTGAGTGGACCGAATCCCATGCGTCAGTCGGAGCCCCCGGTCAAGCCGGCGGCCGACATCATGCCGGACCCCTGGGGGGTTCGGCGGGCGGAGAACCTGCTCACGACCTTGGAGGGTGTCCTCTCGGCGCGGGTGGTCACGACGCCGTTAGGCGAGGTCAGCGAGATCCATGTCCTGGCACAGGCCGGGTTGCAGCCGAAGCAATTGGTCCGGAACATCGAGTCGGCGTTGTTGGCCCATTTGGGGTTGAAGGTCGATCACCGGAAGATCAGCATTGCCCAGACGGCGGAGGTCAAGCCGTTGGAGACGCTGGAGCGGAGCGTGGTGCGGGAGCGGGCCATGCAACGGGCCGTCTTGTTCGAGAACTTGGCGGTGCATCCCGGCCAGCGGGGGATGCGGGTGGTGATCGCGGTGTCGTTGTCGATCGGCGGGCGGGAGGAGAGGGCGGAGGAAGAGGCGCCGGACACGCCGCGGGGCCGGGTCGAGGGTGCGGCGCGGGCGACGGCGCTGGTGCTGGAGCGGTTGTTGGAGAAGCACACCTTGGCGGTGGAGAGCGTTCAGGTGGTGGAGGCGGTGGACCGGAGCGTGGTGTTCGTTGCCTTGCAGGGGATGGGGGGCCGGGACTCGGTGATGTTGACGGGGACGGCGGAGATTCGGCAGAGTCCGGAGCGGGCGGCGGTGTTCGCGGTGCTGGATGCGAGCAACCGGTGGGTGGACGCTCGGCGGCCGGCGTGAGGTAGTGGTTGGAGGTTGTGGAGTTCAACCTTGGGGTTAAGGAGAAAGGTATAACGGAGGGGGCCCGGTCTTCGATGTAGGAAGAGCGGAGTTGAGCGGACAACTGAGCGGAGCGTCTGGATTGCCATAGCGAGGCAATGCCATCCCGAAAGACTTCGATTGGACATGAAGGGGGGTGACGCTCATGATCAGCTGGCTCGCAGCCATCGCTGTCGGCGCAGTGCAGTTCGTAACAGGACTGTTCTTCGCTGAAGCTACCGACTGGAAATAGCTGATCGGGTCCCCCTCCACTTTGTATGAAACGTCCGAATAGGATCCACCTGTACGTTCTCGGTACTGCGCTTGGCGCGACTCTGGGCCTATTGGCTGCTTGGTCGGGCCGTGTCGATTATCCGGGGGCGTGGGGGATTGGTGTCCTGCTATTCGTCGCGTTTCTATTGCAGGTCAGCGCTACCGATAGTCGAGGCGGCGGTGCAGAGGGGTCCTTGTCCTTTATCGTCCACCTTGCGGCTGGCGTTCTCTTTGGTGGCTTTTGGGGGGCTGTTGTCGCCGGCGTGTCGACGCTCCTGAGTCAGGTTGGGCGTCGACGTGAGACCCTAAAGGTCGTTTTCAATGTAGCTCAACGAGTGGCATCGACCACCGCCGCGATGGCAGTGTTCGGGTGGCTTGGTGGTACAGTACCACCAGACGTTCTGGTGCCAGGGAATTCGGTAGATACCGGATTGCTGGTGCTGACGATTCTCGCCTTCCTCTGCTCGGCTGCGATCTACTTCATCGTCAATTCGGCTCTCGTTGCTGGGGCCGTTGCCCTTTCGAGTCAGAAGCGTTGGGGGGATGTCTGGACAACCACCTACCTTTGGGTCATTGGGTATGAT
>JANPEL010000153.1:0-12774 GCA_031431925.1 Gemmatimonadota bacterium | reverse complement strand
CTCGGCACTCGGCACTCGGCACTCGGCACTCGGCGGTCGGGGAGGGTGGGTCCTTCCGGAAGCCCTGGCGGGCGGGGGCCTTGGGACCGACATTGGGGCTCGGCATTCTTTGGGGGGCCTATGCGAATTGTTTGGGCGGGGTTGTTGAGTTTGGCGTGGGTGGGGGAGTTGGCGGCGCAGGTCGATTATTCGCGGGCGGAGCGGCTGCTTCCTTGGAACACCAGCCGGTTGGTGTCGGGGGACTCGGTGCGGCCGCAGTGGTATCCGGACGGGAACCGGTTCTGGTATCGGAACAAGACGGCCACCGGCGCTGAGTACGTGGTGGTGGACCCGGTTCGGGGCAGCCGATCCTTGTTGTTCGACAACGCCCGGTTGGCGGCCGCCATGACCGTGGCGCGGGACACGGCGTATGATCCGAGCCGGTTGCCGTTTGCGGCGTTCAAGTTCGGGAATGACGGGCAGAACGAGCGGGAGATCGAGTTCACGGCCAGCCGGAAGCGGTTCGTCTGCGACATCGCGGCATATCGGTGCGTCGTGTCGGATACCCTCCCGAGCGAAGTGCCGTTCGTCCTGTCACCGGACAAGAAGTGGGAAGCGTTCATCGCCAAGCACAACGTCTGGGTTCGGCCCCGCAAAGGGAACGACTCGACCCAGTTGACGACCGACGGGGTCGAGTACTGGGGATACGGCCTGACCATGCCCCGGCCCAGCGACTTGGTCCGGCCCCAGCCCAGGGGTCCGGCGATCCGATGGTCGCCGGACTCGAAGAAGCTCGCGGTATTGCGGCAGGACGAGCGGCGGGTCGAGCACCTGCACTACATCTCGATGACGCCGCAGCGCCCGAAGCTGTACAGCCAGCCCTATGCGTTGCCCGGCGACAGCGTGGTGCCGGTCCCGACGCTGCACCTCATTGATGTGACCACCAAAACCAATGTCGAGGTTCGACTCAGTCCGGTGCCGGCGCAGCTCAATACCACCGGCTCGGCCCGAGACTCCGTCTGGAACGAGGCGAGCGACAAGGTCTACCTCGCCGCCCTTTCGCGGGGGTCGAAACGAGCCTGGCTCACCGCCGTCGACGCGGCGACCGGGTCCCAAACGATCGTGGCCAGTGACAGCATGGCCACCTTCGCGGAGTGGTCGCCACCGACCGACCCGCAGACCTGGTACACCAGCAAGGACGGGCAGGACACTTTCTGGTGGTCGGAGCGCGACGGGTGGGCCCATTTCTATCGGTACGGCCCCGATGGCAAGGTCAAGAATCGGCTGACCGAAGGCCCCTGGTTCGCGAGTGCGATCCAATCCGTGGATGAAGTGGCGAAGCAGGTCTACTTCACCGCTCGCGGCCGCGAGGCCGGCCAGTTCTGGTACTACGCCAAGCTCTACCGGGTGAACTACGACGGGACCGGGCTGGCGTTGTTGACGCCGGAAGACGCCCATCACGTCATCGAGTTCTCACCGAGCGGCAAGTACATCGTGGATTCGTACTCCCGAATCGAGACGGCTCCGGTAACGGTGCTTCGCTCGCCGCTCGACGGTCGGGTGATCCGGACACTCGAAACCGCCGACATCAGCCGGCTTAGGGACATCGGCTGGCAGCCGGGCCGGGTGTTTACCGCCACGGCCCGCGACGGGGTCACCGATCTTTATGGCGTGATGTATCTGCCCCCGGGGCTCGACACCACCGCCAAGTATCCGGTCATCAACCACATCTACCCCGGCCCCCAAGTGGGCAGCGTGGGCGCCTGGAGCTTCAAGTCGGGCGGCGAAGCCTTTGCCTTGGCCCAACTCGGCTTCGTGGTGCTCCAGATTGATCACCTCGGAACCCCGATGCGATCGAAGGCGTTCCACGACAACTACTACGCCAACTTCACCGATAACGGGCTCCCCGATCATGTCGCGGTCATCAAGCAACTCGGCGCCCGGTACCGGTTCCTCGACGTCGATCGGGTCGGGATCTTCGGACACTCCGGCGGCGGGTTTGCCTCGGCCGACGCGATGTTCCGGTATCCTGACTTCTTCAAGGTGGCGGTGTCGTCGAGCGGCAACCACGATAACCGGAGCTACAACATTTACTGGTCGGAGAAATACCAAGGCCTGATGACGCGCGACACGCTCCGGAAGACCGACAATTACGAGAGTTCCGCCAACGGGACCTACGCCAAGAACCTCAAGGGCAAGCTGTTCCTGATGACGGGGGATATGGACGACAATGTCCATCCGGCCATGACGGTGCAAGTCGCCGATGCCCTGATCAAGGCCAACAAGTCGTTCGATTTCCTGGTGCTCCCGAATCGGGCCCATAGCCTGAATGAGCCTTATGTGATTCGGCGCCGGTGGGACTACTTCGTGGAACACTTGGCCGGAAAGAAGCCGCCGGAGAACTTCGAGATCGTCCGGCCCACCGAGCCCTGGGCCACAGCGCCGGTTCCATGACCACGTATGCCCGGAAACTCGGGCTCTTCAGCGGCACGATGGCCGTCATCGGCGGGATCATCGGCTCGGGGATCTTCCTCAATCCGCCGATCGTGGCCCAGCGGGTCGGGACCAGCAGTTTGGTGCTCGGCGTCTGGGCGTTAGGCGCTGTCGTGGCCATTGCCGGCGCTTTTATTTTTGCCGAGTTGGGGCAGCGGCTCCCGAAGGCGGGTGGTCAGTACGCTTATCTGCGGGAGGCGTTCGGTCCGTTAGCCGGCTTCATGGACGCCTGGGCCATGTTGCTGATCATCGCCACGGGGGCGATTGCCGCGGTGTCCTACACCTTCGCGACCTACTTGTCGTCGCTGCTCGGGTGGCCGACCACCGCGACGCCGGTCATCGCGGTGGCAGCCATCTGGACCCTCACCGCGGTGAACGTCTTTGGGGTGACCTGGGGCGCCTGGGTTCAGAACCTGTTCACGGTCCTGAAACTAGTGGCCATCGGCGTCCTGATCGTCATTGCGTTCCTTGGGGAAACCCAGTCCCTGCCGGCGGCGGCCACGACAGTCACCGCGCCGACCAACCTCTGGTTGGCGGTGTCGGCCGCGTTAGTCCCCGTGTTGTTCTCATATGGCGGCTGGCAACAAACCAACAACATCGCCGAAGAGTTCATTGACCCAACGCGGGTATTGCCAAAGGCCATCCTGGCGGGTGTGGTGGTGGTCGTGCTGGCGTATTTGCTGACGAACTTGGCCTATCTCAAGGCGCTCGGTCCCGGGGGTTTGGCGGCGAGCCGGGCGCCGGCGGCTGAGACGATGGCGGTGTTCCTCGGGCCGGCCGGGCAACGGTTCATCAGCGCCGGGATCGTGGCATCGACCTTCGGATTCCTGGGCCTGACCATTCTGGCCGCCCCGCGGGTGTATCAGGCCATGTCCCGGGATGGCTTGTTCTTCGATTGGTTTGCGAAGCTGCACCCCCGATATCAGACCCCGACGGCGGCCTTGGTTTTTCAAGGCGCGTGGGCCACGGTCCTCGTGCTGACGAACGCCTACGCCCAGCTGCTCGATTACGTCGTTTTTGCCGACTGGATCTTCTTCGGGTCGACGGGACTGGCCTTGGTTGTGATCCGCCGCCGGACTCCGGCGACCACCGGGTTTCAGTGCCCAGTTTTTCCAGTGACGGTCACGATTTTCGTGGCGGCCGCGGCGTATGTCGTGTTCGGCTCGATCACGTCCAATCCGGCCAATGCCGTGCGGGGCGCCCTGTTGCTGTTGCTGGGCGTCCCCGTCTATCTCTGGCGGGCCCGGGTGTTGGCCGCTCGCTCCTGACCGGTCAGCGGACCGGCACCACCGGCAACACGATTCGCGACGGCCGACGCGCGTCCCGATAGATCGCCACCCTTGGCGGCGGATTGGGGATCACCTTCCGGTGGGTGTCTCGATCGGCGCCTTGGACCGTGACCCGAATCCGGTGCCCCGGCCGGAACCGCTTGGCGGTCGGGAGCAGGTCGAACACCAACTCGGTCGGAGCGTTCGGCAGCGGCGTGGCTTCACCGACCTGACTCGAAGGCCAGGGGAGGCCGAAGTTCTTGAAGGGCGGGGTTCCGAGTTTGCGGTGGGAAGCACGGAGCACACCCTCGGTTACGTAGGTAGACCGCCCCGACGGCTCGATATCCTCGAGATAGACCACGGCATCGACGTCGTGCGCCGATGACGTGACCCAGAGATGGATCACCGGGTGGCCGATCACTTCGAGCGGGTCGGTGAGGACCGCCGTCGTATAGGTGAAGCCCTTGGCGTCGTTGGCGGCCAAATCAGGGTAGCCAATGGCCCCGCCGTAGGTGTTGGCCCATCGGTTGCCTTTGCCTAACGTTGCCGTGGTATCGATGACTTGGCTGTCGGCCGAGACCCGGGTGACCGGCGGCTCCCGCATCAGTCGCCCGGGCTTCCCTTCCCGGAGGTAGAAGTTGGTCGGCTTGGCCTCCGGTAGGGGCCAGCTCCGGGCGGTTCGCCATTCCCGGCCCGCCGGGGCGTCGATGACGTAATATTTGATCGGAGGCTCCCGGTCGATCCCGTTGTCGACGCCCTTGAGCCAGCGGTCGAACCACCGAACTTGTTCGGCCGCGAGGTTGAATCCGTCGGTCTGGCCGTGGAACCAGGGTCCCACCACGAGTTTCTGGGGCACGGTGAGGTTGGCGAACCACAGAAACGCATCCCGGGGGAACGCGTCGTACCAGCCGGCCAAGCCGTAGATGGCCACCTTGGAGGCATTGATCTGCTTGAGGTAGGAGGCCGGTCCCCGCTCGAGGAAAATCGGCTTGCCGGACTTCTGATCAACGCTGTTCCGGTACGGCACCCCACTCCACATCTCATACATGTCGCGATTGACCCGGTGGCCGACGATGGCCGAGTCGCGGAGGACCATTCCGTTTGGCCCGTCGACCGGCGCGACCCCTTGGAAGTTCATCGCGCCCCACGTGAACTTCTCGCCGCTGTCGAGCTGATGGGTCAGGCTCTGCCACTGGCTGAAGAAGTCGTCCCGAAAGACGCCACCGGGATAGATCATCGGATACCACTCGAACACGTACATCTCGGGGAAGATCGCGGCGAGATGCGGCGGCGCGGTGCTGGCCGTGAACAGTTGGGTAATGCCGAGGTACGACCGGCCGACCATGCCGATCTTGCCGGTGGACCACGGCTGCGCCGCGAGCCACTCGGTGACCTCGTAGGCATCCTTGGTTTCCTCGGGCATGAAGAAGCCCTGCTGGGTTCCAAACGACGCCCCGCCACCCCGGGTGTCGACGGCGGCTACGATGTAACCCCGGCTCATGATCTCGCCGGCGCTCCGCCCAAAACCCTTGACGTAGTCGATCAAGGAGTCGTTCCGGAGGAAGGCCCGGTTGTACCGGTGGTGGGTCCAGACGACCGGGAGCTTCTCCTGGTGGAGCACCCCGGCTTTCGTGGGACGGAGGACGTCGACAGCAAGCCGGATGCCGTCGCGCATGGTGACGTACTCGGAGGTCCGCCGGTAGCCGTCGTAGCTCGATGTTTGCGCGCCGAGTGAGGCGGGAGCGATGGCCAGGGCAAGAAGGAACCAGCACCGACGGATCATTGCAGACCTCCGAGTTGGATCAGGTTCGCTGAATCTAGCCCCGCAAGACGGCCAACAGGTCCTTTCCGTAACGAGCCGCCTTGGCCGGCCCGATCCCGTAAATCCCCTCGAGTGCCGCCAGGGTGCGGGGCTTCAGTTCGGCCAGCTCCCGCAGGGTTCGATCGCTGGCCACGACGTAGGGCGGCACCCCACCGGCTCGGGCCAACTCGAGCCGCCGGGCTCGGAGGGCCTCGAACAGCGCCGCATCGGCAGGATCGAGGGCCGGGTCGGCGGCGGCTTTCCGTTTTGACCCGCCCCCTCCGGCCCGGGTCTTCGGCTGGGCGGTTTCGTCGGGAGGCAGTAACACCCGCACCGGCCCGTCGCCGAACAGCACGGCTTTGCCGGCCGGTGTCAGCAGGACCATCGGCCGGTCGCCGGTGGTGAAATCGACCCAGCCGGCGGTGACGCAGCGGCGGAGGAGTGAAAGAATCCACTCCGGGCTCTTGTCCTTGAGGATGCCGAACGTTTTGGTGGCGTCGAGGCCGGAGCGCGCCAATCGGGGATCGGGCAAGCCCGCCAGCAAGTTCAGCGCGGCCTGGAGCCCAAATTTGTCGTGAGTCCGGGCCACGGCGCTCAAGGCTTTCCGGACCATCGTGGCGGTGTCGGCCGCGGTGGCGGCTTCCGGTTCGTCGAGCGCCATGCAGGTGTCGCACCGCCCGCAGCCTGCCAGCGTCTCGGCTTCGTCGCCGAAGTACCGGAGGATGGCGTCGTGGCGGCAGGTGCCCCCTTCGGCCCAGCGCATCAATTCCAGAAACATCGACCACCGATGCTGGACCCGGGCGGGGTCGGGGGTTTCGCCTTCGTTCGGCGATTCGAGCAGCCGGCGCCGAAGCGGCAGGTCGCCGGGGCTGGTGCAGAGCAGGCCGATGGCATCGGCGCCGTCACGTCCGGCCCGGCCGACTTCCTGATAGTAGGCCTCGATCGAGCCGGGAGGGGCTAGGTGAATCACTGCTCGGACGTCGGCGCGGTCGATCCCCATCCCGAATGCGTTGGTGGCGACGATCACTTCGAGCCTGCCGTCCCGAAACCGTTGCTGCGCCTTGGCGCGAACTCCGCCGTCGAGCCCGGCATGATAGGCGGCGGTTCGCCATCCGGCTGACTTGAGCCGATCGGCCTCTTCCTCCGTCTTCCGGCGGGTCGGGGCGTAGATGATCGCGCTGCCGCGGTCGGCCCCCGGGGTCCCGATTGCCTCGCGAAGGGTCTCGTCCACAGCTCGGGTTACCTCCGCCGCGGAGCGGGTGTCCCGGACCCTGAGGCCGAGATTGGGCCGGGCAAAGCCGCGCACCAGCTGCGGGGTGTCGGCCGGGAGGCCAAGCCGGGCCAGGATCTCATCCCGGACGATCGGGGTGGCCGTGGCAGTGCAGGCCAACACTCGGGCGCCTGAGAGGTCGGCCACCAGGTCGCCGATCTGGAGATACTCGGGCCGGAAATCGTGACCCCACTCGCTGATGCAGTGCGCTTCGTCGACGGCCACGAGCGGGCAATCGAGATCGCGGGCCAGTCCGCGGAACCCGGGAAAGGCCAGCCGTTCAGGCGCGACGTAGGCAATGGCATACTCGCCCCGCGCCAGGCCCGACATCCGCCCTCGAACTTCCTCGGAACTCAGGGTAGCCGCCAGGAAGGTGGCGGAAACCCCCATGGATTGAAGGGCGGCCACCTGGTCGTGCATCAACGACACCAACGGCGACACCACCAGCGTCGTGCCGCCGAGGACCGTGGCGGGGAGCTGGTAGATCAGACTCTTGCCTCCGCCGGTCGGGGCCACGAGGAGGAGCCGGCGCCGCTGAATGATGGTCTCGACCGCTTCCCGCTGTCCCGGCCGGAATTCCGCGTAGCCCAAGCGGGCCAGCGCGGCGTCGAGATCGGGAGTGGCGATGGTGACGGTCATGGGGGCGCAAACATCGCCGGTTCCGCCGGCGAAATGCAACTCAGGTTCTTATTTACGCGATTTTGCGATGAGCTATTTCGGCGTCGACGGGCCTGGTTGGGCCGCCCGCCGGGCCTCGGCGAGGTACCCAGGCTGGAGATCGAGCAGGTGGCCGAGTTTTCGAAACAAATGGCTCTCCTGATCCACCACTTGTCCGTCGGCGAGCGCGACACCCCACATGATTTCCGCGAGCAGCATCCGCTGACCCACGTCGAAATGCTCCCGAATCACTCGGGTAAACCGAAAATCGTCGATGGATTGCTTCTGCTCGTGCTCGGCGAGGGACAAGATCTCCGCGATCGTGGCGGGATCGAGATTGAAATGGCGCACCAGCGCCGCCTCGACCTGAGCCCGCTCGGCCGGGGAGAACTCGCCGTCGGCGTGGGCCAGTTGAACCAGGAGGGCGGCGGCCGCCACCTGGATCTCCGGTGGCCGGGAGGCCGGGGCTGATGCCAACGGCACCGCCATCTGGCCGGTGAGCAGTTCCTTGAGAGTGCGTAGCATCAGAATTCCTGACTACCTAAGTAAAACGGCTGACCGCATCGATGGCTGTAGCCAGCCGCGCAGCACCGGTTCCCTGGATTTCAACCGGCTTGAATCCAAACTCGCCGAGGGTGTCATGGAATTCCGCGTGGATTGCGATTCTCTGAGCCGGCCGGTCTCGAATGCCGTCGGCCATCCAAGCCAGGTCGATGTCGCAGAGCAGATAGAGCGAAGGCGGATAGCGGCGGATGACCGACTCGACCCAGGCCGGCACGTCACCATAGTAGTGTCTGGCATACACCACGGTACTCACCAGGTCCGTGTCGAACACGACGAGCCCGTCGTCCTGGCCAACCAGTGCGGCCTGCTCGGCGGCGGCTTGACCCCGCGCGATCGGCTCGACGTCAGCAGCCGTCAACCCGCCACCCTTGGATTCCGCGTACGTTCTGGAGAACTCCGGAACCCAGCGAGTACCAAGGTGGCCGGCCAGGGCCTTGGCCAAGGTGGTCTTGCCGGTCGACTCCGATCCGGTCAGGACGATGCGACGAGGGAGCGACGCCATTGAACCAATCCACTGACCGCCAAGCCCCAAAACACGGCGTACTGGATGGCGGTCAGGTAGTCACCCCGAACCGCAAAGAACGGCACCGACACCGTATTGACCCCGATCCAGACCCACCACGCCTCCACATACTTCCGCGCCATCATCCACTGCCCGAGCATCGATACCACCGAAATCGACGAATCGAGATACGGCTCTTGACCCGGCGTGTAGCGATTGAGTGCCCAGCCGAGTCCGAGCGATCCGCCGGCCGCCCCGGCCGTGAGCCCGAGGCCCATGGCTACCGACAGGCTCGTCACCGGAAGGCCTTTTCGAGTCTCCCCGCCGCGAAGCCAGTGATACCACCCGTAGAGCGAGATCACAAAGAAGAAGACCTGCAGGCCCATCAGCGCAAACAGCTGGTCTTTGAAGAAGAGGTAGGTGTACAGTCCGACGTTGACGAGCCCGGTGGCCCACCCCATCACATTCTGCCTGGCGTTGAGATACACCGAGATGAGGCCGAACGCGACGGCAACGGTCTTGAGGACCGCGATAGTGGTCACCGGACGACGGGACCCAAGGTGTCGTGGTGACCGTTCAGAAATTGGCGAAGGTACGGTCCGATGTGATTCCGCGACTCGAACCCGGCGGCCTTGGCGGCCCGGTCTTCCTCCTCGGCCGACACCTTCGACGGCTCGGCGTAGTGTTGGAGGTCGCGATAGAACCCGATGGTGAACGAGTCCCAGGCCGCTCCCGTGATCTTCGTGAAGATGAAATTGCCGGCCCGGCCGATCCGCCGGAGAAAATCGTTCTCCATTGCCCGCTCGGCCAAGAGCGAATCGCGCTTCCCGGCCAAGGCCTGAAAGACTTCCAGGTGGAAATACCCGGCCTGATCGGCCGCGGCTTCGAGCTCCGCCACCGGCGGGCCGTTGACGTAGAGCTCTTCCTGCCACGTCACCCAATCCGCCAGCTGCCGCTCGTAGGCGGCCTCGTCGAATGTCACGCGTCGGGCCGCCGCCGGCCATCGCTTGGCCCGTTCAGCGCCGAAATGCTCCGCCATACTTCCGATCGGCACCAGCAGCAGGAGGTCCCACTGATCGCCCTGGGCGTGCCGCATCAACACGGGCCGGGCTTCGCCCGCGGCCTCGAAGACCGGCATCCGGGCTTTGACGGCGTCGATCAGATGGAGCAAGTGTCCCGGGGCCGCTCGCATGAAGACGGCTTGATAGGCGGTTCCGGGTGCAGCCGCGAGGGTTGCGGCAAACAGGAGCGACGTCAGTGGGACCATGATCTCAATCGTCGTCGAAGGGTTGGTCGCGCCGGGTTTCCGGCGGGCGGTACTCGGTTAGCCGGCGCAGAACCTCGGCCGGGCTCTTGCCAACCACCAGCCGGCCCCGCTGGGTTTCCGTAAAGAAACGATCGAGCACCGAATCGGGCGCGAGGCCGACCAGACGGGAATAGTACTCGCCCTCGTCGAGAAGGCCGAGCGGCTGCTCGGTTCCTCGGCCGGCCGAGACGTCAAACGTGCGGAGAGCGGCCTCAATCGAATCGAATCCGCCGGGAAGGGCCAGGTAGCCGTCGGCCAACGTGGCCAGGATTGACCGTTGTTCCTCGAGCGATGCCGCTCCCCTCCGCTCGGTCAAATCCGACCGGACCGGGAGATCCGACTCGACCACCACCCCGATCAGGCGCCCGGCGGCGCCGGCCACCGCTTCCGCCACCGCCCCGGCCGCGCCGACCGCCGATCCGCCGAACACCAGAGTGATTCCGTTCTCGCCGAGGAGCCGCCCGACCCGGTAAGCAGCACTCAGCTCGTCGGGCGTCGCCACCTCGGCTTGGCTCGTGACCACCGCCAGACGCCGGATCATCGTTAGGCGGTTGCCTCGAGGATCCAGGATCGCATCGGACCCCGGACCGCGGCGCCCGCCATCAGCGGCGCAAAGGTCTGACCGGCCGCCCGGACCAGCCCGGCCATCTCGGACGCGGTCAGCTGGGCCAGCATCGGTCCGATCGGGGTGCCGGTGAACGCGCGGAGGGTTTCCGGAACCCCGCCTTCGAAGATCAGATCGCGGGTTTCCGTGACCACCCCGGCCGACTGGAAGCCGACGTCCCGGGCCCGGCCCGCCAGGTCCTCACCGGTCCACCGTGGAAAGGGAATGTTCATGAAGTCGGCGAGCTCGGGCAGGTCCGCCAGACGAAGGGCCTGCTGGAAGGCAAAGAACACGGAGCAGTCTTCCGGCGGGCACCAGACGCTCAGGCCGAGCCGCCCGCGTGGCGTGAGCACCCGGCGCATTTCCGTCAACGCCGCTCTGGCATCGGGGAAGAACTGCAGCCCCTGCTGGCAGGTGACGACGTCGAAGCTCTGGTCGGGATACGGCAGTGGCGCCGCCGGGGAGACGGTATAGGCGATCGGGGCGCCGCCTTCGACCGCCCCCTTCGATTCCGCCCGGGCGATCATCGCCGGTGATGAGTCTGAGGCCGCGACGATTCCCTTTGGCCCGAGCGATCGGGCCAGGACCCTGGCCACGGTGCCGGGGCCGCAGGCCACGTCGAGCGCGCGGAGTCCGGGTTCCGGCGCCAGCCGGTGCACCAGTGCCTCCGCCCACGGGTTGAACAGCCGGGGCACCAAGAACTCGTCATAGCCGGTCGGGACCGATGCGTCGGTAAACCCAAACTCCGCGGCGCCGGTCACGGAATTGGCTCCCGGTTCTTCGGGATGATGACCGCCGGGACGTTCCTGGCCCGGATCGTCGCGTTGAATCGCTCGACATCGCCTCCGATGATCTGCCTGACCCGGGCCGCGATCGGCGCCCACTCCTTTTCGAGATCATCAAACCGGTTTCGCATGCCGGCGGTTACCGGCGCGTCGGTGCCGTCGATGGCCGCCACCAGATTCAGGTATTGGTCGTTGAGCCCGTTCCGGAAGTTGATGACGTCCTGGAAGGTTCGGGCCCGGGCGTTGATCATGACCCCTTCGACCGAGTCGATGGCCGCCGTCAAGGCCCGACCGGCGGTGGCCACCGAATCGCCGTCCGGTTGACCGGTGGTGCGGTCCGTCAACGCCTTGACCTGGTCGCGGATCGAGCGGAGCGTGATGACCCGGCGATGGATTTCGTCGATCCGCTCGATGGCCCGGGCGAGCGCTTCTTGCTGACCACGAATGTCGGCGGGGGAGGGATTGGTCCGCGGGTCCGCGACGACGTCGACGCTCTTGGCGGCGGTTTCTTTGCCGATCGTGAGGCGGACCTGATAGCGGCCCGGCGCCACCCGGTAGCCGCTGGCGGCGGTTCCGGCTTCGGCCCCGAACACCCCGGTGAGCCGGGTGGGTGGCTCGCGCCGGAGATCCCAGATGACCCGGTTGAATCCCGACTTGATGGTCAGCTTGCCGCCCTCGGCCGGTTTGGCGTCGGTGGCGAACGTGCGGACGACGGCGCTCTGGGCGTCGAGGATTTCGAGCTTGGCGATCGTCGTGGTATCGAGGGTCGGGGCTCGGAATGAAATCAAGGCACCCTGCGGGGCGTTCTTGCCCATGCCGGGAACGGTGCCGTTACTGCCGAGCCCGGTGCGGACGGTCGTCCGGGGCTGGAACAGCATCATCCCGGTGGTCCCACCGGCGGCGATCAGATTCCGAATCGGCGCTATGTCGTCGAGAATCCAGAACGCCCGGCCCTCGGTCGCGATCACCAAGTCGCCCTGGTGGACCCGGATATCGGTGACCGGTACGTGCGGCAGGTTGAGTTGGAGCCGTTGCCACGCGAGGCCGCCGTCATAGGAAACGAAGAACCCGGTTTCGGTCCCGGCATACAGCAAGTTCCTGACAGTCGGATCTTCCCGGACCACCCGAACCGGATCGCCGTCCTGGAACCCAGTCACCAAGCGGGTCCATGAGGCGCCGTAGTCAGTCGTCTTGAAGACATGGGGCGTGTTGTCGTTCCATTTGTGACGGCTCACGGCAATGAACGCGGTGGCCGGATCGAACGCCGACACCTCGATCATGTTGATCAACGATTCGGGCAAGCCCTTGGGGGTGACATTGGTCCAGTTCTTTCCGCCGTCGCGGGTGACCTGCACGAGGCCGTCGTTGGTGCCCACCCAGATAACCCCCTTTTCGAGGCGCGACTCGCGGATCGCGTAGATCGTCGAGTAGATCTCCTCGCCGGTGATGTCACGGGTGATGGGCTCGCCCGAGATCCCCTGCGTGCCCGAAGGATGCGCGGTGAGATCAGGGGAGATGATGTCCCAGGTCTGCCCCCCGTCCGCG
>JANPEL010000152.1:0-15657 GCA_031431925.1 Gemmatimonadota bacterium | reverse complement strand
GGCCCAGTGCGCCGCCTGGGAAGAGCGCCACCGGGTGCCGGCCGCCGACGTGCCGGGGGTGCTGGCGGCGTTGATGTTGGAGGCCTGGGACCGGACCGAGAAGCGCCTGCTCCCGATTCCGGCGCCCAAATCCGACGGCATGAAGATCGTCGCGGTATCGGGCGTGGCGTTCAACGCGCGCTGCAACTTTCTCCACCGGCAGGTCGAGATCAACACCGATCCGATCCTGACCAAACCGGGGCTCAAACACCTGGCCGTCCACGAGGGCTACCCGGGCCACTACGTCCAGTTCACACTCCGCCATCAGCGGTATCTGGACGGTACGGCACCGGCGGACGGGCTCCTCTCGGTGGTCAATACCGCCAGCTCATCGGTCTTCGAAGGGATCGCCGACCACGGGATGGTCATGCTCGACTGGATCGACAGTGATGACGACCGGCTTCAATCCCTGATGACCCGGTATCGCTCCGGCATCGGGACCGGGGCGGCGTGGCGTCTTCATGCGTTAGGCGAATCCGCCGCACCCGTCACCGACTGGCTCCGGAGCGTGGCGCTGACGGGGGGCGAGGGCTGGATCGCCAATCGGATGAGCTTCATCGAAGCACCGGCCCGGGCGGTCCTGATCTGGTCCTATTGGTGGGGAGAGCCAACCGTGGCGGCCGCCTGGAATCGGGTCCCGCCGCCCCGCCGGGCCGAGTTTGTCGAATTCCTCTATGGCAGGATGCATTCGAATACATCCGTCGGGATGTTTTCGTGAACCGGTATGTCGTCAGCGTGTTTGCCGTCCTTGCTGGATGTGCAGGATCGGAGATGCCGAGGAGTGATGGCAAGAAGATCCTCCGAGTGGCCTACGAGCGAGAGATCGATCTCCTCAACCCCTTCACCAGCCAGAACCTGGTCGATATCAGCTTCAGCAAGATCGAGGGCCTCGTCACCACCGACGAGCACAACCAGTTCGTGCCGGTGTTGGCCAAGACCATTCCGACCAAAGCCAACGGCCTGATCGTCGCCAATCGGGACGGCACCCTCGACATGACCTGGCCCCTTCATGGTAATGTGTCGTGGCACGACGGCCGGCCGTTCACGAGCAAGGATGTCTGTTTTACCTGGCGGTTCGTCACCAACCCGGCCTCCGAGACCTACAACCGCGAGCAGTATCTCGGCATCAAGGACTGCCAGGCCCCGAACGACACCACGGTGGTGTTCCGGTGGGACGGCGAGTATGCCTACTACGACGGCCTGTTCGAGGCCATCCTCCCCGAGCACGTGCTTGGCGGAATGACCGCGGAGCAGATCGTCCAGTTCGAGCCGTACAACCGCGGTTCGCAGACGATCGGCACCGGACCGTTCAGGTTCGCCGAGTGGAAGGCGGGCGAGTATATCCGGGTCGTTCGGAACGACAATTACTGGCGCGGGAAGGACTACCCGAAGATCGACGAGATCGTGTGGGCCTTCATCCCCGATGCCAACACCCGCCTCAACGCGCTCAAGTCGGGCCAGTATCATTTCGGACGGATCCTCCCGGTCCAGGTCAAGGACGTGGCGACGCTGGCGGGCTACCGGGACTATCTGATTCCTTCGAACTCGGTGATGCATCTGGATTTGTCGATCAAGACCCCAAACGGGAAAGCGCTCTTTGCCGATCCTAACGTCCGGCGCGCTCTATTCCACGTCATCGACAAGAAGGCCATCGCCGATCAGCTGATGGAAGGCACCGTCACGATCGCCAACAGCCCGATCAATCCCACCAGCCGGTTCTACAATCCCGCGGTGCCGGTCCACCCAGTCGATCCCGGCGAGGCCGGACGCCTGCTCGATCAAGCCGGATGGGTCGTTGGGGGTGATGGCGTCCGAACAAAGGGTGGGACCCGGTTTTCCTTCACGATCCTGAACCGGGCCGGTGCAACCGACCGGATCGCGGTGGCGCAGGTCATCCAGGCCGAGCTGAAGGCGGTCGGCGTTGAGGTCAAGTTCGAGACCCTCGAAAGCGCGGCCTGGACCGAACGGTGGCGGAGCAGCCGATGGGAGGCGGTGGTCAGCGCCTGGTTCCTCCCCGCCGACCCGAGCCTGACCGGCCTCTACGCCTGCGACGGCGCTAACAACATGACGGGTTTCTGCGACGGAGCGCTCGATCCGCTGCTCAAGCGGTCCGACCGAACCCTGTCGTTTCCGGATCGGAAGCGCGACCTCGACTCGGTCCAGGTCTACCTCGCGGAGTCGGCGCGGACGTTGCCGCTCTACTACAACGTCATTCCCGAGTTGGTGAGCAGCAAGGTCGGCAACTATCGGGGCAGTGGCACCAATTTCGGGAGCTTCTGGAACCTGTATGACTGGACGCTCGCGCCCTGATGTCCGGGTACCTCCGCCGACGGTTGCTCCAGATGGTGCCGCTCCTGTTCGGCGTCTCGATCGTCATCTTCGGCGTGATTCAGGCGGCCCCCGGGGGCCCCGAAGGAAGCCTGCTCGCCGCCGGCCGGTTCGTCGACCCGGCGGTCATCGAGAGCTACCGCAGGCGGCTCGGCGTCGACCAACCGGTCTCCGTGCAGTACCTCAACTGGCTCCGGGCCACGGTCCGGGGCGACCTGGGCACCTCATTCTCGACTAGCCGGCCCGTCGGGGCGCTGATCGCCGAACGGCTCCCCGCCACCCTCGAGTTGATGGGCGTGGCCTTCGGGTTCGCGGCGGTGATTGCGCTCCCGCTCGGGCTGGTGAGTTCGCGGAAACCCGGCGGCCTCTTCGACACCGTGGCCACCGGGGGTTCATTTCTCGGCTTGGCCATGCCGGTGTTCTGGTTTGGACTGATCCTCCAATTGATTTTCTCGGTGCGGCTCGGCTGGCTTCCCGTGGCCGGCACCGGCACCATCGGCGCCAGTTCCTTCGGCGACCACCTCAGGCATCTGATCTTACCGGGCTTCGTGCTCTCGACCCGGTACATCGCCGGATGGTCCCGGTATTTCCGCTCGACCCTGCTGGGCTTGGCCGGGGCGCCGTTCGTGCGGACCGCTCGGGCCAAAGGCCTCACCGAGGCGCGGGTCGAGCGGGTCCACACGGTTCGGAACGGCCTGATTCCGGTGGTCTCGATCATGGCGTTGAACCTGGCGGATCTCTTCTCCGGAGCGGTCATCACGGAAACCGTCTTTGCCTGGCCCGGCATCGGCCGGCTCTTCGTCCAGGCCATGTTTGCGCGGGACTACCCGCTCCTGATGGGCATTCTCCTGATGGGGGCGGCCACGGTCATCGTCTTCAACCTGGTGGCCGACCTCCTGTACGGCCTGCTCGATCCCCGGATCCGCTATGAGTAGGCGCCTGACGATCATCGCCGGGCTCGGGTTCGCGGTCATCGCGGGGGCGTGCCTCGCCGCGCCCGTCATCGCCCCCTACGCCGTCGACGCCATCGACCTGGCGCACCTCAAAGAAGCGCCGAGCGCCGGGCATTGGATGGGCACCGATGACTTGGGCCGCGATGTCTTCTCGCGGATGCTGTTTGGCGGGCGGATTTCGATCCTGATCGGCCTGGTTGCGGCGGTGCTTGGCACGGCCATCGGGGCGGTCGTCGGGGCCACGGCCGGGTTCTACGGACGGGGCGTCGACAACGTGCTGATGCGTCTGACGGATGTGGCCTACGCGATTCCCTCACTGCCGTTGCTGATCGTGCTGTCGGCCTATTTCAATGCCGCGGCGGCATCCATGGTGCTGATCATCGCCGGGTTGAGCTGGATGGCGACGGCCCGGGTGGTCCGGGCCGAGATCCTCACCGTCAAGGAGATGCCGTTTCTCGAAGCGGCCCGGGGCCTCGGGGCCTCGAACCTCCGGCTGATCGGCCGCCATTTGCTGCCCCACGCGATGGGATCGTTGATTGTCGGCGCCACTCTGGGGGTTGGGAACGCCATCATGGTGGAATCGTCGCTCAGCTTCCTCGGGCTCGGGGTCCAGCCGCCCACCCCCACCTGGGGCAACATGCTGATGGATGCCCAAGCCACGATGGCCTCGAAGCCCTGGCTCACGATTTTTCCGGGGGCCGCAATCCTGGTGGTCATTCTGTCGGTGAACTTCCTGGGCGACGGGTTCCGGCGGGTGAACCCCGGCTCACCCTCCGCTCGTATTTGACGTATAATCTCTCACCCATCAACCTGAAATGGCCGCGATGACCACCCCGAAAACCGAAGACAATCCCAGCCTGCTCGGCCGGCTGATCGGCGCCAAGCCCGGTGAGTTGGGCCCGGTCCTCTGGGCTGCAGCCTACTTCTTCTGCATCATGGCAAGTTGGTTCATTCTTCGGCCCATTCGCGACGAAGCGGGCATTGCCGGGGGGATCCGCAACCTGCCGTGGCTCTTCACCGGGACGATGATCGCCATGCTGGTGGTCAGCCCCTCGTTCGCAGCCCTGGTCGCCAAGTTGCCCCGGAAGCGATTCATCCCGATCGCCTACCGCTTCTTCCTGGTCAACCTGGTGGTGTTCTTTGCGCTGTTCACCGCATTCCCGGAGCCGCCGCAGCAGGTTTGGGTTGGACGGGCGTTCTACCTGTGGGCCAGCGTTTTCAACCTGTTCGTGGTGTCGGTGTTCTGGGGCTTCATGGCCGATGCCTTTCGGTCGGAGCAGGGGAAGCGCCTCTTCGGTTTCATCGGCGTCGGGGGGACCGTCGGCGGGATCATCGGGTCCGCCACGACCGCCTCTTTGGTGAAAGGGGTCGGCACCGCTGGGTTATTGCTGATTTCGGCCGCCCTCATCGAGGTCGCCGTCCAGTGCGCCGGGCGCCTGGCCACGCTGTTCCGCGTCGGAGGCGACGGACGGGAGGCGGTTCCCGAGGAGGCCGCGATCGGGGGAGGCGCGCTGTCGGGCATCAGTCACGTGTTCAAGTCGCCCTACCTCCTTGGCATTTGCGGATACATGCTGCTGTACACGATTGGGTCGACGTTTCTCTACTTCCAACAAGCCCATATCGTCGAGAATGCCTACCAGGATCGCGCCTCACGAACCGCCCTGCTCTCCCAGATCGCGCTGGCGGTCCAGACGTTGACCGTGGTGATCCAAGCCCTGCTGACGGGCCGGTTGATGAAACGCTTGGGCATTGCGGTCATGTTGACGATCGTGCCGGCCATTTCGGTCGCGGGCTTCCTCGGCGTGGCCTTGGTGCCCAGCGTCGCGGTGCTGATTGGGTTCATGGTCCTTCGGGGTGCCGGCAACTACGCCGTGGCGCGGCCCTCGCGAGAGGTGCTCTACACCGTGGTGAGTCGCGAGGACAAGTACAAGGCCAAGTCGTTCATCGATACGTTCGTGTACCGGCTCGGCGATCAGATCGGCGCTTGGGCGGATCCGCTGCTCGCGTCGCTGGGCCTCGGGATGGCCGGCGTGGCATTGGTCGCGGCCCCGCTCGCCGGCCTCTGGCTCTTGGTCGGGCTCTGGCTCGGCCGACGGCAGGTCGTTCTCAGCGCTCGGGACCCGGCGCTCGGCGCTCGGCCATAGGGTTAGTCTCGACGAAGGGCAATGACGGGATCGACTCGCGACGCTTTCCAGGCCGGCACGGCTGCCGCCGCGAGTCCCACCGCCAGCAGGATTGCCACCGCCACGCCAACCGCCACGGGATCCCGGGGCGACACGCCGAACACCAGGCTCTTGACGGCCCGGAGCGACAGCATCGTCACGCCGAGGCCGACCACCACGCCGGCGACCACGAGACGCATCGAATCCCCAATGACGAGCCACCGGATCTGGACCGGAGCGGCACCTAACGCCAACCGGACGCCAAGCTCATTGCTTCGCCGCGACACCGAGTAGGCCATCACGCCGTAGAGGCCGATCGCGGCAAGCAGGGCCGCCAAGAGCCCGAACATTCCGGTGACCCGGGAAACCACCACGTCTTGCCGAGCGCCCCGCGCCAGCAGGGTACCAATGGTGACCACATCCCGAACCGGGAGTCCCGGTTCGGCGGCCGCCAAGGCCTGTCGGACCGCCACCGCCACCGACGGCGACGCCATGGTCGTCCGGGCCATCAGGTTGTAAATGAACGCGCCTTCCTGCTGTTCCAGGCTGAGAAGGAGGAACGGAACCGGCGCCTCCTTGAGACCATTGGGACGGAGATCGCCGACGATGCCGATGACTTCGTAGGCGGGAACGGAGTCGAACCCGAACCGGAGCCCGACCGCATCCTTGGTGTCGAAGAACCGGCGCGCCATCGACTCGGAGATGATCGCCACGTTCGGCGCCTTCGGCCCGTCGGTGACCGCGAAATCCCGTCCCTTGAGCAGCCGGATTCCGGTCGTTCCGATGAACCCGACGGAGACCTCGTTGACTTGGACCCCGTCATCCCAGCCCGGCGGACGAACCTTGCCGGGAACCTGGATCGAACTGGTCCGCCGGGCATTCCCCGCGAGTCCCATCGAAGACAGCGCCGCCGACTTGACGCCCGGCACCGCGGCGGCAATGTCTTGAACCCGGCGATAGAGCGCCGGCAATTCTTCGGGCCGATAGCCCGCACCGCGGACGTCGATCCGGGCGGACAACACTTGGTCCTGGTCGTACCCGGGGTCGACGGCCATCAGGGCCTGAACGCTCCGGACCAACACCCCGGCGATGACCACCAACGTGAGTGACAACCCGATCTGACCGACCACGAGGCTCCGGCCCACGGACGACTGACCCGGCCGGCCCCCCATGACCCGGCCGGTAGACCGGAACGCATCGAACAACTCAGTGCGAGACATCTTGAGCGCGGGGGGCAGACCAAAGAGCACCCCGGTGACGAGCGAGATCCCGGCGCTGACGAGCAGCAGTTTCCAGTCAAATGCCAGCGCCACGGGCAAGCCTGGGGTGGTCGAGTTCCATGCCGCCCGGAGCAACGCGGAGGCGCCGACCCACGCCACCGCCACCCCGGCGATGCCGCCCAGCACCGAGAGCGTGACGCTTTCCGTGAGGACCTGCCGGAGCAGCCGGCCGCCGCGAGCGCCTAACGAGATCCGTACCGCGACCTCGTGACCCCGGGCCGCATTGCGGGCCAGCAACAGCCCGGCCAAGTTCGCGCACGCCACCAGGAGAACCAGGCCTACCGTAATCGTCAGGAGTTTGAGTGGGTTGCCGAGCCCGTCGCGAAGGTCCGAGAAGCCCCGCGCCGCGGACTGAAGCGCGAGCCGGTCTTTGGCCCGGTAGGCCCGGGTAGCGGAGTCGGCGGAGGCCAACCGTTCATCGAGCGCCGCCCGAAACACGGTTTGGAGGCGGGCCGTAACGGCGGCGTCACCGCGACGGCCCGGGATCCTCGCCACCAAGGTGAGCCAGGAAATGCCCTCTTGCTCGAACCACGGCTCGTCGGCGGCGGCGTTATCGATGTTCGCGTTGGCGTAATACTGCACCGCCACCTGCATCGTCGCGGGCGCCCAAACGTCCGTGCTGCGTTCCATTTCGAAGCCGGTAAACCCGGGCTCGGCCACACCGATCACCGTCAAGACCGCTCCGTTCAACCGGATCGTCCGTCCCACGACAGCCGAATCGGCGCCGAACCGCCGGGTCCAGAACGGGTGACTCAGGACGGCCACCGGCTCGCCGCCGGCCGCGCGGGCGTCGTTCGGGCCAATCAGACGACCCACCTGGGCCTTGGTCCCGAGTACGGAGAACCAGTCGCCCGACACCAGTTGTGCGGCCACGCGTTCCGCCGGCTGGTCGGCAATGAAGTTCATCCCGACCGTCGTACTCATGGCCGCCAGGCGGGCGCCCTCCGGCAAGGCCGCCCGGAACCGGTTGAACGCCGGCCCTGAGAATCGCCGATCCGGGCCGGCCGGCCCAACCCGCTCCAGGTGGAACAGTTCCATCGGGCGCTCCACCGGGAGGGTCCGGAAGAAGAGCGCATCGGCCACGCTGTAGACCGCGGTGTTGGCGCCGATTCCGAAAGCCAATGTCAGCACGGCTGCGACCGTGAACCCGGGAGCCTTCCGAAGGGTCCGGAGGGCAAACCGGATGTCGCCAGCCAAGTCCTCGAGCCACCGGGTGCCCCGGACGTCCCTGGCTTCTTCTTTCACCTGCTCCACTCCTCCCAAAGCCAGCCGGGCCTGGCGCCGGGCCTCGGCCGGCTCGACGCCGGCGGCCACCAAGTCGCGGACGTGTTCCTCGAGATGAAACCGTAATTCGGCGTCGAGTTCACGCTCCAAACGGCGCCGCTGGAACAGACGTTTGAGCCACGACATCGGATCCTCCGAGCTAGGGAGTGCCGAGAACCAGCGCCATGACCTGCGACAGTTGAAGCCAATCGGCCACTTCGACCTCGAGTTGCTTCCGGCCCTTCGGTGTCAGCCGGTAGAACTTCGCTTCCCGGCCGGTGGCCGTCGGCATCCATTCGCTCTTGAGCAGCCCTTTGTTCTCAAGCCGGTGCAGTGCCGGATAGAGCGACCCCTGCGGAATCCGGAGCCGCTCGCTCGAGATCAACCGAATCCGCTGGGCCACCGCATAGCCGTGCAGGGCCTCGTTGGCCAAGGTCTTGAGAATGACCATGTCGAGCATCCCCTGGAGGATGTCGGTGCGGCGGCGCGCGGAATCGTCTTTCATACCAAGTCATTCTACTTATTGATAGGAAGCCTGTCTAGGCGTCGAGACTACGGGGGGGCGACGACCCAGGTCGTCCCGGCTCTGACGCCGTGCCCCCCGAAGTTCTTGCCGCGGAAGGAGCCGCGCTTAGAAACGGAGCGAGAGCCCGACCTTGACAGGCGTTGGGCTTTCGAGTCCGATCCCGTGACCTCGGGTAACGAACCGGCCGGCCAGGATACCGGCAGCGGCCCCGCCGATCACGTCGGAGAGCCAGTGCCGGTCGTTGTTCACCCTGGACCAGGCCGTCAGGGCCGCCACCCCGAAATAGACCGGGTGAAGGGCCTTCGACTTGGTACCAGCCGCCGCGGCGGTGGCCAGCGCGAAGGCCATCGCCGTGTGACCGGAGGGGAATGAGTGGTCGCGGAGCACGAGCGGCCGAAAGTAGGCGTGGTTGGTGGGCTGTTCGGGCGGGCGCGCGCGACCGAACAGGACCTTGATCACCTCCGCCCCTGCGGCGGCCAGGGCCGCGGACTGGGTCATCTCCCAGAAGGTGTCGAAGGTCTGGTCGGAATGGCCGGCCTTGGCCGCCAACATCGCCACCCCGAGGCCGGGAAAAACCACGAACTTGTCGCCAAAGCCGTTGCCGACGTGGGCGAAGGCGTTCGACGTCGCCGAGCGATGTCGCTGGGACCAGTCCCGAGCCGTGTGATCCAAGGCGAACCCGACGGCCACCAGACCGGTGCTGACCGCCGCTTCGGCCCAGGTGGCAACCGGGCGCTCGGTGGCCTGAGTCTGAGCGTCGGCGGGCCGATTCATAGAGCAACTGAGAGCAAGCAGCCCCACCATGGCGGGCACCACCACGGAGGACGCGTCCGTTTTTCGGGGTATCATGGGGGAATATTACCCGGCCGATCCGGCTGGTCGCTAGCCTCCGCGAAGGAGGCTATTCTTGGAAGCATGGCGGACGAAGCGACTCAACCGCCGATCCGGGTGGGAGCCAAACCGTCGAGAGGACGAGATGCAAGGACGATTCGCGGCGATCGCGCTTTTGATACTCGCCAGCCGGAGCGCGGCTGCCCAACAGCAACGGCAGGACTCCGACTCGGTGACCGTGGTCCCGGGTGCCGCCTACGCGCAGGGATCGGTCTACCGGTTCCTCTTCGGACGGCACTACCGCGACCTGTGGACGACACCGGTCAGGGTGCCAGTGCTCGATCTCCAAGGGTTCGCCGGCGGCCTGACGCCCCGAAAGCGAGGTGGGGGCCAGCAGACCAAGACCCTCCGCTTCCTGGGCGCCGACGGGCGGGAATATACCTTCCGGTCGCTCGACAAGGATCCGTCGGTCGTGCTGCCCAAGGACCTCCGCGAGACGTTCGCCGGCCGGATCCTCCAGGACCAGATCTCCTCAGGC
This sequence comes from Gemmatimonadota bacterium, assembly GCA_031431925.1. Taxonomy (GTDB): domain Bacteria; phylum Gemmatimonadota; class Gemmatimonadetes; order Gemmatimonadales; family GWC2-71-9; genus SHZU01. The sequence goes on along the minus strand of JANPEL010000152.1, from coordinate 5,737 downwards.
CATCCGGCCGGTCCGTTGGTCGTCCCCACCATTTTGACCGCCGCCGGAGTGCCCCACGCCGATCCAATGCTGGCGGTGATGCCGGACGACTCGATCCTGGGCGAGTATCGCGCGGAGTTCGCGAATCTGCTCGGCATGATCGAGGAACGCCCTCGCGACGCCGACGATGAAGGCATCAGCTTCGCCGGCGCCAAAGAAATTGTCGGCACCGACGAGTTCTACCGGCGAGTCGACGAAAACCCGCAGGTCGGGCTCGACTCGCGGGCCTTTCTCGTCGCACGGCTCACCGACGTGTTCCTGGGCGACTGGGACCGGCACCGCGACCAGTGGCGATGGGCGCTCCTCGACACCCCGGCCGGGGGACAGTGGGTCCCCATTCCGCGCGATCGTGATCAGGCGTTCGTGCGTTTCGATGGGCTCTTGCTTTGGCTGGTGCGGACCGAAGTGCCGAAACTGCTCCGGTTCGGGCGGCAGTACGGCGCCATCGTCGGCGCGACCTGGAACGGCCGCGACCTCGACCGGCGATTCCTGACCGGCCTCGAATGGCCGGTGTGGGACTCGGTGGCCCGGACCCTCCAGAGCCACCTGACCGACCCGGTGATTGAGGCGGCGGTCCGCCGAATGCCGCCGGAGTTCTTTCGGATCGACGGGGTCCGGCTCGGAACGGCGCTGAAGGCACGACGCGATGCGATCCCCGGCATGGCGCGAAGATTCTACGACCTCCTGGCCGGCCAGGTCGACGTCTATGCGTCGAACAAGGATGACGTCGTCCGGGTGACCCGGGCCGACGACCGCCACGTCGACGTCACGGTCACCGATTCGCGGACCGCGGCGCCCTACTACCGCCGGCGGCTCGACGCCCGGGAGACGTCCGATCTCCGGGTGTATCTGGGAGGCGGCGACGATCACGCCGTGGTGGATGGGGCGGGCACGGCGGGTACCACGGTGCGTTTCATCGGCGGCGGGGGCGACGACACCTTCGCCGACTCGGCCGGGCACGGGCGAAGCCGCTTCTACGATGTCCGCGGCGCCAACGTGGCGACCGGCGGGTCGATCAACGCCAAGCCGTACCAGCCCGTCGACGACACCACCGACGCCGCGGCCCTCCCGCATCGTGATTGGGGCCGCCGCACGCTGACCCAGACCCGAGCCGTGCTGGGCCCCGACATCGGCCTCCTGCTGTCGTACGGGGCCGTCACGACGTGGTACGGGTTCCGGGACAAGCCGTACTCGTCGCGCCTCAATTACCGGGCCGGCTTCGCAACCGGCGCCGTGACCGGACGAGTGGAGGTCGAAGGGCGGTTCCTCCGGGAAAACTCCCGCACCTTCGTCGGGCTCGAAGCCCGGGCCAGTGGCATTGACGTCCTTCGCTGGTATGGATTCGGCAACCATACCACGCTCGACGCCGCGTCGACGGACGCCTTCTACCGGGCCACCCAACACACGGTGACGGTAAAGCCATCTGTAGGCCGGTACCTGACCCATCGGACCCTCTTGACCGTGGGTCCGTCGATCAAGTACTCGATCACCGAACTCGACCAGGGCACGAACGAAACCCGGTTCATCGGACAGGACCGGCCCTACGGCACGAAGGGTATGGTCCAGGCCGGCCTCTGGTTCGAGGTCACCCGAGACGGCCGGGACGTCCCGACGGCGGCGACCCGTGGCGTCTATCTCGGGTTCGGCGGCAGCTACGTTCCCGGCATCCTCGACATCGATCGTGGTTTTGGCGAACTCCATGGGAACGCCAGTACCTACCTCACCGCCAAAATGCCGTCGGAACCGACCCTCGCCTTGCAGGTTGGCGGCAAGAAGATCTGGGGCACCCAGGGCAAAATTCCGTTCTACGAAGCGGCCTATCTCGGCTCCAGGCGCGATCTCCGCGGGTATCGCAGCTTTCGGTTTGCCGGCGACGCGTCGATCTACACCTCGGCGGAGCTCCGCCTCCATCTGTCGAACCTCCGGATCTTCATCCCGGGCAAGCAGGGCGTCTTCGGATTCTACGACGGCGGCCGGGTCTTCCTGCAAGGCGAGCCCACGCCGGCACCCGGCACGAAGAGCTGGCACAGCAGCGTCGGCGGCGGCGTGTGGCTCTCGTATCTGGGCCCCGCCAATGTGCTGACGGCCGCGATCGGGCACAGCATCGAGGGGAACCGGTTGTACATCGGGCTCGGGTTCGCCTACTAGGACCCGGGGACTCGGTCCGGGGTGTCTTCCGCCTGGGTTTCGGGCCGCGCCACCCGTTATCATCCGCGGATGACACCTCCCCTTCGCGTCGCCGTCATCGGTGCCGGCCGTTGGTCGGCCTCGGCGCACCTTCCCGGCTTCCAGCGCTCGCCCTTGTCCGAACTCGCGGTCATCTGCGACCTCGACCGGGATCTGGCCGATCGCCGGGCCCGGGAGTTCGGCATTCCCGAGGTCACCACCGACTACCGGTCGATCCTGTCGCGGCCCGACATCGATGTCGTCGACATCGTCACCCGGGACGACCATCAGCCCCTGGTGTTCGAGGTCCTCGACGCCGGGAAACACTGCTTGGTCGAAAAGCCGGTCTGTCACGACTACCGGGACGTCTGGCGGGCCCACCACGTGGCCCTGTCGAAGGGGTTGAAGACCAAAGTCGGACTCACGTTCCGATATGCCCCGGCGATCATGTACGCCTTCGACCTGATCCGCCAGGGTTTCGTCGGCGATCCGTTCGTCTTCAACGGCTACGAACAGAACTCGCAGTGGCTCGACCCCGACAATCCGATGGACAAACGGATTCACAAGACCAAGCCGGTCGGCGAGGCCCCGTGGGGAACCGACCCGCGCCGGGAGGCGATCACCGTGTCGTCACTGGAGGGTTACGGCGCGCCGACCATCGACATCGGGCTCGAAATGATCGGCAGCGACCTCACTCAGTTGGTCGGCATTCTCTCGAACATGGTGAAGCTCCGCCGCCGCACCAACCTCGACACCGCCCGCGAGCCGATCAATATCGACGACGCCGACATGTTCATGGCCGAGGCCGCGAACGGGGCGTTGTACTCGATGCAGTCGAGCTATGTGACCGTAGGGAACTACCCCGGAATCGAAGCCCGAATCTTCGGGTCGAAGGGCGCGATCAAAGTCCGGCTGGTCGAGGAGTTCGGGGTCATCCAAACGATCCACACGGCGACCGCCGAACAGGTCGAGTTCGTCGAGCGGGAGATCCCCGCCCACTACTTTCCACCCGGCTTTCGATCCGACGATCCGTGGAGCACGGCGTTCTACGGGAATCTGGTCCACAACTTCTGCCAGGAAATCCGGTCCGACGACCCGGTAAACCAGGGGAATTTCGCTCAGAGCGCCCGAGTGCAGGAGGTCATCAATGCGGTGGCACTGTCACACCGACAGCGGCGGTGGGTGGAACTCCCGCTGGCGGAACCGGGGTTCTAGGCACTCGGCACTCGGCGCTCGGCAACTGGGGGGATTAGGGGGTGGATCCGGCCTCTAGCTGGGCCACGCCGTCGCGGATCCGCTTCATCGCCGATTCCAGGTCGGAACTGGCCGACGCGAAGGACAACCGGAGCCGGCCCTCGCCCCGGGGCCCGAAGGCCCGGCCGTCGATCGTGGCGACCCCGTGTTCTTCGAGAAGGTGACTGGCCAACTGCCGGGACGTCATCTGGTGACGGGCCAGTAGTTCGGAGAAATCCGGGAACACGTAGAACGCACCGGCCGGCGCCGGACACCGGACGCCCGAAATAGCATTGAGTCCGGCCACCAGGAGATCCCGGCGGGTCCGATAGACCGCGACCTGGGCGGCCACGCTGTCCTGCGGGCCGGCCAGTGCCGCGACGCCGGCCCGCTGAATGAACGGGGCGACGCAGGTGTAGCCGTTGATCGCCAGCGTGGTGAGCCGTTCGACCCACGGCTTGGGAACCGCCATGTAACCGAGCCGGTACCCCGTCATGGCAAACGTCTTCGAGAATCCGTCGACCACGATGGTGCGATGACGAGCGTCCTCGAAAGCGGCCAAGCAGGCTGCCCGGCCACCCTGGTACACCAGCCGAGAATAGATATCGTCGGACACCACCGTCAGGCGGTGGCGGGCCACCAAGCCGGCCAGCCGTTCGGTGGCCGCGGGAGTGAGGGCGCCTCCGGTCGGGTTGTTCGGCGAGTTGAGGACCACCACCCGGCTTCTTGGGGTGATCCGGGCTTCGATGTCGTCGACATCCGGGGCATTGTCCTGGTCGACCCCATAGCCGACCGGCAAAGCGCCGACGAACCGGGCCACCGACGGATAGATCGGAAACCCCGGGTCGGGGACCAGCACTTCGTCACCGGCGCTGACCGTGGCCAGCATCGAGTAGAACACCGCCGACTTGGCGCTCGGCGTCACGATGACTTGGTCGGCGTCGAGCGGAACGCCGCGGGAGACGAGATCGGCGGCAATGGCCTCCCGGAGTTCCGGAATGCCGGTCGGGGCCACATAGCGGGCGTCACCCGCCCGGAGGGCGGCGATCGCGGCCTCGGTCACGTGGGAAGGGGCCGCGACATCGGGCGCCCCCAGCTCGAGATGAACGACCGGCCGGCCGGTGCGCTCGATCTCGGTGGCCCGACGGAATACATCGAGCGCGCCTTCGCCGGACAGCAGGTCGAGCCGCTCGGCCAAATGTTCGGTCATGTCAGTGTCCTCCTCTACATCATCAGGTCGCCGCCGTTGATATCGAGCGAGGCCCCGGTGACATACCCGGCGGCCTCGGACGCGGCAAAACAGATCAGATCGGCCACCTCGAGGGCCGTGCCCAATCGGGGAACCGGGTACCCCTCCGCCAGTTGATTCAGCCGCTCTTCAGTCGCAGTCTCTCGGGTCAGCTCGGTGTCGATCATGCCCGGGCAGACCGCGTTGACGGTAATGCCGAACCGGCCGAGTTCCTTCGCGGCGGCCCGGGTGAAGCCGAGCAATCCAGTTTTCGACGCGGTGTAGTGGGCCCCGCCGAGGGTACTCACCATTCGCCCGGCGGTCGACGAAATGTTGATGACCCGGCCATAGCGCTGGTTCTTCATCGCTGGGATGGCCGCCTTGGTCAACAGAAACGGCGCGGTCAGGTTCACTTCCAGCGCCAGCCGCCATTCCTCGGCGGTCAATGCCTCGAGCCGGGTCCCGAGGGCGTGAGCGGCGTTGTTGACCAGGATGTCGAGCCGGCCGAACCGCGCCAACACCCGGGCCACCACCTCCTCCGGGACGCCGGGGCCGACGATGTCACCCGGGGCGGCGAAGGCCCGGTCGCCCAACTCGGCGGCGAGCGTATCGGCCCGGGCGGCCTCGCGGACGTTGACGGCCACCGAGGCCCCGCGCTCGAGTAATCGCGCCGCCGCGGCTCGGCCGAGCCCGCGAGACGCGCCGGTGATCAAGGCCACTCGGCCGACGAAATCCTGAGGGATCATGCTGGAATATAGTACTCGGCGCTCGGCGCTCGGCACTCGGCACTCGGCGAGGGGGTAGAACCACTGGCGGAGGCGGAGGTAGAGAGCGTCGCGGACCGGGGGCTTGGCGTTCGCGAGCGAGCGCTTCGAGGCATCGGGCCGCATCTACCCGATTCAGCGGTCCGATTCGAGCGGACCGGCTCTCGAAGGATGTTCGCGCTCGACACCCACCCCTTCTGCTAGCTACTAGGATGTAGACCGTACTCCATCGAACGACGAGTATCGGCAGGCGCTGTCCGAGGCTTCCTTGTTAGGACACAGAATAGGGACGGGATTTTGGGTTTCT